>NZ_BLAY01000379.1 GCF_020521235.1 Microseira wollei NIES-4236 | reverse complement strand
CAACGACGCAAAATAATCTGGGTAATGCTTACAGTAACAGGATATTGGGAGAGAAGGCAGAGAATATTGAAAATGCGATCGCTGCTTATCATGCGGCACTGACTATTTACACCCGCGATGCTTTTCCGGTTAATTGGGCAACGACGCAAAATAATCTGGGTAATGCTTACAGTAACAGGATATTGGGAGAGAAGGCAGAGAATATTGAAAATGCGATCGCTGCTTATCATGCGGCACTGACTATTTACACCCGCGATGCTTTTCCCCAAGAAAATGCAGAAACTTTATTTAACTTGGGTTGGCTTTACTACTCTGAAAAGCAGTTTCCTGCCGCTTACGATACCTTTCTCAAAGCAATTGAAACCGTCGAAGCATTGCGCGAAGAAATTGTTTCTGGAGAAGAAAGCAAACGCAAGCAAGCGGAAGAATGGAATCGCCTGTATCGTCGTATGATTGAAACCTGCCTGGAGTTAGGTTATGCTGACCAAGCAATTGAATACAGCGACAGAAGCAAAACCCGCAACTTAATCGAACTCCTTGCCACCCGCCACCTTTATCCTAAAGGTAAAATTCCCTCACAGCAGCGCCAAGAATTGCGACAACTCCGAAGCGAAATTGAAACAGAAAAACGTCGCCTCGCCACCGATTCCCAACCCGACTACACCCACATCAACCA
Organism: Microseira wollei NIES-4236; assembly: GCF_020521235.1. GTDB lineage: Bacteria > Cyanobacteriota > Cyanobacteriia > Cyanobacteriales > Aerosakkonemataceae > Microseira > Microseira wollei. The sequence goes on along the minus strand of NZ_BLAY01000379.1, from coordinate 2,010 downwards.
ACTGCGTCAGCGTTACAACGAACTTTACCCATTAGAACCCATCCGCTTTCACCAAATCCAAAAACTCCTAGACGATAGCACCGCCATTATTCAATGGTATATCTTTCCAGATTGTTTCCGCGCCTTCATCATCACCCACGATAACTATATTATTTGGCAATCCTCCCCACTCGACCTGGAAAATTTACAGAATTGGGGTAACGAGTATCTGGAAGCCTACATCGCAATCAAACAAGCAGAACCCGAATCATCTGAACAAAAAGAACTGCAAAAACAATGGCAAGATAGCTTAGATGCGCGCCAGCAAAACTTAGCTGAAATTTTGCATATTAACGACATTCTCGCTCAAATCCCAGGCACAATTAACCAGTTAATTTTTATTCCCCATCTTTATTTGCACCTATTCCCGCTGCATAGCTTACCCATCAGTCCAGAAATCTGGCAGCACTTCGATCAAACATCAAGCCCACCTCCCAATTCTCCCTATCTGCTAGACTGCTTTAACAACGGCATTCGCTACGCCCCCAGTCTCCAACTATTAAGACAAGTGCAACAGCAGCAACGCCCGCAATTTCAACGCCTGTTTGCGATTCAAACCCCCACAGAAGACTTATACGAACAAGATTTAGGTGCTGTAGCAGCCATCAAAAAACAGTTTACCGATTCTGCTTACATTCTTAAACAATCCCAAGCCAAAAAATCAACCATTCTGCAACTTGATGCCACCACAAACACCGTAACCTTGCACGAACAACTCCTGGCATCTCACAGCGCCTTTTTCTTCTGTCACGGTTACTTCAACTTTAATTCTCCCCTAGATTCTGGGTTGCAGTTAGCAGATGCAGACCTAACTTTAGCAGAAATTATCGAACACTTTGACCTGAAAAACTGTCGCCTCGTCACCCTTTCTGCCTGCGAAACAGGTTTAATCGATTTCAGTAATACCAGCGATGAATACATTGGATTGCCAAATGGTTTTTTATTAGCTGGCAGTACCAATGTTGTCAGTACTCTCTGGACAGTCAGCGCCCGTGCCACTGCCTTATTGATGCTGAAATTATATGAAGAACTCCAGCAACAAACTAATATCGCTTTAGCGCTAAATACTGCCCAACGCTGGTTGCGAGATACAACAACAGCAGAATTTCAAACTTGGCTGAGTAACTCACAACTCAGTGAAGGTTGGAAGATCCAATTAGGTCAAGATTTCCCAGAAATTTCTGACCAAAAAGGAGCATCTACCAAACCCTTTAAACAGCCTTATTATTGGGCAGCTTTTTGTACAATTGGTAAAGGAGTATAACCAATGTCTGTTTCTTACACTAGCATCCAAGCCTTTGTTAATGTCCTGGAATCTAAACCAGATCTAATTTCAAGCCAAGACTGGGTTGAATTGGATCAACTGGCTAGCAACCTGCCAGAAGATGCAGAGGATATTACAGAAAAACTGGAAAATTGGCTGAAACCAGAATCCCACAGTCAAATTTTCCAAGCTTACAAACAAATATTGACAGAACTTATTGCTTCATCTCCGATTAACTCGAACGCCAATCTGGGAATTGGTAAGACCAAATCTTCTACCCCAGTTAATCAACCTAGCGAATCTGCTAAACAACTGCTAGAAAATGCGATTAAAAAGAATTCTCCCTTATTGAATTCTCCACCACCCCAGCAACAGCCGTGAAAATTGGCACCATCTGTGGGGACACGGCATCTGATGATTTTCGGTAATGCAAGAAAATATCGATTAATAAAGGAGAGATTTTACACTGTCGGGACACGGCAATTTGTAGATTTTTCATAATTCCAGAAAATTTGGCTGCCGTGTCCCTACATCTGGAATGGTTTCCACCACAATTGTCGCTGGGTTTTGATCGGTTAACAAAGGAGAGATTTTACACTGTCGGGACACGGCAATTTGTAGATTTTTCATAATTCCAGAAAATTTGGCTGCCGTGTCCCTACATCTGGAATGGTTTCCACCACAATTGTCGCTGGGTTTTGATCGGT
>NZ_BLAY01000378.1 GCF_020521235.1 Microseira wollei NIES-4236 | reverse complement strand
GAAGTATTTAGAGAGTTTATTCGTTCCCTCGATCAGAAATTGTCAAAAAAGAGGGCATCGAACCCTCTTTTTTGACCGCTATCCTTCCCCACCTTATAAGAAGGTGGGGACTGCCGCGTTTAGTTCAATTACTGCACTCCCGTCAAGGGTGAGTTTTCTGCTTTGCACCTGAATGTTACCCCCGCCGCTGCCTGCGGTACTTACTGTAGCTGCTCTTTCTCGTCCTAATAGTTGGATATCCCGGAAGTTGGCAACGCCTTCATATCCCAAAACAAAACCGCCAGGTGTTGGGGTGAAGCTGACGAAACTGTTATCGCCAACGCTGCCTAACTCAATGCGTCCCCCAGGCGCTTGTAATGTACTGCCGCCTTCCAATCGCAAATCACCGCCGACTAGGGCTAAAGTTCTACCAGGATCGACATTCAAACTAACGGCATCTGGAGTTAAATTTACGTTGGTGGCGATCGCTCCCGCACCTACCCCAAATTGCAACCCCATCGGTACGTTAATCGTCAGCAATGGTGGTGCTTGGGGATTGGTCGCGCTAAATTCTATCCCATCGGCAAATTTAAAGCTGCTGGCGGTACTGGCTAAAAACGAACCTCGCAGATCCAAACGCGCATTTGAACCAAAAACAATGCCGTTGGGATTAATCAGAAATATATTGGCATTCCCCAATACGCCCAAAGTACCGAGAATTTCGGAGCGCGTGCTACCCGTAACGCGAGTTAATATATTTTCAATTCCAGTGGGGTTGGCAAAATAAACTTGGCGTCCTGCGCCGATATTAAATTCACGGAAACTGTGGAATAGGTTAGCGCCTCGGATGGCACCGCCTTCGATTTGGTCGCGCAATTGGTTAATTGGCGTCACGATGGTACTTTCTGTCCCTAGCGTCCCATCGGGGGTAATTTGAGCCAGCGCTATTTTATCCAAAGCGATCGCCAATAAACCGATCGCAACTCCTATCCGCCAATGCCAACGGTTCGATGCCAGCATCCCTGCATCCCTCACTGCACGCCAATCAGGATCTAAGAATAACCCAGGGGCGAGGTAGCTGGTGCATGTTACGAATTTTTGCGAAATTTTTCCCAGAGTTTGGAAAACTGCATAAGTCCGCTGAATCCAGAAATATGTATTGTTGAGCGGAACAATATCTCGCTCCAAGCTAATCGGGGGACTTAGAACTATGCAACTTCAAAAACTTGGTCTTAGTGCAGTTATCACCCTTCTCACCGCCGTTTCCATGCCGATTTACGAAGCGGAAGCGAAAGGGGCGCTCCAAACAGATAGAACTCTAGAAAAAACATCTATATCCTCTTCTATTCAACCTGTATTGGTGCAATATTCGTCGGCTAGGACAAGTCAAGCTTACCAACTTTTAGAGAGAGGTTTGGAGGAGTATAAAGCTAATCGAATTGCTGCGGCTATAGAGGTTTGGCAACAAGCGCTGACTCTCTATAGGCAAAATGATGACCGCTTGGGGGAAGCTTCCGCTTTGGCTTTATTGGGAAAAGCTTATAAGGATTCTGGTAACACCACAAAGGCGATTGAATTTTTGCAGCCCAGTTTAGAAATCTCTCAAGCCATCCAAGACCAAAAATTAATCGGTTGGGTTGCTTTTGACCTGGGCGAGGTTTACTTTAGCCTCAAAAATTACACCAAAGCTGTTGAATATTATCAGCAATCTTTACCAATTGCCCGACAATTAAACAACCGCAGTCTCGAAGGTTCAAATTTATTTGCCCTGGGGGATTCGTACTATCTATTAAATCAATACGAACGGGCAATTGAGTACCTTCAGCCAGCTTTAGAAATAGGTCGTTCTACGGGCGATCGCATATGGGTTGGGAAGATTACAAATATTTTGGGCAACGTTTATCTTTTAAGCAACAATCCAAGTCAAGCCCTGGAATATTATCAGGAATCTTTGACGATTGCCAGGGAAGCGGGCGTTCGACCTGTGGAAGGCGCACTTTTAGCTGCAATGGGAATGGCTTATTACATGCAGGGTAATCTTAGCAGCGCCGTTGAATTCTGGCAGCTTAGTTTGCCAATTTTACGCGAAGTCAATGATGTTACTTTGGCTAAAAAAGTCGAGCAACTGATGAGAAATGCTGCTAATAATTCTAGCATGAATAAGCCGAAAATCCAAGAATAGATCGAGTTTAAATTGGGTGCAATACATTTGATTGTAGGGGCACGGCAGGAGAAAATTTTGAGTTGACAACTTTGATTGTGGCTGCCGTGTCCCTACCCTTGCAACATTTGATCCTAGGGACACGGCGTTCAAAAAATTTGACCGATGCCACAAAGCCTGTTGCTGCCGTGTCCCTACCCTGGCAACATTTGATTGTAGGGACACGGCATTCAAAAAGTTTGACCGATGCAACAAATTCTGTGGCTGCCGTGTCCCTACCCTGGCAACATTTGATCGTAGGGGCACGGCAGGAGAAAATTTTGAGTTGACAACTTTGATTGTTGCTGCCGTGCCCCTACCCTTTCATGAGGGGATCTGGGTACGGGGATTTTTGATTGTCGGGACAAGGCATTCAAAAAGTTTGACCGATGCAACAAATTCTGTTGCTGCCGTGTCCCTACCCTGGCAACATTTGATCGTAGGGGCACGGCAGGAGAAAATTTTGAGTTGACAACTTTGATTGTTGCTGCCGTGCCCCTACCCTTTCATGAGGGGATCTGGGTACGGGGATT
>NZ_BLAY01000377.1 GCF_020521235.1 Microseira wollei NIES-4236 | reverse complement strand
GGTGCATCTGAATCATTGGTCGGGGCACGGCAGAGGAGGAACTTTGTACTGGGGAGAAAGCTTACTAATGCCGTGCCGCTACTATATCAAATCCGGGTGTATCTGAATCATTGGTCGGGGCACGGCAGAGGAGGAACTTTGTACTGGCGGCAAAGCTTACTAATGCCGTGCCGCTACTATATCAAATCCGGGTGTATCTGAATCATTGGTCGGGGCACGGCAAGGAAGGAACTTTATGCTGGGGACAAAGCTTACTAATGCCGTGCCGCTACTATATCAAATCCGGGTGTATCTGAATCATTGGTCGGGGCACGGCAAGGAAGGAACTTTATGCTGGGGACAAAGCTTACTAATGCCGTGCCCCTACTGGTGTAATTTTGCTGCAAAGGGAAACGATATTATAATGCGTTAACGCACCATACATATAGAAACTAAAATCCCAAATCTAAAATTAATTATGGCAATTAGCAATCGCGAACGAATTGGCAGAGCTTTAGACCTTCTTCTTGAGGGATTATATCCTTACGTGGAACGGGAAATGCGTTCGGTATACCGGGATAAATGGCTCGTCGCGGCTACTCCCTTTGTTCCAGAAGACCGGACTCTCCGCCGCAGTGTGGAACAAATTTTAAAACAAGATGTTTCTGCGCTGTTAAAACTGATTTGGAACCAGTGGCATGAAGTGTTCAAAAAAACCCTGGGCAATGCGGAAAAGAACTTGGTTGGGGAATTAATGGTGACGCGCAATTCTTGGGCGCACAACGATTCCTTTTCCAGCGATGATGCTTACCGCGCCCTTGATAGCATTGCCCGATTGTTAACGGCGATTTCTGCAACAGAGGCGGATACTGTAGAAAAGCAAAAGCAAGAATTGCTGCGAATTCGGTTTGACGAACAAGCAGGTCGGGAAACTAAGAAAGCTGCCGTTACTGCTGTGGAAACTCAACCCGCTGGCGGTCTTAAACCCTGGCGGGAAATTGTCACTCCTCACCCGGATGTTGCTTCTGGACGCTATCAAGAAGCTGAATTTGCCGCCGATTTGTGGCAAGTTCACATGGATGAAGGTTCGGATGAATATCGCCTGCCGACAGAATTTTTCCGCCGCACTTATTTAACCGAAGGACTGAAACAACTTTTGGCGAATGCTTTACTCAGGCTTTCCGGAAAAGGTGGCAATCCAGTAATTGAATTGCAGACAAATTTTGGCGGTGGTAAAACTCACGCTTTGCTATCTCTTTATCATCTGTTTTTTGGCGTCTCTGTCAGCGACTTACCCGGACTAGAACCCGTCTTTGCCTCTGCTGGCGTTACCGCTGTTCCAGAGAATGTCAAAACTGTGGTTCTGGTGGGTAATAAAATTTCTCCCGGTCAACTGCACGAGAAAAAAGATGGCACTGTCGTCAGAACCTTGTGGGGTGAAATTGCTTGGCAGTTGGGGGGAAAAGCAGCTTATGAAATGGTGCGGGAAGCGGATGAAACCGCTAGGAATCCAGGGGATAATCTGAAAGAATTATTTAACCGCTATGCTCCTTGTTTAATTTTGATCGATGAATGGGTGGCTTATGCGCGTCAATTGCACGAAACCAGCGATTTACCTGCTGGCAGTTTCGATACTCACCCAAGTTGCTAGTTATAACTTGTGACAGCGGTAATTGCTCGCTTGCTAATTGCTAATGGCTAATTGCTAATTGGGTTAACAGGCTTTTGCCTTCTTGACAACTACCCATTAGCCATTAGCCATTAGCCATTACCAGTACCGCTTGATGTAACTAGCAACTTGCGTTACTCATTTTACCTTTGCTCAAACCTTGAGCGAATCGGCTAAAAATGCCAACCAAACTCTATTAGTGGTTAGCGTTCCATCTTCTGATATTGAAACTGGTGGAGAACGGGGAAAAGAAGCTTTATATAGATTGAAAAATGCGATTGGTCGGGTCGAGTCTCCCTGGCGTCCTGCTAGTGCGGAAGAAAGCTTTCAAATTGTCCGCCGTCGCTTGTTTCAACCTATCACTGACCCCGCTTTATTTGTGGCGCGGGATGCTGTAGTGAGGGCGGTTCGGGAAATGTATCAATCTCAATCTCAGGAATTTCCTTTGGAATGCCGCGAAGGGGATTATGAACGGAGATTGACAGAAGCTTATCCGATTCATCCGGAATTATTCGATCGCTTGTATACAGACTGGTCAAGTTTGGATAAATTTCAGCGCACTAGGGGCGTTCTGCGCTTGATGGCGAAGGTGATTCATTTTCTTTGGGAACAGAGCGATCGCTCTCTCCTCATCCTACCTGCCAACGTGCCAATGGCAGATTCCCAAGTCCAATCAGAACTCACCCACTATCTCGAAGACCAATGGGTTCCCATCATTGAAAAAGATGTGGATGGGATTAATTCACTCCCAATTACCCTCGACCGCCAAAATCCCAACCTGGGACGCTATTCTGCCTGTCGCCGCGTCACCCGCACGATTTACATGCGTTCTGCACCTACCTTACGCGCTGCTAATCGAGGTTTAGAAGACCGCCGCATTAAACTCGGTTGCGTCCAACCGGGGGAAAGTCCTGCCACCTTTGGACATGCCTTGCGCCGCCTGACCGACCAAGCGACGTATTTGTATGTAGATGGCAATCGCTACTGGATTTCTACCCAACCCAATGTTACCTTCAACCGCAAGAAGGCTCCCGCCATAACGGTACGACCTTTGGCGGTGAGATGAATTGCGGACAGGATCTATGGTAGAATGTTTTACGTCAGATATAGCGACGTAGCGATGTTGGTATTCGA
>NZ_BLAY01000376.1 GCF_020521235.1 Microseira wollei NIES-4236 | reverse complement strand
TCATGGCTCAGACTGCGGGAAAGTTATGCCGGCGAAGATATCGTTGCCGTCTCTTAGGAGTCCAGGAACCATGCCTATGAGCAGTCGTATATTCAGTTAAATTTGTTTGATTTATCGGCATATACAAGTGCTGAAAATCGGAAATTTAAGGTGCGATTCGTTCAACCTAAATTCGCCAGAAGCGATGGTTGGCATCAACAAAGTAACCTGAAAAAAAAAGGTGGAGTTCGCACTTATAACCTTTGTTGATCAAAACTGGGTATTCATGCAGGTGCGCGGAAGTATCCTAGAAACCGCTAGTCCTGCCGCCCTGGTGCGGGGTTGAAAGCACGTAAACTGCCCTTGGGGGCCCTCACAGACGAGACTGACTATCAAATCTGTAAAGCGGGGACGAAAGCGGTTCTGGTGGTAATAGCTGAAAGCACCTCCCGCAAGCAAGAGACCTATAACCGAGTATTAACTCGTGGGGTAGAACAAACCAAGTGTCCTTAAGCCATCGTAATTCCGAATTAGGGGATATAAGCTGGTAGATTTTCATCTACCTCCTCAGCTGCAAATATCCGGCAAGGGTAAGGACTAACAGGTTCCTTAGACCGAGTTAGCGCACCACCTAGAACCCCGGTGGATAGACACACCCTGGATCGAACTTAGAATACCTGGAACAACGAAGTAATCCTTTTGTTAGCTGCTGATCGAGGTCGATCGATCAAGGTAGGCTCTCAGGCTAAACGCAGCAAAAGGAAAGGATGGTTCAACCAGCTAATGCCGAACTCGAATTAACGAGTAATGCCTCAAAAGCGACGGCGTAATTGCCCGGATATGCTGACTAAAATCGCCATATGTCAGAGCTAAAAGTGTTAGTAGTAATGCCAAAGCCTAAATCAGATTCACCACAGAATACTCAAGGATGGAAGCGTATCAATTGGCGCCAAGTCGAAGGATACGTCTTTAAGCTACAAAAGCGCATCTACGCTGCTTCGCGTTGTGGTGATGTCAAGCGCGTCCGCCAACTCCAGAAGACACTGATGAAATCCTGGTCAAACCGGGTACTAGCGGTACGAAAGGTAACACAAGATCATCCAGGACCTAAGACGGCAGCAGTGGATGGTGTTCGTTGATTCTCCCCAGCAGCACGCCTAAACCTTGCAGGACGTTTAAAGTTAACCGGAAAATCCATGCCAACACGTCGAGTGTGGATACCCAAACCTGGAAAAGACGAAAAACGCCCGTTAGGAATCACCCCCATGTATGATCGCACACTACAAAATGTAGTAAAAGCGGCACTTGAACCAGAATGGGAGGCTCTCTTTGAGCCAAACTCCTACGGTTTTCCACCAGGAAGGTCTGCCCATGATGCAATATGGCAAGTAAAAACCATAATCAGGCAAAAGGCAAAATACGTGCTAGACGCGGATCTAGCCCGATGTTTTGATGGCATCAACCATGAAGCCCTCCAAAAATTAAAAATAAAAGGTAAAGTCAGGCAACAAATAAAAGCTTGGCTAAAATCCCGAGTCATAGACCAAGGGGCATTTACTGCTACATCTCTTGGTACAATGCCAGGAGGAGTTATTTCTCCACTACTAGCAAATATAGCCCGACACGGATTAGAGGAAAGCATAGCCGAAGCATTTCCAGATAATGGCGGATATATAAAAGCGACAAAAGGATACGGGCGAAAGAAAGTATCTGTCCCTAAAATAGTCCGATATTTGGCTGAGGATTTTGTTGTTGTTTGCGCCGAAAAATCTGTTGTCCAAAGATGCGGGGAAATAATCTCCGAATGGTTAAATAGGGTAAAACTTGAGTTAAAACCTGAAAAAACTCGACTGACACATAATGGCCCAAAATTAAGTGAAGATGGTCAAGCTGGGTTCGATTTTTTGGGAGAGCATTTTCAACAATTTCCAGCCGGAAAATATAGAAGTGATAGAGACTCAAAAAACAGAATATTAGGTTTTGACACTTGCGTCACCCCATCCGCGAAGGCGAGTAAGGCACACCAAGAGAAAATCCGAATAGCAAAACATAATTCTTCACCTCAAGCGGCGCTAATAAAAGACCTGAATCCGGTGAGGCAAGGATGGTGTAATTATTACTTTAACTGCGACGCAAGAGAGGAATTTAAAAATCTTGATTTTCTCACATACCTGAAACTTCGAGGATGGGCAAAAAGACGCTGTAAAAACATCTTTGATGGTCACAAGAAATATTGGAGAACCATAGGCAGCGATAACTGGGTATTCGCAACCAGGTCAGGGGAAGCGAACCCCCTAGGGTTAATTAAGCATAACAGTACTAGCAGCAGTAGTACTAAGTATGTGAAAGTTAAAGGCGATAAAAGCCCATAGGAAGGCGACCTAGTTTACTCGAGTCAAAGATGAGGAAGACACCCTGAATTGCCCAATCGTAAGGCGCGCGTTGTTACAGCAACAAAAGGGTAAATGTCCTTGGTGCGGAATGCACTTTCTTGATCGAGATGTTATGGCAGAAGACCAGATAACCCCCAGATCGCTAGGCAGTAAGGATTATTGGTCAAATAGACAACTTCTTCATCGGCATTGTCATGATGAAAAAACGGCGATTGACCTGATAAAAATCCGAGAAAAGAAACACTCAGATATACTTAACAAATTATCCCATTTCTGGGAGGAAGTTGAATGGGAGTGGATAGAAGACATCCCGGTTTACAAAGGTTAAAGCCACGCAGTCCTGTAGTGACAAAAGGTTACATGTTGAGTAGCCGTGTGCGGTGAAAGTCGCAAGCACGGTGAAAGATGGGAGGGGTGGAGCAGTAATGTTCCCAAGGACCCTACCAGATATGGCAGAAACTGGCAAAAGTTTCT
>NZ_BLAY01000375.1 GCF_020521235.1 Microseira wollei NIES-4236 | reverse complement strand
AGAATCTCTTTGGCAGGCAGGATGCCTAACCCACAAGATTTATGGCAGAGGTCTATTAGACTGGTGCAAAAAAGAATCTCTTTGGCAGGCAGGATGCCTAACCCACAAGATTTATGGCAGAGGTCTAATCAACCCCTCCAGGACGCAGAGGAACGCAGAGGAAGAGAAGAAGAGAGAGTTTTTGTTGTGAGTGGGCATTTATGGCAGGATTATAAGTATCGTTGAGGTAAGGGCGTACAAGGGTCAGGTTCTATGAGTTCTGCCGCAGCTTCACAAGATGCAGCTATCACAGGGGAAGGTCAACCTGTGGTGCAAACTTATGAGTTGGGTAAAACTTATCGTACTGGTTTTTGGCTGAACCAAAAAGTCGAATCTTTGAAGCAATGTACTCTGAGTGTGTATCGGGGGGAAACGTTTGGTTTGTTGGGACCAAATGGTGCGGGTAAAACGACTCTGTTGAAGACTTTGCTGGGTATTGTGCGTCCAACGGCGGGACGGGGGATGTTGTTGGGGGAACCGTTGGGCGATCGCGCGGTTAAACAACGGGTAGGATATTTACCGGAAAATGCCTATTACTATGATTTTTTAACCGGGTGGGAGTTGTTGCAGTTTACCGCAGGATTGTTTCAAATACCAGCATCGGTGCAGCGTCAGCGCATCCCCCAATTGTTGGATTTGGTGGGACTTGCTCAGTCAGCGGGGAAAAAGAAGCAACTGCGACAGTATTCTAAAGGGATGGTACAGCGCATCGGGATGGCGCAGGCGTTAATTAACGACCCGGATGTGGTATTTTTGGATGAGCCGATGTCGGGTTTGGACCCGATGGGGAGATATCAGATTCGGGAGATTATACTATCGTTGAAAGCTCAGGGGAAGACGATTTTCTTCAACAGCCACATTCTATCCGATGTGGAGAAGATATGCGATCGCATCGCCATCCTCGCTCAAGGCGAACTAATTTGCATCGGTGCTTTAGATCAACTCTTGGGTACTACCAACACCTACCACGTTAAAGGCAAGGGCGGCAATCTCGATATCCTCAAAAAATGGATACAAGATTTAGAAATCGAAAATAAATATTGGCAAGGAATTTTACAAGGTAATCCCCAAGATTTTATAAATATCCTCCCTCAGATAGATGCTCAAATTATCGCTTTAAATCTGGCGCGTCCATCTTTAGAAGAATTTTTCCTCCAGCAGTTGCATCAGCGCGGAATTCGCTATAGCAGCTAACTTTAGGGGGATGCGCCTGGAGTTTTCCCGCTTGTATTCGTTAACAAGAAGCTATAAAAATTTAGGAAAACTCATGGCTGACATTATCGAGACTGCTAGCAATGCTGGATGTTTTAAAACCTTGATGACGGTGTGGGAAGCGGCGGGTTTGTTAGATATTCTCAAAAATCCTGGACCTTACACCGTATTTGCACCAACTGACGAAGCGTTTGCCAAAATACCCGCCCACGAAATCGCCGATTTGTTGGATAATCTTCCCAAGCTGAAGCGAGTTTTGACCTATCATGTCGTTTCAGGGGATGTGAGGTCGGATGACCTGATTCAAATCGACGAAGCGCCGACGTTTGAAGGTTTTGTTTTGGCGATTGATAATTCCGATGGGGTGCGGGTGAATGATGCCAAGGTGCTGCAACAAGATATTCTAGCCGATAACGGCGTTATCCACGCGATTGATACTGTATTAATGCCTGCCTTGGTGGCGGCGCAATCGTGAAAGCGAGACCGAGAAAAGTAGCGCGCTCCGATGCAACGGAAGATGATATAATACCATCTTCCGTTGCAAAAATATTAGATCTTTTGATAGATGTAAAAGCTACTTCTTATTGAAACAATATTTATTTGCCTCAAACAAGCACCCTGGATAAAACCAACCGTTTTTTGTAATTGCCTATACAACCGGAAAAGATCTAATTTGGTTTTTGGCCAAAAATGTGTTTATAATTATGTTGGCTCAAAAGAGTTCAGAGTCAAAAACTAGACATAAGGTGGAAAAAATGGCTGACATTGTAGATACTGCCGTTAGTGCTGGTTCTTTCAAGACTCTGGTAGCCGCTGTTCAAGCAGCTGGTTTGGTAGAGACGCTCAAAAGTCCTGGCCCGTTTACCGTTTTTGCGCCAACAGATGAGGCATTTGGCAATTTGCCAGCAGGTACTGTTGACTCGCTGTTAAACGATATACCGCAACTGACAAAAATTTTGACCTATCACGTTGTCTCTGGTAAAGTGATGGCGGCTGATGTTGTCAAAATTGATTCGGCTGCGACTGTTGAAGGTTCTAATCTGAAAATAGATGCCTCGAACGGAAGTGTGAAGGTGAATAATGCCACAGTTATTACTGCTGATTTGGAAGTAGATAACGGCGTAATTCACGTTATAGATACCGTTCTCCTTCCAGAGTAACATCCTCCCACCGCTAATTAGGGTTACCTAACTCGTTCCCAGGCTGAGCCTGGGAACGAGATTCTAATTGCTAATGGCTAATAGCTAATGGCTAATAGTAGATTCTCCGGGCTTACGCCTGGGAACGAGATTCTAATGGCTAATGGCTAATAGTAGATTGCGAAAATATTCCCATGACCAATTAACAATTAGCAATTAGCAATTAGCAATTAGCAATTAGCCAGGAGTAAGATAGCGCTCGCACCAATTCACCATCTCCCACAATACATGTCCCACCCCTTCCCGCGAACGATACCCGTGGTCTTCCAACGGTAATACTACCCATCGCACAATTGCCCCCAATCCTTTCAACGCCTCATCAGAAACTTCCGGGAGCTTGGAAACCCAGCGTCTTCAGACCTGGGAGGAAAAGCGACACGAGCGGTTTTAACCGCCGTGGTATTTCAGAATTTGTTGGATGATAATTTTCAGCGCAGCAAAA
>NZ_BLAY01000374.1 GCF_020521235.1 Microseira wollei NIES-4236 | reverse complement strand
AAAAAAGTGGTCAAGCTAAAAACGGCTGACGGTGGATACCTAGGCACGCAGAGGCGAAGAAGGACGTGGTGACCGACGAAACGCTCCGGGGAGCAGGAAGCAAGCAATGAACCGGAGATATCCGAATGGGGCAACCCTTGAAACAGCTGGTTGAATAGATAGACCAGCATGAGCCAACCGGGCGAACTGAAACATCTTAGTAGCCCGAGGAAGAGAAAGAAAATCGATTCCCCTAGTAGCGGCGAGCGAAGCGGGAAGAGCCTAAACCAAAAGGAATACCTGTTGGGGTAGTGGGACAGCGACAGGGAATCAAATAGCTAGACGAAGCAGGTGAAAACTGCACCAGAGAGAGTGAGAGTCTCGTAGTCGAAAGTGAAAGGATACTAGCTGGATCCCGAGTAGCATGGGGCAGGTGAAATCCCATGTGAATCAGCGAGAACCATCTCGTAAGGCTAAATACTCATGCGTGACCGATAGTGAACGAGTACCGCGAGGGAAAGGTGAAAAGAACCCCGCAAGGGGAGTGAAAGAGAACGTGAAACCGTCAGCTGACAAGCAGTGGAAGGACGATTAAACGTCTGACCGCGTGCCTGTTGAAGAATGAGCCGGCGAGTTATAAGCACTGGTAGGTGAAGGCAGGTAGCCGCAGCCAGAGCGAAAGCGAGTCTGAAAAGGGCGCAATAAATCAGTGTTTATAGACCCGAACCCGGGTGATCTAACCATGTCCAGGATGAAGCTTGGGTAAAGCCAAGTGGAGGTCCGCACCGACCGATGTTGAAAAATCGGCGGATGAGGTGTGGTTAGGGGTGAAATGCCAATCGAACCCGGAGCTAGCTGGTTCTCCCCGAAATGTGTTGAGGCGCAGCGGTTGTGAATCAAGTTGGGGGGTAAAGCACTGTTTCGGTGCGGGCTGCTAACGCGGTACCAAATCGAGACAAACTCTGAATACCCAGTGAAGACACAGCCAGTGAGACGGTGGGGGATAAGCTTCATCGTCAAGAGGGAAACAGCCCAGACCACCAGCTAAGGCCCCCAAATTGTCGCTGAGTGACAAAGGAGGTGGGAGTGCATTGACAACCAGGAGGTTTGCCTAGAAGCAGCCACCCTTGAAAGAGTGCGTAATAGCTCACTGGTCAAGCGCTCCTGCGCCGAAAATTCATGGGACTAAGTGACATGCCGAAGCTGTGGGATATTGAAGATATCGGTAGGGGAGCGTTCCATAGTGGAGAGAAGCACTAGCGGCAAGCAGGTGTGGACTATATGGAAGCGAGAATGTCGGCTTGAGTAGCGCAAACATTGGTGAGAATCCAATGCCCCGAAACCCTAAGGGTTCCAGAGCAAGGCTCGTCCGCTCTGGGTTAGTCAGGACCTAAGGCGAGGTCGAAAGACGTAGTCGATGGACAACGGGTTAACAATCCCGTACTGAGTGTAAGTAGTGCCGAGGGAAGAAGAAGGTTGACACCAGCTGGATGTTGGTTACCAGTTCAACTGTACGAGGTGGTGAGTGGCGGAGAAAACGCCAGGAGCTGAGGCAGGAGTAGGAGAGTCCAAGGACTCGAAGTGGTGAAGGTCATGCTTCCAAGAAAAGCTCATGGCACGTAAACATACAATCACCTGTACCCGAAACCGACACAGGTAGGGAGGTTGAGTAAACCAAGGGGCGCGAGATAACTCTCTCTAAGGAACTCGGCAAAATGGCCCCGTAACTTCGGGAGAAGGGGTGCCAAAGCAATTTGGTCGCAGTGAAGAGGCCCAAGCGACTGTTTACCAAAAACACAGGTCTCCGCGAAGTCGTAAGACGATGTATGGGGGCTGACGCCTGCCCAGTGCCGGAAGGTTAAGGAAGTTGGTCAGGGGGAAACCCTAAAGCTGACGACCGAAGCCCCGGTGAACGGCGGCCGTAACTATAACGGTCCTAAGGTAGCGAAATTCCTTGTCGGGTAAGTTCCGACCCGCACGAAAGGCGTAACGATTTGGGCGCTGTCTCGGAGAGAGGCTCGGCGAAATAGGATTGTCTGTGAAGATACGGACTACCTGCACCTGGACAGAAAGACCCTATGAAGCTTTACTGTAGCCTGGAATAGGGTTCGGGCTTCGCTTGCGCAGGATAGGTGGGAGGCGTGGAAGTGCCCCTTGTGGGGGGCAAAGAGCCAACGGTGAGATACCACTCTGGCGAGGCTAGAATTCTAACTTATGCCCGTAAACCGGGAAGAGGACGGTTTCAGGTGGGCAGTTTGACTGGGGCGGTCGCCTCCTAAAAGGTAACGGAGGCGCGCAATGGTTCCCTCAGCCTGGTTGGAAATCAGGCTTACGAGTGTAAAGGCAATTGGGAGCTTGACTGCAAGAGTCACAACTCGAGCAGGGACGAAAGTCGGCCTTAGTGATCCGACGGTGCCGCGTGGAAGGGCCGTCGCTCAACGGATAAAAGTTACTCTAGGGATAACAGGCTGATCTCCCCCAAGAGTCCACATCGACGGGGAGGTTTGGCACCTCGATGTCGGCTCATCGCAACCTGGGGCGGAAGTACGTCCCAAGGGTTGGGCTGTTCGCCCATTAAAGCGGTACGTGAGCTGGGTTCAGAACGTCGTGAGACAGTTCGGTCCATATCCGGTGCAGGCGCAAGAGCATTGCGAGGAGTCCTCCTTAGTACGAGAGGACCGGGAGGAACGCACCGCTGGTGTACCTGTTATCGTGCCCACGGTAAACGCAGGGTAGCCAAGTGCGGAGCGGATAACCGCTGAAAGCATCTAAGTGGGAAGCCCACCTCAAGATGAGTGCTCTCATGGAGTTAATCCAGTAAGGTCACGGGTAGAACACCCGTTGATAGGCGTCAGGTGGAAGTGCAGTAATGTATGCAGCCCAGGCGTCCTAATAGACCGAGGGCTTGACCTCAAAC
>NZ_BLAY01000373.1 GCF_020521235.1 Microseira wollei NIES-4236 | reverse complement strand
ATTTTATTTCTACAAAATGTTTGTGTTTTAAAATTTTTAGATTGTTTGCGCGTTTATATAAAAAAAAGAAAAAAAAAAAAACCCCCACCGCGGGGGCGCCCCCCCCCCCCCCCCCCAAAAACCTTTCTGTTTTTGGGGGGGGGGGGGGCGGTGCCCGCCATAGGTAGGGATAGCTATTTTCACTTTATTTACCTGCACCTACTTAGCAAGTTTCTCTGATTATAACAACTTATCACACTAAGTAGGGAATATCCATCCTTTTTAGTCTATAAAAATTCATGAACTGGTTTTGACCACACCCTAACCTATACATGTATAATGCTTGCAGATAAACACATAGCAGGAGGATATGACTTATGCAGAGTTATAGTCGAATAATGTCAGAAAATCTACAAGATATGCCTAGTCTGGAAGAGATTATTGCAGAGAATGTCAAGTTTCTTCTGGACGAAATCGAATTACTGCCAGAACCGTCAAGAGGTGCATATAAGATTCGGCTTGTGTTTGACATAGTAGGTTGGACTACAGCGTTAAAACTTGGAAAACATGCGACAGAAAATCTTGGAGGAAAGGCGCCAGACGGGATATTTGAAAACATCAATAAAGTGTGTTATCATTCAATTAAAAACGAGCAAATCGACATATTTTACCCAAACTCCCTACCAGATGAAACGGTTCTACCCACAATTGTGTGGGTACACGGTGGGGCTTGGATTTCAGGAAGCAAGAGTCAAATAGCAAATTATCTCAAGATTATAGCCTCATATGGCTATACGGTTGTCGGTGTAAATTACTCGCTCGCTCCAGAGGATACCTACCCAACGCCGCTAATCCAGGTGAACGATGCGATCAAGTATCTTCTAGATGATAATATCGCAACAAAATACCATATCGATAAGGACAAGTTTGCGTTAGCTGGTGACTCTGCTGGCTCTCAGATAGCTGCACAAATGGCTACCACGATCGCGAACCCCAACTATGTAACTGCTCTTGCGGATCAAACTCAAGTTAATATCTCACCCGCTTTGGAACCAAGCCAACTTAAGTGTATAGTGCTCTGTTGTGGAGGATATAATCTCGACAGTATTAACCTTACAAATCCGTATTTTAAGTATTTTATCGATACGGTGATGTGGTCGTATTCGGGAACGAAGGATTTTCGGCAGGACTCAAAATTTGAGACCTTCTCGGTATGCAACTACGTAGACGAGAATTTCCCGCCTTCATTTATAACTGTTGGCGATGCAGATCCGCTGCATGACCAATCGGTAGAATTAAACGCTAAACTTCAAGGCAAGGGCGTGCAAACAGACACTTTAATTTATAATTATGGCGAGGGGTCTCCAAAGCTAAACCACGAATACCAATTCGATCTCGACGATGAGGGTGGGTATGGGAGAATAGCCTTGGATCGCATAACAGCCTTTCTAAACACACATCTTGGCACGTAAAGCTCCTCTGTAAAAACCATAGACTGCACGAATTTATGCAGTCTTTTCGTCGTTTTCAGAGGTGAGGAAGATTTCCCGATATCAGATACTTTTGCAGCTCAGCTTGATAGAGTATCGGTAGCATTTTTGATGGCGGTCTTGTTCTCGATAATAAGACCGTTCTTTTTTACCATACAAACGTCAGTAAGCTTTGTCGCCAGCGCCAAGTTGCTCAACTGCCGTGCCCCTACGGCTGTAATTGGGATGCAACCAAAAACGATATAATATCATGTCCGCGAGAGATCGGTAGTGTATGGATGGCGAATTGCGAGCTTGCTAATTGCTAATTGTCTCCAGAGCAGCCATTAGCGATTAGCAATTAGCAGTTACACAACCGTTGCTACCGAACATGATATAACTCAAATGTGATGATTTTTCTGGAATGGCATTTGAACGCTTAGCCATCTTGGAAAATCCTCCCTTGCGATCAACAGGGTGAACGGCAATTAAGTTGCTACCAACGCTGGTTGGGACTCTAATTCACAAACTTGTACTTCTCGACGCGACACAATCCGCAATTCATGGGGATAGCGCGGACGCGGATCGTCCGCTAACCAGATCGGAGGCACCATCATGGCTTCATAGCAATCAATCCGATGCAAATCCCCCGGTTTGTCTTTGAGTTCTACAATCGTCCCCGGTAGATACTCAAATATTTCATCCCAATCAATAGGTAACTCGGCGTTCATAGCAATCAACCATTGCAATACCTGTAACTCTTGCGTTCCGATACCAGCCAAGGAATAAACTATGCATTGTTGATCTGGTTTGGCTCAACCAACAATAGAAAATCAACAATAGAAATCGCTTCTATCGAGAACAACTTCACCAAAATCCGGCACCCAAGCGACCCAGGTATCTGAGGAGTCTTGACAAAGCAACTTGGCTTCGTCAAATGCGTATTCACTCTTGCGTTGCAACAGCTTAACCCAGGTATCGCGAGTGTAGGTGATGTGGCAAACCGGATTCCAGCCTGAAGCGATCGCTCCCTCTAGCGCGGGTGCTGGTGGGCAAACTGTATGGATCGTTTGAAGTGACATACTCTTTCTCCATTTCAAATCGATTAAAACTAATGAAAAACACTTCCCCTCAGCCAAACTAGGGGAAAGGATATAAAATAATTTCTGTATTCATTTTTACAAAATGACGGCAAATGGTTCAATTATCCTGGATAAATTAACAAATCCTGACAAAATTGATAGTGATAGCTCACCGAACCTTTCTGAAGATTTGCGATCGCACATTGTTCGCACATCCGCAGATAGAGGCTTTCTGGCGATGGAACAGCTAACATCTTAATTGAGCCACACCCCGCTCTAAAGAGACGGGGATTCAGGCCAGGAATTAAAGTTAGCTTTTCGCTCATTAATAGCTATCTGGCTAACCGTTTCTGGCTTCATGCAGAACTGCTCTGAGGGTGAATGAC
>NZ_BLAY01000372.1 GCF_020521235.1 Microseira wollei NIES-4236 | reverse complement strand
TTGATGTTCCCTACCAGGATCGTTGATATCATATCGTTTCCAATTGCATCTTTTCGAGCAACATTGATTGTAGGGAACAGCAAAAAAGCTTCTCGTTCAGCGCCAAGGTTATTGATGTTCCCTACCAGGATCGTTGATATCATATCGTTTCCAATTGCATCTTTTCGAGCAACATTGATTGTAGGGAACAGCAAAAAAGCTTCTCGTTCAGCGCCAAGGTTATTGATGTTCCCTACCAAGATCGTTGATATCATATCGTTTCGGGTTGCATCTTTTCCCTCAACATTGGTTTTTGGGACAAGGCGGCTGAAAACCTTCGAGTTTCGAGCAAAGCATCTATTTGATCAACATTGATTGTAGGGGCACGGCGGCAAAAAAGCTTCGAGTTTCGCGCAAAGGTTATTGATGTTCCCTACCAAGATCGTTGATACTTGTCGTTACCCACATTTTTTCAGGAATCCGATTGACCGAAACCCTCGCTTGCCGTGCCCCTACTTGTTTTGACCAACAGTTTCGCGATTGTGCGGTTCTAAAAGGTTTGTTATATCGGGACCAGAAGGAATAATCCCACCTGGATTCAATGGAAACAAATTGCCATAGTAATCCCGCTTAATGCTATCTAAATCGCAAGTATCGGCAACGCCGGGAAGCTGATACAAATCCCGCAGATAAGCTCCCAAATTCTGATAATCCTGAATTCGCTTGCGGTTGCACTTAAATAATCCGTAATAAACAATATCGAACCGAAACAACGTCGTAAACAAACGCACATCTGCCAGCGTCACCTTTTCCCCACAAAGATATCGATTTGTTTCTAGTGCAGCTTCAATTTCATCTAAGGTTGCGAACAATTCATCCCAGGCTTTATTGTAAGCTGCTTGCGTTTGGGCAAAGCCGCAGCGATACACGCCGTTATTAACCGAGTGATAAATCTTTTCGTTCCAATCATCAATTTTTTCCCTCAGTTCTTCTGGATAGAGATCCAACTCAGGATGCAGGGCGAATTCATTAAATTGTTCGTTCAGGATGACAATAATTTCTGAACTTTCATTATTAACAATCGTCTTTGTCTGGTTATCCCATAATACCGGCACTGTAGAGCGTCCAGTGTAACCGGGTTCTGCGAGTTGGTAAAGTTGAGCTAAACTGCGACAACCTTCTTCTGGTTGATTGAGTACCCAACCGCCTTCTTCTGGGGAAGGTGAAACAATAGAGACAGATATAGCATCAGAAAGTCCTTTTAACGCCCGCACAACCAGCGTGCGATGCGCCCAAGGACAACCCATTCCCACATAAAGTTTATAGCGTCCTGGGGCTGGTTGGTAGGGGTTTGAAGCTGCTTTGGAGATCGACTTGCGAAAAAAGCTATTCGGGCGAATGTACTCCCCTGCTTGATTGCGGGGTGCCATTTGCGACATCATGAGCTGCCAAAGCGTTGTCCAGATAAATTTTCCCAAGCTGATAATCGCCTTTGGCGGAAGCGATTTACCCTTTTTTTTGGTTTCAATAAGCTTTGACATGAAATTCAACCCTGGATTTGCTAATTGCTAATTGCTAATTGCTAATTGCTAATTGCGAAAGCTACGGCAGCTTACTAATATACCACTTTTCCAGCCATTAGCCACTAACCATTAGCCACTAACCATTAACCATTAGCCATTAACCATTAGCCATTAGCCATTAACCATTAGCCATTAACCATTAGCCATTAGCGAAAAAGTAGGGACACGGCACGCATCATATTGCGCCATGTCCCTACTGCAAAATTACCGTTCTATTTGTTCGCGCCAACAAGGTGTTATTCTTGTCGTTCAATTACTACGGTAGGATTGGTTACCAAAACAGCAATCGTTGCTACTACTGCTGCGACTGGAAACACTACTGCACTTGCACCTAAACCTACAACTGCTACGGGGAGAGGAATTTCAATCAGTCTTTCGCCTTGTTTATTTAGAATCGCGATGCGACGAATGTTACCTTTACGAATCAGATTTTTGATGAAGGTAACTAACGTATCTCGGTTAACTTTAAATTCTTCTACCCGCACTTTTTCTTCTGCGGGAATTTCGGATTGAACGGTTGTCGCGTCTACAACTACGGTTGTTACTGGTTCTTCAAATCGTCCCGATTGTGCGTTCATTGTTCGCCATCCCAAAGTTCTATTAATTCAATTTTGCCTACCCCCATCGTTGAACAACCAGTCAGAAAACCCTACTTTAAGGTTGTATTTACCCTACAAAAACCGTTAAAGGCGAGCAATCGGG
Source organism: Microseira wollei NIES-4236 (assembly GCF_020521235.1). Taxonomy (GTDB): domain Bacteria; phylum Cyanobacteriota; class Cyanobacteriia; order Cyanobacteriales; family Aerosakkonemataceae; genus Microseira; species Microseira wollei. The sequence continues at coordinate 757 of NZ_BLAY01000372.1, read as the reverse complement.
TTTCTTTCCTAGAAACCCGGTTTCTTTGCGGGCGATCGCTCTCCCTCTAAGTACTCTTACTCAAGCAGATCGCCCATCTCCGACGCATGTTCCTCCTCAAGGAATATTTGCGCTCGCTTAGCCTTCACTAAGATATCAGCAGTGAGCAAACAACCGATCAAACAGAAGGAACTTAAGCGGGATGAACCTCAACAGAAAATTTCCAGGAATGATTCGTACCGTTGCGATCGCTCTATTAGTCGGTACAATTTGGCTATTGGGTTTCCCTGCTTTCTCAGCTACAGCAGGTTCTTACGTTCCAAAAGATACCACGGTTAACCCGACTGGGAAGGATTCCAGCATCGCCAAAGCCGCGAAACAGCGCATCGAGTCGGTTGACGATTGCAGTAAATATTTAACCAATGGCGATAAAGATACTACCGCTCACTTAGATAAACCATTAGATAGATCCGGTTCGACAACGCTTCCCAGCACATTAAAAGTATCGGACAACCCCGCACCAACCGTCGCTGAAGTCGAGTTTAAGCGCTGTCTCGAAGAAAAGGGAATCGCACCAAAACCTTGAATTACAGCAGGGACAAGGCATCGAGCGATATGTTTCACCAGCAGGGACAAGGCATCGAGGGACAGGTTTCACCAGTAGGGACACGGCATCGATCAATCTGTTTCACCAGCCAAAGTCTAATTCATGCCGTGTCCCGATCGATCGACAGGTTTCACCAGTAGGGACGCATCGATCGATATGTTTCACCAGTAG
>NZ_BLAY01000371.1 GCF_020521235.1 Microseira wollei NIES-4236 | reverse complement strand
GGGCACGGCGGGCAACAGATTGTTTTGACCATGGCCAAAATGGTTGATGCCGTGCCCCTAAGGGCACGGCGGGCAACAGATTGTTTTGACCATGGCCAAAATGGTTGATGCCGTGCCCCTAAGGGCACGGCGGGCAACAGATTGTTTTGACCATGGGAAAAATGGTTGATGCGGTGCCCCTAAGGGCACGGCGGGCAACAGATTGTTTTGACCATGGGAAAAATGGTTGATGCCGTGCCCCTAAGGGCACGGCGGGCAACAGATTGTTTTGACCATGGCCAAAATGGTTAATGCCGTGCCCTAAGGGCACGGCGGGCAACAGATTGTTTTGACCATGGCCAAAATGGTTGATGCCGTGCCCCTACCTGCGATTCGGTGTATTGCTGGGCTGACTTGGGCGGGTGCTACCGCCACCCGTGACGGATGGTGTAGTGCTACCGCTGCCCGAATTGTTGATCAAGTTGGCACACATGCGATCGAGTTCTTCCGCCGTGAACGAACCAACTCCTTGACCAGTGCCAGTGGTAGTCGCGGTAGTGCCGCTGGCGGTGTTACCCGTCGTGCTGCCGGTGCGGTTCGTCGTGTTGCGATTGGTAGTTGTTCCAGTAGTGCCGCTGGCGGTGTTACCCGTCGTGGTGCCGGTGCGGTTCGTCGTGTTGCGATTGGTAGTTGTTCCAGTAGTGCCGGTGGCGGTGTTACCCGTCGTGGTGCCGGTGCGATTCGTCGTGTTGCGATTGGTAGTTGTTCCAGTAGTGCCGGTGGCGGTGTTACCCGTCGTGGTGCCGGTGCGGTTGCTTTGCTGCGCTTGGTTTCCGTTCGCGTTCATGTACTCAGCACAGATGCGTTGCATATCCGCCGGGTTTGTACCGCCAGGAGTGGGATTGGTGGTTTGAGCAATCGCGCCATAGCTAACCAGCAAGCTGCTGCAAATAGCACCCACAATCCCTAAATGCTGTTTAAATCTCATTGCTTCATCTCCCTAATTCAATGCGTTTGTTTCCCAGGAAAAAAACCGGGTTCCTTCCACTCAGGGAAGCCTTTCTACTCATTAACCTCAACTCAAAAACCCGGTTTGAAACGATAAATGTCTTGCCGATCTAGGCTGCTTCCCACAATTGACGGACTTTGCCAGGAAGCCAACTCGCTATTTCTTGAATCCGTTCTTCGGATAATTCATCTTTGGTTGCAGAAAATACGGCTTTTACAACCTGTTCCCGCTCCCGTTCGGGAGGCATCCCGCCTTCATTCGCCACGCGGAACAGAAAGCGATCGTCATCAATTTTGAAAATACCGGGGCCTTGCCACGGTGGACGCACCCGACTCAAGAATCCTACAATCGGATTTGTATCTTTCCAAAGGTCTGCAATTTCCATTTGCAGCGCTTTATCTTTGGTTTCTAGGATTTCTTCGTGCAGTTCTTCTGCCACCCGATCCGATGCTTCGGTTGTCATCAAATCGCGCATCACGCGAAATACAACTTCTGTAATATCTCTGGCGTCAAACGGATCGGGGATGTCGCCAGAAATCATAACTTTTTCCAGGAAAGGCATATCTTTGGAATCAATAGATACGGCTTGCCTTTCCTTGGCAGGAGCGTATTTTTCTCCCAATCTTTTCAACAGGTATTGACCTTTTTCGGTCAGTTCTGCATCTTTTAAACTGAAAGACTCTGGAGCATTATCCCCTGTCACATCAGCGTTGATATATTCATTTAGAGTCAAATATTCCAGGTGTTGCTCCAAACTATCCAATGTCAAGTCGCGTCCGTCGAAGTCCGACTTGGTAAAATTGACTTCATGGGGTTCTTGATTGCCATTCGTTTGAGCGTTCTTTTTCAGCAAAGTGTAGGAAATATCATCTCTTAAATTAGTAATCGTCATGGAAGTCTCTAAAGGCTTTGATGCGGCAACAATCTTGAGCCTATTCCGAAACCTTCCCACTCTGCATCCGCCTTAAGAAACATGTCAAAAGTGAGGTTAATTGAAATTATTTATGTGGTTGGTATAATTCTATCTAAAGAAAGAGGAAAAATTGGTAAATAATCGATAAAAAATATAATTGGTAGCCAAACAAATAAAACTTACATTAATCAATATAGGACTGATAAAAATGCAACTGAATGCAGGATGCGAGATTTTGTTTGAAGCGATCGCACCAACTCCCCTAATTCTGATGCTCAGACCCCGCAGCGGATTGGCGCAATGGGTGTTCCAGGAAGAATACGTAATGGAACCAAACGTACAAGTTCTCGAATATACCGATAGCTACGGGAATATATGTCAGCGACTCGTTGCGCCCCAAGGTGCATTTCGCATTCGCGCCACCGCCAGCGTCGTAACAGCAGATCAAATCGATGTGCAAGCGGGTGCGCCATTCGTACCCGTGCAGAACTTACCCGACAGCGTGCTTCAGTTTATCCTACCGAGTCGGTATTGTCCGAGCGATCGCATGGGCGACCAAGCCGCTACAATCGTAGCCGATAGCGAGCCTGGTTACGACCAAGTAGAAGCAATTCGTCGCTGGATTCAGACGAATGTTGCATATAAATACGGCACTAGCGATGCTTCGACCTGGGCGTTAGAAACCATAGAAAAACGGGTTGGCGTATGCCGCGACTTTGCCCATTTAGGAATATCTCTTTCTCGCAGTTTAAATATTCCGGCGCGCATGGTGGTAGGCTATTTGTACGAACTAGAACCAATGAACTTGCACGCCTGGTTTGAAGCATTTGTAGGCGATCGCTGGTACACCTTTGACGCCACCCAAAAAGAACCGCGGGGAAACCGCATCGCCATTGCATACGGACGGGATGCAGCAGATGTCGCCCTAGCAACCCAATTTGGGCCTATAAATTTAACACAAATGCGCGTTTGGGTCAAGGAAATTTAAGATTTTAGATGGCAGATTTGAGATTTGAGCAGCTGACCGGCAAACAAACCGGGTTTCTGTGAAAAAGATCTCGGCAAAGAAACCCGGTTTCTCCCCGCGGCGGGGGATGTGAGATGGAAGCAGCTGACCGGCAAACAAACCGGGTTTCTGTGAA
>NZ_BLAY01000370.1 GCF_020521235.1 Microseira wollei NIES-4236 | reverse complement strand
CCGATTAGCTGCGGTTGCTGTATTGACATTAATCGTAAAAGAACCCGTGGCGTTTGGTGCGATGGTTGCCGGAAAGTCGCCTTGTAAACTAAACCCTTCTGGCAAGGTGAGATTGCTCAAAGTTAGCGGCGTGGTACTGGTATTTCTCAAGGTGAAGGTTTTGGTTAGATTGCCACCAATATTTACGCTGCCGAAGTCTAGGGGTGTGGCATTACCATCCGCTATATCGGTGTTACCATCGAGGATTTGAATTTCTCCTCCAGATGGTGTTGTGGATGATTGATTTACCGCTGCGTTTATGGTAAAATTAAACGGATTTTCATCGCTATCATTGGTAATCAAAGAGAGATTACCTTGAAGATTACCTGCCTTGGTTGTATCGACTTTGAGGGTGAATGTTTGCGAACCATTAGGTGCGACAGTTCCAGGGACAGTTCCTACTAAAAAGAAACCTTCTGGCAAAGTCCAACCACCCAAGTTGAGAATATCTGTGGTGCTGAGATTTTGGATGGTAAAGGTTTTGGTTAAGTTAGCACCCACATTAACGGGGGCAAAAGTAATGCTTCCGGTATTATCAGTAATTTCGGTTGCCCCATCTAATACGCTAATCTCTGCCTTGCTTGATGAGGATGAACCGTCATTATCGATAATTGTGAGGATGGCAGTATTTTGCCCTCCAATTGTCGCTTTGCCTGTAGCATCGGATAAAGTTAGGTTGAGGGTTTCGTTATCTTCGGCAACCGTATCGTCGAAGATGGGAATGTTGACAGTTTTGGGCGCAGTATCTCCATCACCCCAGTTAATGGTGATGAAGCTGTTATCGTAATCTATGGCATCTCCTAAACCAGATGCGCCGCCCATTGCAGTACCGCCATTTAGTAGCACTTGGACGCCAATTGCACCGCTACTACCATCGGTGCGATTGATGTTTACGGATGCGATCGCAAACCCGTTTTCATCGACGGCAAAGTCGGGGTTGCTAAATTGAAGGGTTCCCGCTTTCGATGCTAGGGATGGAGTGGTACTACTATCTGCGATGGCAACAATTGCCGTCTTCGGCGGTGCAACCGTTGCGCCATTAAAGGGAAAACCTAACGCTAAATTAAACGTTTCCTCGCCTTCTACTAACGCATCTTTGGCAATGGGAATCGTCACGGTTTTGACGAGTTCTCCCGGTGCGAAGTTAATCGGCAGCGGATTGAATTTGTAGTCTTCGGGTGCTTTGGCAGTGCCATCGCTGGCGAACAAGGTAGCGCTTACCGCTTGATTAATACCACCCGTGCGATTAATTGTTACCCCAACTTCACCACCTTCTTCAGTTGTACGATAAATCGGTTGGCTAAACGACAAGTAATTATCGATGCGGATTGTAGAGTAGGTGAAATTAGCTTTGGTCAGATTGCTGAAATCAAATCCTTTGAGATTTACCAAATAATCGCCAGTGACTTTATCCTGAATCAGAGTATTGCCTGCATTTTCACCGCTACCTTGAATAATGTTGAGGTCTTCAAAAGTGAGTCCGCCAGTTAAGGCAATTAAATCTAAACCCTGACCGAAATCGGCAATCAAGTCGGCATCGGTAATCGTAGAACCACCTGTAGATTTAAACCCATCTATATCAGTGCGTCTGCCAATGACAAATACATCATCGCCGCTACCGCCAGTGAGAGTATCTGCACCTAAATCTCCCCAAAGAACATCGTTATTTTTATCGCCGAAAAGTTGGTCGTTATCTTGACCGCCGAATAGAGTATCGTCGTTTTGACCTCCATAAAGAATGTCTCTGCCTTCGTTGCCATAAACGATATCTGATTGTTGATTCCCAAATAGCGTGTCATCACCTTTTAGACCATAAACAATGTCGTTTCCTTGTTCGCCATAAACAACATCGGTGCCATATCCGCCAAATTCTGCTTCTGGCCCAGTACCGCCATATAATTGATCTTCACCATCACCGCCAAAAACCGTGTCATTGCCTAAATCGCCAAAAATTGTATCGTTGCCGGCATCGCCAGCAACAATGTCATCTTCCTGACCACCACGCAGGGTATCATCGCCGCGATCGCCACTAATTAAATCTTTGCCTTTGTTACCTTGAAGGTAATCCGATTGTTCGTTGCCAAATAACAGGTCATCGCCACCCAAACCATAAAGGGTGTCTTTTCCTGTTTCGCCAAACAAAACATCCCTGCCGCTACCACCAAAGTTTCCTTCTGGCCCAGTACCCCCAAATAATATGTCATCATCGGCGTTACCAAAGGCGGTATCGTCACCTAGATTGCCAAAAATTGTATCGTTGCCTTTTTTACCAACAAAAACCTCATCGCTTTGACTGCCACGCAGGCTATCAGGGTCTTCTGTTCCAATAATTTCATTGTTACTGTTGAGGCCGAATCTAATTGCTTGTTGGCTCAACAATGGGTCATTCTTTAAAATTTCAAATATTCTATTTTCCCGATTTAAATTCATTAAAGAACCGTTCTTATCGGTTGCTTCAAAAGCAGCCATTTTTGACTCCAATTTGGTATAAACACAGTGTTCAGCGTAGCGAATGCTTGGAGTCTTTACTTCATCATTTGTACAGATATTTGTGGCGCTGATAATTGCAAAATTTATTTTTACTTCTCTCTAAATAGAGGTTGATAGTCTACCGCAAGAAAGAATATTTAAGCTTTATTAATATAAAAATATAACGGCTCGGTTGGCTGTATTATTACGCTAAAGTCGCGGCTATCGATGACGCTCGAATGAGCATTTGCCCCAGCCGTCATCACTTCCTTGAAGGCGTCGAAATCGATTAAACATGGTCGGGGCACGGCATGGTCAACATTTTCCCCTGATGGACAGTTATTGATGCCCTGCCCCTACAGGGTGTGGCATCGGGGTGTAACAAGATGGTCGGGGCACGGCATGGTCAACATTTTCCCCTGATGGACAGTTATTGATGCCCTGCCCCTACAGGGTGTTCGATCGGGGTGTAACAAGATGGTCGGGGCACGGCATGGTCAACATTTTCCCCTGATGGACAGTTATTGATGCCCTGCCCCTACAGGGTGTTCGATCGGGGTGTAACAAGATGGTCGGGGCACGGCATGGTCAACATTTTCCCCTGATGGACAGTTATTGATGCC
>NZ_BLAY01000369.1 GCF_020521235.1 Microseira wollei NIES-4236 | reverse complement strand
CGCCTACTACCAGCTCAAGTTTGTAGTAGGCGCCCAAGCGCCTACTACCAGCTCAAGTTTGTAGTAGGCGCCCAAGCGCCTACTACCAGCTCAAGTTTGTAGTAGGCGCCCAAGCGCCTACTACCAGTCTATAAATAGTGTGAGGAAACTGTGACAGAGCAAACTCTTTTATCCCTAGCGCAACAGGGAAATCCAGAAGCGATCGCATCCCTACTTAACCAAGCATTATCCAAAAAAAACATCACCGCCACCACAAGTTTAGAGGGTAAATGTCTCCAAGTTACCCTAATATCCGACCTACTACCCCCTCAAGATCTCTGCATCTACGTCATCTCTGAAGGGATGCGTAGTCTTTCCATCCCATCGATTCAATTTATCCGCGTTATCGGACAGCAACGCTACTCGCAACTCGCCTGGAGTCAAACAATCGAGCAGAGGAACACAGCAGCAGAGGAGCAGAGGGGCGATGGTGTAGAAACCCATCCTTTAAAACAGCTTAAAACCAAAATATCTTTACCCTGGTTAACTTTTATTCTCTCAATTCTTGTGGCTGCATTAGGCGCAACCATCGCTTTCCAACGCAACGCTCCCATCGCAACACAAGCTAAAAAATCTACTCGCCTCCAGTCGCAACTTGCCATCGTCGCCAAGAAACCAAAACCCAAAGTTCGCCCCAAACAGAGCAAAAAATCTCCTCAAGTTAGAACCCGTTCCCGTGCAACTCGGATGCGGTTAAAAGCAACAATTGCTGGCAATATTTCCCCCAAGTCCGTCGTGCATTCGGGGCAGGGTTTGTTTTTTGCCCAAAACATGATGTATCGCCACACAATTACCGTCTACAACCGACAGCATAAATTAGTTAAAACTATCCCGGATCGGGTTAATTTATCTAAATACGGTTACGGTCAATTCAAAGGCACTTTCAGAGGCGCACCCGTTGAAGCGAGTTTTTCCCACGATGGTAAGTATGCCTGGGTTTCTAATTATCAAATGTACGGGCCCGGTTTCAACAATCCTGGAAGCGATCGCTGTAGTGCCTCCCAAGCAAGCGATCGCAGTTTTCTCTATCGCATCAACACCAAAAATTTTCAAATTGAAAAAGTTATCAAAGTCGGTTCCGTTCCCAAATTTGTCGCCACTTCACCCGATAACCGCCTAGTCTTGGTTTCCAACTGGTGTAGCTGGGATTTAAGTGTAGTCGATACCGCTCAAAATCGGGAAATAAAACGCCTTAAACTCGGTCGCTATCCCCGCGGCATTGTCGTCGATAGCGATGCAAAATATGCCTACGTTGCTGTCATGGGTTCTTCTAATATCGCGCGGGTTAATCTAGAAGATTATTCGGTAAAATGGTTGATAAATATCGGGCGATCGCCTCGCCATTTAAACTTAGACCCTGCGGGTAAATATCTCTACGCTTCTTTAAACGGCGAAGGCAGAATTGCCAAGATTTCTCTCACAAACGGTCAGGTAACCGATAAAGTTTTAACCGGCAATGCACCGCGCAGTATGGTTTTATCCAACGATGGTCAATTACTTTATGTTGTCAATTACAACGAGAATACTGTGAGTAAAGTTCGCACTTCTGATATGAAAGTCCTGCAAAAAGTCAATGTGGCGAGTCATCCCATCGGAATTACTTACGATCCGCAAACGCGCCAAGTTTGGGTAGCTTGCTATTCCGGCAGCATTATGGTCTTCCAGGATTGAGTCGTTCCCCTCGCCTCTCGTCCCTCTCGTCCCTCTCGTTTTCCAGGTTCCACCTGGAAATGCCGATCGGGAGACTCTGCCTCCTTGTACGAGGCAGAGCCTGCAAAACTGCCTTCCCAGGCTGAAAACTGCCTTCCCAGGCTGAGCCTGGGAACAAGACACCATGAAGATTTAGGCCAAAGTCCTGAAGCAATTACTTATGTTAAGATATTTGAAGCAAATATTAAATAAATCTGTAAATCGCTCACCTTCGCACTCAAGGTAGATACTGGATGACTTTTGTGAATGGCGCCGAACCGCTCCTCCGTAGCAAACAAGAAGCCCTTGACTTTCAGGATCTGCAAGGGCTTTTGCATATAAACTGGAAAATAGGAGGAAAAACTTGATTTTCAGGGTTTTATACGGGGATAGATCGGGTATTTCTTCTCTGGGGTTTGATTACCGCAACAATTTTTATGACTGCTCAGTTTCTCCCGTTTAGTTGGAGCCTGCAAGCAATTTTTTGGTCGGCGCTGACTTTGGTGGGTACAGTTGGGATGGTAGCGCTGACGCACTTTTGGGTACGGGTAGAACGCCTGGTTTGGGTTCTTTATCAATGGGCGATTTTGATGGTGGGTGGTGCTATCCTCACCGATTTAAGCATTTTTCTGGGATGGGGTGAGGTACTGATTCGCCTCTGTCCTTTATGGTTGGGTTTGAGTGCTTTGGGTTACCTGGTTACTGGGGTAGGGATGGGATCGCGCACTTTTATCCTCACCGGGTTGGTTCATCTGTTGGCTATCGGCATATTACCTTATGTCGGTAGCTGGCAGTTTCTCACCACCGGGATTGTCATGGGGTGCAGCTTGTTACTCTTAGCTGAAATGCAGTGGGATATGCGATCGCCCATCGACTACGACTTACTCACCCCAGAACAAAAGCAATTCAATCAAGAACAAAACCGCCTGCGCCAATTGAATACCTAATTTTTCCCCTTCTCCCCCAGTGGGAGAAGGAATGTTTTAATACTCAAGGCAGATCGCCAACTCAATCGTTAAAATCGGATAAGCGATCGCCTCCATAATGTTTCGTTAAAAATACATACCTTTTTCCTGAAGTTTTGGCAACATATAAAAGTACAACTTGAGGATGCATCTATCTCACTTGAAGATGCACCACCATAGCAGGCGTTGTGCTGTTTGTACTGCGAATCGCTGCCTAAAGGAGAACGGCGTCAGGGTGGCGAGTGGTCATCAATAACACTGTGAAAAAAGTGGCTAACAAACCGAGTTGATTTTTGTGGTGCAGGGTTTTTGTCGTTTCCGCTCTGCCAAACCTACTCAAATCTACCTATGAGACTTGTATCAGCTTGACTTCCTGCTTCCACCAAGGGAGTCGGCTCCTTCTTGTCCGCAGGCGTAAATTCGGGAGTAGCTCTCCCTACTC
>NZ_BLAY01000368.1 GCF_020521235.1 Microseira wollei NIES-4236 | reverse complement strand
CTGCTAGCGACTATCACCATCTAGGAATGGTAGCCCAAGAGCAACGGCGGTTTGATCAGGCGATCGCTTTTTACCAAAAGGCTCTCCAAATTTATGAAGATGCAAATGATTTCTACAGTGCTGCTAGAGAGTATCACCATCTAGGAATCGTAGCCCAATTGCAACGGCGGTTTGATGAGGCGATCGCTTTTTACCAAAAGGCTCTCCAAATTAAAGAAGATACCGGGGATTTCTACAGTGCTGCTAGAGAGTATCACCATCTAGGAATGGTAGCCCAAGAGCAACGGCGGTTTGATGAGGCGATCGCTTTTTACCAAAAATCTCTCCAAATTTTTGAAGATGCGGGGGATTTCTACAGTGCTGCTAGAGAGTATCACCATCTAGGAATCGTAGCCCAATTGCAACGGCGGTTTGATGAGGCGATCGCTTTTTACCAAAAGGCTCTCCAAACTAAAGAAGATACCGGGGATTTCTACAGTGCTGCTAGCGACTATCACCATCTAGGAATGGTAGCCCAAGAGCAACGGCGGTTTGATCAGGCGATCGCTTTTTACCAAAAGGCTCTCCAAATTTATGAAGATGCAAATGATTTCTACAATGCTGCTAGCGACTATCACCATCTAGGAATCGTAGCCCAATTGCAACGGCGGTTTGATGAGGCGATCGCTTTTTACCAAAAGGCTCTCCAAATTAAAGAAGATACCGGGGATTTCTACAGTGCTGCTAGGCAGTATCACAATCTAGGAGTGGTAGCCCAAGAGCAACGGCGGTTTGATGAGGCGATCGGTTTTTACCAAAAGGCTCTCCAAATTTATGAAGATGCGGGGGATGCTTACAATGCTTCAGACGAGTATCAACAACTAGGACAAATTGCCAAAGAGCAAGGAGATTTTGAGGCTGCGGTTACCTATTTCCAAACAGCATTTGAAGCCTTAAGTGCAGCAAATGATTGGCGCAACGCATCTTTAACCCTAGCTGCATGGGGCAAAACCCTGGAAGCCCAATCAAATTGGACTGAAGCCGCGAAAATTTACATCAACTCCTTAGCCATCGACCTGGAGCATAATGAAGAGTGGATTGGCTCCGATCTCAAAGATTTAGGGCGAATGCTCAAACAGTTGGGAGACAGCGAATTTGCCACAATTTGGCGCGAGGTAACAGGCGAAGCATTGCCAGAACAATGGCGTACAGCCATTCAACAAGCCAGCGAAACAACCGAGGAGTGAAATCAACATGGAAACCCAATTAACCACCCCCGAAATCAACGAAAAACGACAGCTATTGCAAGATTACGAACCCGCTTTTGAGGCATTCGCCATCCTGGAAGAAAAGCAAGGCAGACTCGATGATAGTTTTGACGAACTGTGGGCAAAAAAAACAGGTCAAGCCTATGAAGATCCCAGCAAGCGCCAATCCCTCTGGAAAACGACGCTGCAAGTCCTCCGCCAAGAACTCTGCGGCGATGAAGGCTTTCGCGCCCAATTCAAAGAATATACCAAAAACCCAGGCAGCGCCCCTTTACTCACGGGTTTAATTGTTTCCCTCACCACCCTATCCGGCTTGCCCCTCGACCCGGCAATTTCGACGATAATTGTGTTGTATCTGCTCAAAATTGGCTTGAATATCTTTTGCGAATATACGGAATCTGCGAGTAATTCTGATGCGTCTGGAAGTCCTGAATCAAAGGCGGAATGAGGAAGGGAATTGCAGATTGCAGATTTGCGATTTCAGATTTAAAGCCAAGTTATTTGTTGTAGGTTGGGTTGAGAGAAGGGAACCCGAATTTTTGCGTTCACATCTTGCACCAGTTTCAACGTCCGCCAGGGAATAAATTCCCACAGCGAGTAGCGAAAGTCCTCTGAAGAGGACTAAATACTTACGATCGAAAACTTTCAGGACTTATATCATGTCCGTTGAATTGCCCATAATAAAAAAACCTCACCCCTTCGTTGCGTAGGGACACGGCATCAAAGATATCTCGGACAAACAGATAACTTTGATCGTGCCGTGTCCCGGCTTTTGATTACGGGTAATCGACCGGACATGATATTACGCAGATCGTCCATATATAGTGTTTTGTAGGGCAATCCCCCGTGATTGCCCCTATATCTAGAGGCGTTGCGTAAGTCCTGACTTTCTTTCAGTCCACTTGAGTGGACTTGAGCTATTAGCCAGGGAATAAATTCCCTGGCGGGGTAAAATCGCAGTTAGGTTTTTTGATTTGCCAACAGTAAGATCGATTACCGGGCAAATAGCTAACTACACCTTACCGTCCCGATTTCCTCGTCGATAAATCGGTGGCAGGTTGCTTCCGATAGCGAATGAGGATGGTCATCACTAAATCGGTTTTAGGTAATGGCGTCAAGGGACTCCATTCATCAACCTCGGCAAATCCGATGGCGTAAAAATTCTTGATTTCTTCCATCACTCCCTCGCGGGTACCGATAATCAGAAACCGGATCGGTTCGCGTTCCGGCATTTCTGGCGAGGAATTTGGATGCGAAGATCCGATAGCATCAGACAAAAAATCTTGTGCCATGATATTTTCTCCTGTTTTTTTTGGATTGGAAACCAAAAAATCTAGCCACCCCGCAAGCAGCGCAAAGCAGGGTGGCTACGGAGAATGTTAAAATTCTCTGTTAGCCTCCAGACTGCTGTTCACAGTGTGGGGGTCAAGCTGTCCTTTGCCGGTTCCAAGCGGCACTGGGCAGCGTACTAGATTTTTAGGCGGACACGGGTTGCTGTCGTTGAACTGAAGCAACCTTAAAGAGTGAGATTAGTCCGATTGGGGACAACTGTCAAGATATCCGTGGGTTTTGTTACGAAACTTTAGATGGTGGGGCGATATGGCAAGGGCTAGGGCGTATTTTCCCACCCATTAACGTTGGGAAAGCCAAAGATTGATATATTTCGACCTTTTTTGCAGTGGTTTTCAATGGGGTGCAATACAAGATTGTTGCCGGGACACGGCAGCGGAAAAATTTGGCGCTGATGACAAAAATTACTGATGCCGTGTCCCTACATGTCATTGATTTGAATGATGAAATTAATTTGTTTGTAGTCAGGGATTGGGTGCTGATATCGGCACTTGCCTAGAACTTGTAGCAGTTGAGCAGATTTTCCTGAGTTATCTTGTTTCTTGTTTTTCTCTAAATCTTTGACCTTTTTTGCAGTGGTTTTCAATGGGGTGCAATACAAGATTGTTGCC
>NZ_BLAY01000367.1 GCF_020521235.1 Microseira wollei NIES-4236 | reverse complement strand
TCATCCAGGTGTTCACCACAAAAGAACATCCCTTGGTAATGTTTTTGGATGACTTGCAATGGGCAGATTCGGCTTCCCTGAACTTGCTGAAGTTATTGATGAGCGAAGCGAGTGCGGGATATTTACTGATTTTGGGAGCGTATAGAGACAATGAAGTGTTTCCGGCTCATCCCTTGATGCTGACGCTGGAACAAATTCAGAAAGCACAATCGACCGTCAATACAATTACTCTAGAACCCTTAGTAGAAATGACGGTCAATCAGTTGGTAGCAGATACCTTGAGTTGTAGCAATGAACTGGCTCACCCCCTGACACAATTGGTGTATCAGAAAACAAAAGGGAATCCCTTTTTTACGACCCAGTTTCTTAAAGCACTGCATCAGGAGGGTTGGATTGAGTTCCAGTCAGAATTGGGTTACTGGCAATGTGACATGACTGCGGTGCGGCAGTTGGCATTGACGGATGATGTGGTGGAGTTTATGGCCTTGCAGTTGCAGAAACTTTCGGTGGAGACGCAGGAGGTGTTGAAACTTGCCGCTTGTATTGGTAACCAATTCGATTTGAATACCTTGGCGATCATCTCTGAACAGAGCGAATCTGATGGGGCGGATGCTCTGTGGAAAGCGCTTCAAGAAGGGCTAGTCATTCCGCAGAGTGAAGTCTACAAGTTCTATGTGGGCAATGAGCAACAAGACGCAAATGCTAACAAGGTGGAAAATGTGACCTATCGCTTTCTGCACGATCGCGTTCAACAAGCCGCCTATTCTCTGATTGATGATGCCGAGCGAGCGACTGTTCATCAAACCATTGGCAGACAGTTTCTTCATAGCTGGTCTGAGCAGGAATGTAATGAGCGGATTTTTGAAATTGTCAATCACTTAAACCAAGCCATTCATCTCCTGGAGCAGCCCTCCGAGCGAGAGTATCTAGCTCAACTCAACCTCAAAGCCGGACAAAAAGCAAAAGCCGCAACGGCTTACCAAACCGCCTTGAGTTATCTGCTACTGAGCATAGATCTCTTGCCAGAAAATAGTTGGCAACAGCACTATGATTTCACCCTGATGCTCCATACTGAACTGGCTAGTAATACCTGTCTGGTTGGTGATTTTGCTGAAACAGAACGCTGGCTTACCCTTGCTCTGCATCAGGTTGAATCACTCCTCGATCGCATTCCGTTCTGCGAAATTCAAATTCAATCTCACGTTGCCCAAAGCCAAATCCAGGAAGCCATTCAGTTAGGATTCACCACTCTGCAACAATTAGGGATTGAGTTACCAGCACACCCAGCTCCAGAAGATTTTGGGCGAGGATTAGCCCAAATCAATGCCAGCTTAGCCGATCGCCCAGTGGCAGAATTGATTCACCTGCCAATGATGACAGAACCCAAACTACTGGCGGCAATGCGGGTATTATTCCGGTTAGCTGGAGTCGTGGTACTGGGTGCTCCTCACCTGATGCCGTTCATCTTTTTCAAGATGGTTAGCCTATCTATTCAAACGGGTAACACCGCGTTCTCAGCACCGGGCTATGCCACCTACGGCATGATTTTGTGCAGTGCTGTGGGTGAGGTCGATCTGGGTTATGAATTTGGGCAATTGGCACTGAAAATTTTAGAAAAATTACCCAGTTTGCCCGTACAGGCTAAAACCCTATCCCGCTTCCACGGTGGTGTGCGACATTGGAAAGAAAGCTGGCGCAGCATTTTAAGTGATTTACAAGTCGGCTATCAGATCGGGCTAGAAACAGGAGATCTAGAAACTACCGCAATTTTTGCTCAGATACATGGTTACACCGCCTATTTCTCAAGCCTTGAATTATCCGAGTTGGCTCAGTCGATGGCTACTTATAGTCAGGCGCTCGCCCAACTGAAACAGCCTGTCTTTCTCCGTTGGAATCAAACCTATCGCCAGCATGTGTTGAATTTGCTGGGACAGTCCGATAATCCTTGCCTTCTGATTGGCGAAGCTTACGATGAAACCCTGGATTTACCTCAGCAGTATGCCATTAAAGATGCTCATGGCATTGCAGTGGCGCATCTGTTTAAAGCCGTTGGCTGTTACCTATTCTACGACTACGAAAATGCCATTACTAACTTAGAACGAGTTGCTGAGTTTCACCGCGCTATTGCGTCGTTTGTCTCCGGAAATTTATTTTATTTTTATGATGCCCTCGTGCGCTTAGCCTTGTATTCGAGTCTTCCCCCTGACGCACAATACCATTGTCTCGAACAGGCGCTCTCCGATCGAGAAAAAATCAAACGATTGGCAGACCATGCGCCTATGAATTGGTCGCACAAAGTCGATTTAGTCGATGCTCAATACCAACAAATAGTGGGGAATCGACTAGAAGCGATCGAGCTTTACGATCGCGCGATCTCCCTTGCCAAAGAAAACGGCTACATCCAAGAAGAAGCCCTCGCTAACGAACTCGCCGCCAAATTCTATCTCGATTGGGGCAAAGAAAAAGTCGCCGCCGGCTACATGCTTGAAGCATATTATTGTTATGCCAAATGGGGGGCATTAGCCAAAACTTCAGACTTAGAAAAACGCTATCCCCAACTTCTCACCCCCATCCGGCAAACCGAAAAACTGCGGCAAGATCCCAGTCAAAGTATTACCCAGATCTCCACAGAAATTCTTCATGCCACCAGCACGGGAACTACATCGGTTCTCGATCTAGCCGCCGTTATCAAAGCTTCCCAAACCCTCTCGCGGGAAATTGCACTCCAACAGTTACTCTCAACCCTAATGCGAGTCGTGATGGAGAATGCCGGAGCCTCGCGCGGTGCTTTAATTTTACTCAACGACCAAGAGTGGCAGGTGGTCGTTAGCTGTGGGGACGCTCAAACCTGCATGTTAGAATCAACCCCCCTGGATGAAAGTCCCTGTGTTCCCCTCAGCATCATTAACCGCGTCAAGCACACAAAAGAAGTGCTAGTCCTTCATGCAGCGCGAGAGCAATCTTCCTTCACCGTCGATCCCTATCTGATGAGTCAGCGTCCCCAGAGTCTCATGTGCAGTCCCCTGCTCAACCAAGGCAAATTACTCGGAATCGTCTACCTAGAAAATAATTTAGCCACGGGAGCATTTTCGCGCGATCGCGTCGAACTGCTCAACCTGATCTGTTCCCAAGCTGCTATCTCGCTGCAAAATGCGCGCCTGTATCAGCAACTCGAAGACTATTCCCACAAGCTTGAGGTCAAAGTTGCAGAACGGAC
>NZ_BLAY01000366.1 GCF_020521235.1 Microseira wollei NIES-4236 | reverse complement strand
TCTCTGGGATTAACAGTTAGAAGGTGGTTTGGGATATCGGAGTTCTTTCTGCCGATGCCATCAAACATCGACTGCTCAAAGATTAAAGAATTTACCATCCTACCTAAGAATGGTGCATTCTATCTTGCTCTGTCCTATCCAGTCCAAAAAGAAAAGCACGATTTAGATATCAATCGTGCCTTGTCGATAGACTTAGGAACTGCCGACAATCTAACGGCATGTGTCGATACCTTGGGCAACTCTTTCTTGATTGATGCTCGTGCTATGAAGGCAATGAATCAATTGTGGAATAAAAAGGTATCGACTCGCAAACAGGGTAAGTCAGAGGGATACTGGGATAAATGGTTGGATAGGATTACTCGCAAGCGTAACCATCAAATGCGCTTCGGGGATTAACAAGGCGGCTAAGATTATCGTTCAACATTGCTTAAAATACCAAATTGGCACTTTAGTTATTGGCTGGAATGAAGGCTTTAAGGAAAGCGCTAATCTTGGTCGAATCGAGAATCAGAAATTTGTTCAGATGCCTTTGGGAAAACTAAAAGAGCGACTGAAGCAGTTTTGCGTTTTGCACGATATTAGGTTTATAGAAACTGAAGAAGCTTAAACTTCTCAGGCTAGCTTTCTTGATGGTGACTCCCTGCCCAAATATGGCGAAAAGCCAGAAGGGTGGAAAGCATCTGGTAAGCGCATATATCGTGGTTTGTATTGCTCTTCCAACGGTTTGGTTATTAATGCCGATCTGAATGCTTCTGCAAATATTTTGCGTAAAGTAGCCAGCTTTTCTTCGCTTGGACTTAGGCTTACTGGGTAGGCGGTGTTTGACGACCGCAGCGAGAGTTAGGCTTTGGCAAAAGCCTTCTCTGTCCGCAGAACGAGAGCGTCTTTAGACCTGAGAGTGTCAAAATTAGCGCATGTGGTGTGCCGTGAATAACTCGGACTGGCGATCCCACGTATACAACTCCTTCAATTAATTCGGCTTTCTTCAAGTTGGGCATGGCATCGTAGCGTCGTTCAAATTCTGCCCTTGTGATGCGATCGCCGTTTTCCAGTGGTAATATTTTCGGCATTATTCCTGTCATGATTCGACCCTCAACCATTTGTTCCGATTGTGCCATATCGCTTTTTTGTGCATTGATGGGTTTTGTGCGATCGCTTTGATTAGATCCAGAGGCGGGCTTTTCGGCCCACCCCACAAGAATTTTTTGGCTTTGTGGGGTAGGCGTCTCGCCTGCCCCACAAATCGACAAATTAACGTCCCGATTTTCTCATGTTTAATTTAATCGGTCGCCGTTTGCGGTAACGGGTAAGAATGGTTACCACCTTGCCAGGTTTTCCCGTTGGTTGCGGCGGACTCCACTCGCTAACCTCCGCAAATTCTGTTGCGTACAAGGTATGAATTGTTTCCGTCACCCCCTCCAGAGAACTGACAATAAACATCTGCACGACTTCCCGATCGTCTTCGCCTGCGTCAGAATTTGGACGAACAGATCCGCCAGAGTCTCGCAAAAACTCTTCTGCCATGATATTTTCTCCTGATTTTTCGGTTTTCCTCGGAAAAGCCAAAAATCTAGCCACCCCACTGGCATGAGAAAGTAGGGTGGCTACCGAGAAAATGTTACAATTCTCAACTAGCCTCCCGACTGGTCGTGTCAGTTTGGGGGGTCAAGCTGTCCATTGCTGTTTCAGCGGCTTTGGGCAGCGTTACTAGATTTTCCAGCCACATAGGTTGCCGTCCGGTTTAGGTCTGGCAACCTATAGTTGTTGAGCATAGCGGCAATGGGGACAACCGTCAAGAGGTGCGGTCGGGGATGATGGGTGGGGGTGCGATGCGGGTAAAATATGCTAGCGATCGCTCAATAAACTCCTGCAAAAACTCTTGTGGGATAGGCGACACGAGCAGTCTTTGGCTTGATTTATTGGAGAGGTCTATTAACGCAAGTTGCTAGGGATGGAATATTGGTATTAGATTCCAACAAATCAAGAGGATAAATTCATGAAAAAGTCACATCTGTTTCTAGGCATTCTCACTTCCATCATCATAATTGTAGGAATTGGTGGCAAGGCTTTTCTACAACCATTGCCTCCCTTGCCACCTCCGCCTCAGAATTCTCCACTGCCGAGTCAAAAACCCAATCAGGAACCCTCATTGCCGAGTGAGAAAGTTACATTACCAAATCCAGAAGCTTTGCTAGATATCGCCGCCAATCTCGCGATCGAAAAATACCAAAATGCTTCCTGTGAAGACTTATCCAAGATGAAACCCCAATCCAAAAAGAGTGCGCCAACAGGGGGGACACCGGAAGCAGTACTCCAGACTAAGGCGATTGAAATGTTGCGGCAGAATCCTGAGATCCGTAAAGAATTTATCAATCGCGTGGCACCACCCATCGCCAATAAAATGTTTGACTGTAAAGTTATTCCCTAGAGAGGAGGACTTGATGAAAAAGTCTCATCTGTTGTTTCTAACTGCTTTGATTTCTCTAGCAATATTTGTCAGTTCTTGTGCCAACTTTACATCCAAGGAAGCGTTGGATATAGCTGCCAATCTGGTCATCAACAAATACCAAAATGCTTCCTGTGAAGAGGTCGCTCAGATGCAACCTCAGTCTAAGTCCGCAACAAGTTCACAAGCTGACGGCGGGAAAGAAGCGGATCAAAAGGCAAAAGCGATCGAAATGTTGCAGAAGAATCCTGAGATGCGTCAGCAATTTATCAATCGAGTCGCTGGGCCAATTGCCAATAAGATGTTTGAATGTAACCTAATTCCCTAGCTTTCTATTTGGCTCTCCCGCATTCAGGGCGATCAATTTATATCATCTCCAGTAGCAACGGTTGTGTAACTGCTAATAGCTAATCGCTAATGGCTGCTCTGGAGGCAATTGACAAGCTTGCAATTAGCAATTAGCAAGCGAGCAATTAGCCATCCATACACTACCGATACCTAAGGACATGATATAAGTCCTGAACTATAGAGGACTAAAGTCATTCCTACCGAATACTTACTTACTACGAACATAGTTTGTAGGACTTTTGCAAGAGACGTGCATGAACTAAGTTCACAACCAAGGATATAGCGGGAAAGCGACTTGCTGGAATACAGCCCTTGTGGCCTGAGTTTGTATAGCGGCACCCTTAAGGGTGCCGCTATACAAACTCAGCCCGTCTACACGGGCTATTAACTTACGGAAAATCAATTGTATTCTATTAAGTCACAATCCGCTATAAAATCCATCTCACCTGCCGAAGAAGCCCA
>NZ_BLAY01000365.1 GCF_020521235.1 Microseira wollei NIES-4236 | reverse complement strand
CCGAAAAAATGCCGTGCCCCGACTATGGCAAGATTAAATTCTCGCTGATTGCGACAACCGAAAAAATGCCGTGCCCCGACTATGGCAAGATTAAATTCTCGCTGATTGCGACAACCGAAAAAATGCCCTGTCCCTACTACTGCGATTTCATCCAAGCGAGGCATTGCTGCAAAAGTTGCCCCATTGTTTCTCGGTCAGCATGATATCGCCTTCCGTGACCTGGTAACACCCACTCGAAGGAATATGCAGCCAATTTTTCCATCGATTTAATTTGTTCGGCATAGGAATACCAGCAATAATCTCGGAAGGCAACTAACTGTTTCCAACTTTCTGACCAAGCGAGATGGTCGCCCGTAAACAGAAACTTATTGTTGGACAATAAAACAGTATGACCTTTGCTGTGACCGGGAACTGGTATAATTAACAAATCCGGTGCAAATTGCATCGGTTCGGTATCAGAAAGCTGGATTTCTACATCGCGAGTTCCGGAAGTTATATCATCCTTGTGCAGGATGCGCTCGCACCCAAAATGCTGCTGAAATTTCTGATGATCCGCCACATCATCCCGGTGCGTCAGATACATGTAGCGAATGCCACCCATCTCTTCTAAGCGCTTAACCAACGGTGCTGCAAACCGAGGCGAATCAACCAAAATATTGCCTTCCGGTCGTACAATTAAGTAACTTGCCGCAGCGTAGGAAGCCTCAGAATGGTAGCCGCAATGGTAAACATTGTCCTCCACTAAAATTGGAAAACTTTGCTGAGCGACTTTAATATCTTTCGGCTTTTCTACCGTACCAATAGAAGCCGTAGGACAAGATAATAAAGCCTGCATCGCTCGCAATCTTTCTGTTTCGTTCTCAGGTTGATGATAAACTGCCGATTGTTCCCCAGCACGATGAAACACATCTTTTGCCATCCAGCGACAGGTGTCGCAATCAATACAAGTGTAATCGACGTAGAAATCGCCGCTGGCATTTTCAGGGCGACGTTGAGTTAAATGAGCCATTGTTATTTTTTATGGTGTTGATAGATAATTTGACCCCCTTAGTAAAATCATAATCGTTATGACTATGACCTGCCACAGACCCTAAGTTAGCCCCAGTTGAGATTGGGCAGCTTTGGCAATATCCTGAATAATCATGAGGGCATCTCGAAGGCTGAGAGATGGTAGCTCAGCAGTTTGAGATCCTGCCAAGAACCAATAGCAATCAACAAAGTTTTAACAAAATGGCGCAACATTACAAGCCAACAGCGATCGTTACGGGAGCCTCTTCAGGGGTGGGTTTGTACACAGCGAAAGCCCTTGTCAAACGTGGCTGGCATGTAATTATGGCCTGCCGGGATGTACGGAAGGGCGGCGAAGCGGCTACTGCCGTCGGAATACCCCAGGGTAGCTTCACCCTGATGCAAATCGACCTGGGGGATTTGGAGAGCGTGCGGCGGTTTGCCAGGGAATTCCAAGCCAGCGGCAGACCATTAAATGCTTTATTGTGCAACGCGGCAATTTATATGCCTTTGCTCAAAGAGCCGTTGCGAAGCCCAGAAGGGTTTGAATTGACTATGACCACCAATCACCTGGGTCATTTTCTCTTGTGCAACCTGTTGCTGGAAGATCTGAAAAAGTGCGTGTATCCCGATAAGCGTTTGGTGATTTTAGGCACTGTAACTCACAACCCAGATGAGCCGGGTGGGAAGGTTTATCCGCGTCCAGACTTAGGAAATTTGGAGGGCTTTGAAGCAGGATTTAAAGATCCAGTTTCGATGGCTGATGGCAAGAAATTTGAACCCGTCAAAGCTTACAAAGACAGCAAGGTCTGCAACGTGCTGACCATGCGGGAACTGCATCGGCGCTATCACGAGTCCACTGGAATTACCTTCTCTTCTCTCTATCCCGGATGCGTCGCAGATACGCCCTTATTCCGCAACCACTACCCCTTGTTCCAGAAACTCTTCCCCTTGTTCCAGAAGTACATCACGGGGGGGTACGTGTCTCAGGAGTTAGCAGGCGAGCGAGTTGCAGCGGTGATGGCAGATCCTGAGTACAGACAATCCGGTGCTTATTGGAGTTGGGGGAATCGCCAGAAGAAAGATGGCAAATCGTTTGTGCAAAGAGTTTCTCGCCAAGCGCGCGATGATGAAAAAGCCGAGCGCATGTGGGATCTGAGTGCAAAATTAGTTGGAATTGCCTAGTATCAAGCTTCGCTGAACTACCCGCCCCTCAACGTTAAGCTGCTACGCATTTAAATCCAATAAAGAGGCGGGCAAGATGCCCACCCCACAAGAAGAAGGTAAAATTTGGCTCTCAAATTAGGTGCGTAGCAGCTTAGTAGGGGCGGGTTAGGACAAGTTTGAGAAGGCTGATAGCGGGAAAGCGACTTGATGGAATACAGTAGGGGCGGGTTTATAGATATTTTGATGGAGAAGCATAAATATAGATAAACCCGCCCCTACAACAGGTGTTCCAGCTATCATAACGACAGCTTCAACGTTGGTAACGACAGCTTCAACGTTGGTAACGACAGCTTCAACGTTGGTAACGACAGCTTCAACGTTGGTAACGACAGCTTCAACGTTGGTAACGACAGCTTCAACGTTGGGTAGTTCATCAGAAAAAATGGGTTTGAAACCCCGTCCTTTGAGGACGGCTTGACATGGTAGAATTGTTGTGGTCACTGACCCACCCGCGACGATGGAGACATAAAGCCTAACACCAAAGTTTGCCAGACTGGCAACGGCGCAGAAAAATCGGTAGACCGGGAAAAGAGGACGGGGCAATGGGTGTAAGCATCCCCTGAATCAACAAAGTACATCAGAAATCTCCATGAGATTTCGATACATATGGCGGTGGGACACACCGTTTCAGTCTGTGGAGCGAACTTAAGACCAAATCCCTTAAGGGTGGAGGCAGTTGCGATGAAGCAGAAACCGCGCGTCGTGAGTCTTAGGAATCACCGCACTTTTAGGGCGGTGAGGATGTCAACTCCCCGATCAAGCACCATATTTAGTCAGGATTTACGCAAAGAAACCGGGTTTCTATGAAAAATCGTTGCTTGGGAAACTAGAGATCTAGGTCGAAACCCGGTTTCTGGACTCGACGTGCGTAAGTCCCGTTAGTGTTGTTGCGTAAGTCCTAGGCTTGTTTGTCAAGCGCGCAGGATGAAGTGAGGTACAGCCTTTTGGCTTGTTTGTCAAGCGCGCAGGATGAAGTGAGGTACAGCCTTTTGGCTTCGTTTGTCAAGCGCGCAGGATGAAGTGAGGTACAGCCTTTTGGCTTCGTTTGTCAAGCGCGCAGGATGAAGTGAGGTACAGCCTTTTGGCTTCGTTTGTCAAGCGCGCAGGATGAAGTGAGGTACAGC
>NZ_BLAY01000364.1 GCF_020521235.1 Microseira wollei NIES-4236 | reverse complement strand
TGGTAGGGGCACGGCATCAACAATATGGTTCGATTAGCCACAGGATCTAAGATGCCGTGCCCCAAAAGCGCCAGGGGATGGGGCGGCAGGCGATCCGTGGTAGGGGCACGGCATCAACAATATGGTTCGATTAGCCACAGGATCTAAGATGCCGTGCCCCAAAAGCGCCCCCTGAAATTGACTCCCCCTTCAACCCCGCCACGGCAACAGCAACGTATCCTCAATCGACTGTCGCACTTCGCGGCTGACATAACAATCGCTGTTGAGACAGTCAACCAGCAACTTATTTGCGCCCTGGTATTGCTGTAGCAGTTTTTTCTGAGAGTCGCTGAACTGCCAGTCGTGACCGATGTTGCGGTGTTGAATCATTACGGATCTCAGTTCCTCAGTCCAGACTTGACCATTTGCCTGCCACCACCGCTGGCAATTTTCCCAGTCTCTTGTATCCGGTAGCTGGTGTTTGAGCTGTTTCAGCTGTCGCTGCAATTCAGGGTCGAGGGCAGGATCGAGGGCGGGGTCGAGGGCGAGGTCGAGGGCGCGATCGAGGACGGGGTCAAGGGCGCGGTCGAGGGCGCGGATGAGGGCGCGGTCGAGGGCGAGGTCGAGGGCGCGGATGAGGGCGCGGTCGAGGGCGAGGTCGAGGGCGCGGACGAGGGCGCGGACGAGGGCGCGGTCGAGGGCGCGGTCGAGGGCGAAGTAAAAAGCTCTAACAGCAGCGGGTTTATCCGCTGCTTCCACAGAACGAGACTTTTCCTCAACCCAGACAAGGAACTGCTGCAATTTTTCATCACCTGCCAAGAGACTATCAATCTGGTGTTTGATTAACTGCAACAGATAGTCTGCACTGGGCAACATCCCCACCGTTAGCAAAAAAACTTCTCGCCAGCGCTTTTCAGTGATGTGACCGACTAAACTTTGCAGTGCTTGTTCCAAAGCTTGGGGGTTTGGACTTTCGACAATTTTTCTAGCCGTGAAATACTCGTGAAAACTTAGGTGCGAGAAAGAATAGATACATCTTGCCCGTTCTACCAACAATCCATGCTGCGCTTCAATTGATTTCAGCACAGCTTCGCTGTCCAATTGCAATGCCTCTGTGTCAGTGTTGGCATCGGGCAAGTTGCGGATGTAATCGGTGATATATCGTTCGACTTCTTTTTGTTTGAAAAAGTAATCGCCCCGTTCAAAGGTATCCAGGGCAATTTGACTGAGCAAATCTTCCTTTCTTTTCAGAGATAGCTTTTTATATACCTGGTCGCGCTCAATATTTCGCTTCGCGTCCCACTTTTTGAGCAGCACATCCAAGCCTTCTTTATAAAGCTCGGAGCGATTCGAAGGAAAGCTGCCGGATTCTTCAAACACCAAGCACAACAAGGTCAACAAAAGCGGGTTCGTTGCCAGTTCTCGGATTGGCTTGTCTTTTTTTAGTTTCTGGATAAATCGCTCTGCTTTAACCCGATCGTCTTTCCCTGAAAACCACCGATTAGCAAAGTAGGCAATTTGTTGAGCGTCAAAGTCAGCAATTTCAACTTCAGTAAATTGCTCAAAAGTATATTCCCGTGCAGCAATGCGACAGGTGATTACAAATTGGTTCCCGTCAAACTGCTTGGCAAAGTGATGGATTTGCTGCAAAACTCGACTGCTATCAGATTCCCGCACTTCATCTAAACCATCGAGAAGAATCAGCAAGTTACCTTGTTTGAGTAACTGCTCGACAGAAGTATCATTTGATGCAAAGCCATAGCTACTAAATAGCTGAATCAAATAGTCCAATAAATCAGGCTGTTTCGGCATTTCCGCAAAGTCCTTGAGCGTAATAAATAGAGGAATTCGCTCTGCCTGAAACATCCCGCCAATACACTCGATTGCCAGATGCTTGAGAAACGTTGTCTTGCCAGCTCCCGGTTTACCCAAAATCATCAGTTTGGGATATTTCTTAACAGCATCCAGCCCTGGCACTCTTTTTTCAGTAATTCCGCTTAGTCCAAAGCGGTCAAAGTTATCAAGATCGCACTCTTGCAGTAATTCAGGAATCTCTTTGCGCCTGCGTCCGGTAATTTTTTCCAGGATATTGACGTGAGTGTAGATGTCATTTAACCCGATAGGCGCAGTCATATCTAGCACCCGCATCGTGCCGCACTGCTTCTGAATCTTGTCGCGGATGGTTTCTCGTACTCTCTGCACCAAATCATCGATACTAGAAGGTTTTGGTTGCCCTACTGGTTCCAATTCTGCAATATCGCCCCACTCCAACCCCAATTCCGTGCAAATGGCTAGGAATAAACGCTTTTCAACGGCTTTTCCGCCAAAGAATTGACCGACAACTTGCCTGGTACAGCGAACGCACCCTGCCAGGTAGTCCTGTGTCCAACCTTTGCGTTCAAACGCTGCTTTAGCCTGTTCTCGTCCCGTTTTCGATACCCGAAGTGACCTTTCTGACCTTGCCATTACCTACTGCCGCTTCTACCTAATTTCCATCTTGCATTAGTAGCCTTGACCCGCCAGCGATTAAAATCGCTGTCTCATAGCGAACGTCGGTTAAAACGGACGGAAAACATTGTTAGAAGTTACGCTCATATTCCCGGTTTCTATGAAAAATCGTCGGTTTGGTAACGAGAGATTGACGAAGAAACCGGGTTTCTGGCCTCGTCGTGGGTAAGTCGCGATCGCACGCAATCAGTCGGTTTTAACCGACTTCAGCTATTAGCCAGGGATTTTAATCCCTGGCGGGTGATGCTGGCGGGTGATGCTGGCGCGCAATGCTGGCGCGCGATACTGGCGGGTGATGCTGGCGGGTGATGCTGGCGGGTGATGCTGGCGCGCGATACTGGCGGGTGATGCTGGCGGGTGATGCTGGCGGGTGATGCTGGCGGGTGATGCTGGCGCGCAATGCTGGCGCGCGATACTGGCGCGCGATGCTGGCGGGTGCGAGAGGCAAACATAACTCTTACATAACCCCAACACCTTATTCTGACCACGTTGCGGGAATTATTAAAGATGCTGGAACAGTAGGGGCACGGCACCTTTAAGTTATCTCTATCTGCCAAAATATTTTGCTTGCCGTGCCCCTACATCCCTTAACCAAAAGAAAACCAGTATGCACAAAGTTAACCTTTCCCCCGCCTTCCTGCTAGTCTTCTCCACCGTCCTGTTCCTGACCATGCTTTCTGGCGGTACATCGGTTTGGCTGTCATCTCAACCTACCCTATCCGAGTATCAGGTGCGAATCTTGGAAAACAGCATCGCCAGCTGGCAAACAGGAATTGGCGGCATTGTTGGACTGTTGGGAAGCAAGGCGGCTGAACTTTTAGATGCAGAGGAAGACAAGGACGCTGAGAAACCGAAGTAGGGGCACGGCATCTTTAAGCTATCTATTTCTGCCACAATATTTTGAATGCCGTGCCCCTACAGTTCCGCCATTTTGTAGGGGCACGGCATCTTTAAGCTATCTATTTCTGCCACAATATTTTGA
>NZ_BLAY01000363.1 GCF_020521235.1 Microseira wollei NIES-4236 | reverse complement strand
GCGGATGATGATGGATAATCGACCGGGTTGTGGCGTAGGGACACGGCATCATAGATATCTCGGACAAACAGATAACTTTAATCGTGCCGTGTCCCGGCGGATGATGATGGATAATCGACCGGGTTGTTGCGTAGGAACACGGCATCAGAGATATCTCGGACAAACAGATAACTTGAATCGTGCCGTATCCCGGCGGATGATGATGGATAATCGACCGGGTTGTGGCGTAGGGACACGGCATCAGAGATATCTCGGACAAACAGATAACTTGAATCGTGCCGTATCCCGGCGGATGATGATGGATCATCGACCGGGTTGTGGCGTAGGGACACGGCATCATAGATATCTCGGACAAACAGATAACTTTAATCGTGCCGTGTCCCGGCGGATAATGATGGATAATCGACCGGGTTGTGGCGTAGGAACACGGCATCAGAGATATCTCGGACAAACAGATAACTTTAATCGTGCCGTGTCCCGGCTATTCCCCATGTATCCGGAATCAAACCCACTCTGCGTGAATTACTGAGTTAACATAGCATCAATCGGCATAACCAGCAGAGCAGACATGGCGAGAAATTGGTTGCGCGTCCATCATGTAGCAAATTCCATCCAACTTTCCTGGCAACGCGGACAATCAACGCCTCGCTCTGCACCAGAAGTACCATTTCAACACCCATTTGACGAGCAAGCACTGATAGACTTGCGGTGGTATTTAGAACAATACCTGCGCTTTCCCTACGGACTCGAACCCCAGAAAGCACAACAGATAGAAGAGAAATTGCAAGCTTGGGGACAGCAACTGTTTGACATCATCTTCCGCAGCAGCGAGGAAGCGCGGACATTTTTTCAGGAGGCGACGCGAGAAGGGTTGGATGGCTGCGAACTCAGTATTATTTCCGATGAACCGGAGATACTAAATTTACCTTGGGAATTGCTGTACTCGCCGGATTACCAATTTCTCGCGCCGTTGCTGGCAGGAACTTACCGCAGTCTCAGCAGTTATGCCGTGCGGGCTGAGATGGGGGCAATGTCGGATGAGAAGTTAAATATTTTACTCGTCATTGCGCGACCCTATGGAGATCGCGACATTAATTTTCAAACCATCGCCCGTCCCGTATTAGAAGCGCTGCAACCGATTCGGCAGCAGGTGAATCTCAAAGTGTTGCGTCCCCCTAGTTTAAAGCAGTTTGAGGCCGAACTTCAGGCGCATAAAGGGTTTTATCACATCGTCCATTTTGACGGGCATGGGGATTTTGAAGCGAATAGCAACAGCATCCAGACTCAATTTGGCACATCGGGGCAGGGGGTTTTAGTCTTTGAAGACGCGCAAGGCAAGCCGGAAATTGTCACCGCTAGGGAGATTGCCCAATATTTAACCGATTGTCGCGTGCCGATTTTTCTGCTCAATGCTTGCAAATCGGGACAAGCGGGAGAAGAACCCTTTTCATCAGTGGCGGGACAGTTGGTGAAATTGGGTGCAAAAGGCGTCGTGGCTATGGCTTATTCCGTCTATGCCGAAGGGGCGAAACACTTTATGGCACGCCTGTATGGGGAATTGGTGCGGGGGGAAAGCATCGCCAGTGCAGTAGCGGCGGGGCGGAAATCGATGTCCATCCAGAAGCTGCGCCCCAGTCCGAAGGGAAATTTACCGTTGCAAGATTGGCTGGTGCCGGTATTGTATCAGCAGGAACCCTACACGCCGTTTACTCCCAAAACTACAGAACCCAGTTTTGAAGACTTAATCGCCGCAGCAGAAAACCCCCAATCCAAAATCGCGTTCCCAGGCAGGAGCCAGGGAACGAGCCAATCCCAAATCGTCGATTTACCCGAAGTCAGCGCCTATGGCTTCATCGGGCGAGATTACGACATTTTGCGGTTAGAACGCGCTTTTCGCCAAAATTATGTTGTGTTGTTGCAGGGAATGGGCGGCGTTGGCAAAACCGAGTTGGCAGGGGGATTTGCTCGCTGGTTGGATGACACCCAAGGACGCACGGGGGGCATTTTCTTCACTAGCTTTGAGCGCGGTGCGGGGTTGAGTCAGGTGGTGAATCAAATAGGCAGGGCGTTGGGGGGTGAGAGATTCGCCCAGTTAATGCCAGAAAAACAGCAAGCGGTGGTGCGACAATATTTGCAAACCCATCCTTGTCTGCTGATTTGGGATAACTTTGAACCCGTCAATGGGTTTCCAGCAGGAAATTCGCCTTTGTTACCCGCCGCCGAAAGAGAGGAATTGAAGCGGTTTCTCAAGGAATTGCGCGGGGGACAAACTTGGGTACTGATTACCAGTCGGCGGGAAGAACGTTGGTTAGATTGCGGTTACGCGCTGCTGAGTTTGCAGGGACTGGTAAAACAGGATGTAGAAGAGTTAGCGGCGAAGATTCTGCAAGAAGCCGAGATTAATCGGGCGAAACTGCCAAAAGAATATCTGGAGTTGCTGAAACTATTGGGGGGACATCCGCTATCCTTGCGGGTGGTATTGCCTCACCTGAAAACCCAGACACCCGTGCAGTTAATCGAGGCATTGCGGCGGGGATTGGATACGTTCAAGGGTGCAGAGGAGGAAGGCAGAGAGAAATCGCTAACGGTGTCGTTGGATTATTCGTTTGCCAAGTTATCAGCACGGGCGCGGCAGCATTTGCCGTTTTTAGCGCTATTTTCTGAGCGAGTGAATGCAGATTGCCTCGATGCTTTTTCAGCACATCCTGATATCGATTGGGGACAAGCATATCGGGTGGTGTTTGGAGAAAACTTGCAGAAACCCGATTGGATAGGGTTGCTAAACGAAGCTGCCGACGCAGGAATTCTGGAATATCTGGGAGAAAGTATCTACAAAATTCACCCAGCACTGCCTTGGTATTTGCGACAACAGTTAGATACAAAAGGTTCGCAGGAGGTAATAAATACCCTGGAAAAAAAGTTGCTGGTTTTCTACGCACTGTTGGCGGCTAAATACGATAGAGAACTCATCAGCAATGCGGAATTGGCAACCTCTGTGCTGCGAGTGGAAGAACCGAACCTCTTGCAACACTTACGACTGGCAGAACAGCAGCAGGATTGGGCTTATGCTCAAGCAATTCTGCAAGCCTTGGGGGAGGTATATCAGCGATGGGGGCGCAAACCAGAATTCAAGTCCCTGCAAGAACGGGTGCTGAACCAAATTGGCATCCACTTGGCACAAGCAAAGGCAAAGGGGCGAGATGCTTTTGATTTCTGGATGTATCTGCGGAATAACCAAGCTAATGAAGCTGCTCAAAGTGCTGACTTAGAAACAGCAAGAGTGGTTTATCAAGAAATTCTCGATGAACTGACAGCTTTAAATGACCCCTCCGTCAATGACAAGATTGCCACTGCTAATCACAATCTCGGCTATATTGCCCAAGAGCAACGGCGGTTTGATCAGGCGATCGCTTTTTACCAAAAGGCTCTCCAAATTTATGAAGATGCAAATGATTTCTACAGTGCTGCTAGCGACTATCACCATCTAGGAATGGTAGCCCAAG
>NZ_BLAY01000362.1 GCF_020521235.1 Microseira wollei NIES-4236 | reverse complement strand
AATTCTGTCAAGAGATTATAGGTGAGTTAATAAGAATAAGACGCAACAAACTGCCATTCTTTCAGAGAGGTTTGAGGGCTATGTCCTTGATTTTACGCATGTTTTGACGGGGTTGTCACCCCGTCAGGGTCACAACTCAAATCTTTTGTGCGGATGTTCGCTCCAACTACCACCTCCATGATTGATAGAATAATTGCAGTAGCCCTCAACTTAATGAATCCTCAACATTTAAGAAATTGGTTTGCTAATTGCTGTTACTGTACCTCATAACAGCGGGAACCGCTGTAACGCCCCCCACAGTTTTTTCAGTACGGTCTTTGACCATTAAAGTTTCCCTAGGGATTATAATTAGTTACAAACCCATATTTCTTGTTTGCCATAACGAGCGATCGCCACAACCAAAAACCGAAGCCGACGCATAATTTTCCTCACATAATCATTCAACAGTTGATAGTTAACAGTTGACAGTTGACAGTACTCAGCTCCCTAAAGCTTATAGGATTGGGAGCTAGGGAAATTAATTTTTCCTTTCCCCTCAAAGGAGGAGGCTAACAACCCATTTTTTCTGGTAAAAATTGTAGGGTAGGCATTGCCTGTTATTCTTTTAATAGGCAATGCCAACGTTATATTTGATCGGAGAGTAAGTCCTAACCCGGAAGAATATTTTTCTCCAACGGACTCGATTTGCGTCCTTCAATTTGTCCCCACTCGATAAAATGTGCAAATCCGCTGCGGAATTTGCGCTTTTCTACCGCTTTTTTCACATCGGGATTTTGTTGGAGATAATAATCTTCATCGAATTGCAAGGTTTTGGAACTGGGATCGATGGCATTGGGTTTGCGTGCTTCAAATTGTCCATGTTGGATGAAGTGTCTCAATCCATTGCGGAACTTTCCTTTTTCCACTGCTGCTTTCACATCGGGATTTTGGGCAAGATAATAGCTTTCATCAAACACCCATACTCGGAACTCCCGATTTTCTTTTTCTCCATGTCTGACAAAGTGAGAAAAACCATTCTTGAATTTGCGCTTTTCTACTGCTGCTTTCACGTCTGGATGCTTAGCAAGATAATAAGCTTCGTCAAAGACCAAACTTAAGCCACCGCCTCCAGCAACGCTATAAATCACTGAGTCTTGATCGTCTTCGTTGGGGTTATTATTATTGGGGATAGAATCAGGGTCAGTTTCTCGCGCTGCTGTCACTGCTGCTGTGTTTGTATTGCTGGCGATCGCATCGACTTTGGCAACTATATTCAGAGTCCGACTAATCCCATCTCTCAGATTACCAACATCCCAGATTCCGGTGATACTATCATAAGTCCCTTGTTCGGATGAAACGGATACTAAACTCATTCCTGGTGGCAACAAATCGCTGACTTTAATTTGGCGACTAATTCCCGCGCCATTATTGCTGACAACCAAGCTAAAAGTAACTAAATCTCCAATGTAGGGAGTGGTGCTACTGCTAGTCTTAATTAACTGTAAGTCGGCGGGGGTGGAAGTGGGTCGATAAATTCCACCAAAAGCTGCGTTGCCAAATACAACAAAACTCTTTCCAGGTGCGTTATTAAATAAACTGCCAGGACTGCCAATAATCGCATCATCGAGTCCATCGCCGTTAATATCGCCTGCACCGCTTACAGAAGTACCAGATAAGTCATCGGCAGCGACACCGTTGAGGAAAAAGCCGTTGTTTCCATTCAAATCGGAATAGTTGATGTTAGCGGCGAAACCTTGATTGGTGCCAAATAAAATATAGGTTCTGCCTGCGGCGTTGTTACTACCAACAGATGCACCAGAAGCACCAATTGTCAAGTCATCAAAGCCATCGCCGTTGAGATCTCCGACAGCGCTAACGGAGATGCCAGAACGTTCGTCTGGTTCGATGCCATTGAGGATAAAGCCGTTGTTGCCATTAATTTGGGAAAGGTTGAAAACGGCGGGGAATTGCGTTTTGCTGCCGAAGATAATATAAGTCTTGCCAGCGGCAATATTATTGTTAGCATTGGCTTCAGAAATGCCAACAATTAAGTCATCTGCACCGTCACCGTTGATATCGCCTGCACCGCTGACGACGGTACTGGTATTAATCTCGATGCCTTCGATGATAAAGCCGTTTTTGCCGTTAAGTTCGGCGCGGTTTAATACCGGAGAAAAGCCGGTTCTGGAACCGAAGACGACGTAACTCTTACCGGGTGTATTGCTATCGGGATTGGCGCCATCTGTACCGACTATTAAGTCAGCCATGCCATCGCCGTTGATATCGCCGACGCCGCTAACCGAACTGCCAGAATTGCCGTCAGTTTCGTTAATGACAAAGCCGTTTGTGCCGTTAATATCTGAGGCGTTGAGGCTAGCGGGGAAACCGCCTTTGCGACCGTAAATGATATAATTCTTGCCAGCAGAACTATTCAAGGGGCCAGGAGCATTTACTAGCAAGTCATCTAAACTATCGCCGTTGAGATCGCCGAGTTTGCTGACGGATAAGCCTAAGTAATCAAATTCGTTGACGCCGTTGAGGACAAATCCATTGTTGCCGTTTAAGTCGGATAAATTGAAGCGGACGGGGAAGGGAGTTTTACTGCCAAATAGGATGTAAGTTTTGCCTGCATTATTTTTACCGTTGGCTGTCGCGCCGAACGCGCCTATTGCGATGTCATCGAGTCCATCGCCGTTGAGATCTCCGGCGCTACTAACGGCACCGCCGCTGAAGCCATTGGCATCAATTCCATTGATAATAAAGCCGTTGTTTCCATTCAGATTCGCTGGGGTAATGTTGGCGGGGAAACCTGCTTTACTGCCATATAAAACGTAGCTTTCTCCGGCGGCGTTGATGTTGTTGGGATCGGCTCCAAATGCGCCGATAATTAAGTCGTCTAAGCCATCGCCGTTGAAGTCGCCGATGCTGCTGGTGGAGACTCCGGAAAAGTTTCCGGCGTTATTGCCATTGATGACAAATCCGTTGTTGCCGTTGAGGTTATTTAAGTTGAAAACGGGTACGGAGATGGTGACTTTGGATGTACTGGTTTCTTTGCCGTCGGTGAGGGTGTAATTGAAGCTGTCAATGCCTGTAAAATTGGCGGGTGGGGTGTAAATTAATTGGTCGTCGCTCTGGTTGTCGGGTGTGGCGTTATCATCGAGTTTGATGGTGCCGCCTTTGGTTGTGGTTGGATCGAAGTTGGCGATCACTAGCGGTACTCCGATTGTCCCTTCATCGTTACCCAGCACGTCAATTTTTACGGGGGTGTTGGCGGAGGTGCTGGCAAAGTCTTCAAATGCTCTGGGTGGGATGGCGATCGCAAGTATACTATCGGGGGTTTGGGATGCGATCGCTGCTTCCACAATACTGGGGTCAAAATTAGTCAGTACGAGGTCAATAATCGCAGCTTCGCGGATGGCAGGATTTGTAATAGAATTGCCGATTAGTTCCTCTGTTTTTTGAATATCTGCGGCGCTTAAATCTTTGAGAGTAACTTTCTGACGCGGGAAGTTTTTATTGGTAAAAGTATTGGTGTCTTCACCGGATTTGTAGTCAAACAAAGACTCCCCTTGAGAGATGCGC
>NZ_BLAY01000361.1 GCF_020521235.1 Microseira wollei NIES-4236 | reverse complement strand
ACGATATCAACAATCCCAGTAGGGGCACGGCATCAATCGACATTGCCATCAACGAGAAGGTTTTCTACCGCCGTGCCCCAACCACCAAAGGATATTCTACGGCATCCATCAGCGTTGCCATCCACGAAAAGGTTTTCTACCGCCGTGCCCCAACCACCAAAGGATATTCTACGGCATCCATCAGCGTTGCCATCCACGAAAAGGTTTTCTATTGCCGTGCCCCAACCACCAAAGGATATTCTACGGCATCCATCAGCTTTGCCATCAACGAGAAGGTTTTCTATTGCCGTGCCCCAACCACCAAAGGATATGATACGGGATCGGGTAAACTACTGAAAACCATTTTAACTGGGCTAAATCTTGATGCTTCCTCTCTCGCTCATCAAAGCATTTTCCTCTAGATTTTGGTTAACAGGCGACATACTTTTGTTATGTTTTGTAACAAATTCTCCCACCCAGGCGCAAATTGTCCCAGATGCAACCCTACCCGTTAATTCCACCGTCACGCCCATCGGCAATACCAACACAATCGAAGGCAAAACAACAGCAGGTGGCAATCTATTCCACAGCTTTCGCGAGTTTTCGATTCCCACGGGTGCAGAAGCATTCTTTAATAATGCAGTGGATATTCAAAACATTTTCACCCGCGTCACGGGTGGAAATATTTCTCATATTGATGGATTGATTCTCGCCAACGGCACGGCTAATTTATTTTTACTCAATCCCAACGGGATTATTTTTGGGCCAAATGCACGGTTAAATATTGGCGGTTCGTTTTTTGGCAGTACGGCAAGTAGTATCAGATTTGCCGATGGCACTTTTTTCAGCGCCACTGCGGCTCAAACCACACCCCTACTAACTATTAACGTACCGATAGGTTTGCAATACGGCAGCAGGGCCGGAACTGTGGAGGTGCAAGGGTCTAATCTTCAGGTACAGCCAGGTCGAACTTTAGCACTTTTTGGCGGCAATGTCAGCTTGAGCAACGGAATTTTGCTGGCACCAGGAGGGCGCGTCGAGTTGGGAGGCGTCGCCAGCGAGGGAACAGTTGGACTGGGGATTAATGGCAATATTGGGAATTTGAGTTTTCCTGATGGCATCGGCAGAGCAGATGTGTCTCTCAGCAATGGCTCTAGAGTTAACGTAAGGGCTGGAGGTGGCGGCAGTATGGCGATTAACGCCAGTAAATTGGATATTTTGCAAAAAAGCGGACTGCAAGCGGGTATAGCATCTGAATTGGGTTCTATTGATAGTCGCGCAGGAAATATTGAAATTAATGCGACAGGGGTAGTAGCGATCGCCAATGACAGCTTTATCATCAATTCGGTGCAATCTGGGGGAATAGGCGATGCAGGTGGCATCGAGATTAGCACAGGGTCGCTGGCGATCGCCCGCGGCGCTCGACTGAGTGCCAGCACTTTTGGACAGGGAGATGCTGGAACTGTCAAGATTACTGCCAGCGATACCGTCTCCTTTGATGCAGGTAATGCCTTCAGCAGGGTGGAAAAGGGAGCAGTTGGCAAGGGTGGCGGCATCAAGATTACTACCAATTCGCTATTGGTCACAGGCGGCGCTCGACTGAGTGCCAGCACTTTTGGACAGGGGTTATCATCGAGGCCCAAGGCATCTTTGGCACACAGTTCCCCGATTCTGCTACCCCAGAGAGCGACATCACCGCCACTGGGCCAAATCCTCAGTTCAGCGGCACCGTGCAAATCAATACTCCCGATGTTGACCCCAGTTCCGGTTTAGTGTAATTGCCCGCCCATGTCGTCGATGTTACAGGGTTAGTTGTTGACCCCTGCGCCGCCGCGCGGCAAGGCAGTCGCTTCTCAGTTACCGGACGCGGCGGCATTCCACCGGGCCCTGACGAACCCCTCGCCGGTGAAGCCTTTTTGGTCGATTTGGTGACAATCGATCCAAATCAGCAGGGGAGCAGGCGAGCAGAGGAGCAGGGGGGAAATACGCAGTTATAATGTTAATTCTGAGACGCCTGTGGCTGAAATTGTGCAAGCGACTGGGTGGTACACCAATGAAAAAGGTGAGGTGGTTCTGACTGATTCTACACCTACTCCCTACCGCCTGCGGCAGAATCCACTTCTGTGCAAATAGTCCAGGATTTAGGCAAAAAACCCGGTTTATAGGAAAAATCGTGCGTTTGGATCCGCGAGATTGCCGCAGAAACCGGGTTTTTCTCAAAAACCCCGTTTCTTTCACTCCAACCCAACTGGGCAAAACAATACACATGTACTATAATAGAGGCAAAGGGTCATCGAGCTAGATCGGCTTCTCAATGGCTCAAAGTCTTTTTAGAGAATAGATTCAATTTATTGCCCTATGACCAAGCACTACATTCTTACCCTCAATCCCAATGCCAAGCACGAATGGGATCGTTGTGCTTTACGCGAGCCACTGACAGCCAAGCGTCCAGATTTAGCCAAAATCATTGCTGATGCGATTGGCGAAGTGTCTGGTTCATACTTAGTTTCGGTGAATATTGAAGTGACAGTTTTGGATCAAGTACCATTGCCCCAAGGCGAACAACTTACCCTCAATCTTCCCGAAATTTCTATCCCTAAAGAACCACAGGAACTCGTTGCTTAAAAAGTCAATAAGTCCCAATCCGCTAGGGAATAAATTCCTCTGGGCACGATTAATTTTGGCTCAACAAATTTCCGGATTAGAAGCGCGCCAGTTAGTAGGCTTCTAAGTTAGCAAAAGTTTGCTCCTTTGGGTGGCAGGAGGATTTTTCATCCTGCTGCTTTTTTTATGTAGGAATTATATCATGTCCTTAGGCAACGGTTGTGTAACTGCTAATAGCTAATCGCTAATGGCTGCTCTGGAGGCAATTAGCAAGCGAGCAATTAGCAATTAGCCATCCATACACTACCGATACCTAAGGACATGATATGAGGCACGACAAGCCTATCACCAAAGTTTCTGCGTAGATCTCTCGTTCCCAAACCAAGGATTTTTCATAGAAACCCGGTTTCTTTGTGTACCTCAACTACAGAATCCCGGTTTCTTAGAGAAACCGGGATTCTCATGCATTAACCAGGTAAGTTGTTGCTGGCATAGGCATCCATCACACCGTAGCCAGGAACGCGCACATTGTAATCAATTTCGGTGCCGGTGATGCTTTGTGCCAATTTTTCAAAAGACTCAGAACGCCAGTTGCGTTCGTGAATTGGCTTGGACTGCTCGCCTCGGAAGTAAGCTTGGGTACCGATTACTGATGCTGCAACCCAACCAACGATAAACAGTGCAATCAGGATAGTCATTGTCGTTTGTTTCCTTGTGTCTCTCTGTAAATTAATGTAACTCAATGTTAATAAAATTGACAAGTGTTTGACAATAAAAGTTTTTAATGGTAAACAGAAGGCGAACGGATAGGGAGCAAGACTTGGGTTTTGGGGGTATTGGGCGATCGCAGCACCGAATCCCCATAATTTACTACCGGGGGTAAACCTGCCACGGCACAGGATACGACAGCGGCAAGTTATTGGGGGGGAAACCCTGCCAGACCAGCATCAGCTGACTCACTAGTCCCCTAAAATCCCTTGTGTCCCACTCGCTGACACGAGTCTCGTTAGGCG
>NZ_BLAY01000360.1 GCF_020521235.1 Microseira wollei NIES-4236 | reverse complement strand
GGGAATTTCTTTTGCTCTCTCAGCTTACATTTACCAGGGGAGGTAGCCGCCAGTCCTTGATCTGTCCTGGTGCTGCTATCTGTTTTTGACTGGCGGCTACCTCCCCTCCTTCCACCTGAATCCTTACGTAACAACTGCATTCGGCGCCGACACTTGGAAGCTATAATCAACAGCAGGAGGGCTGTTCCATTAACCATCAAAGTGTAAGATCCATCCAGCGGCAGCGTCACCTCAAAATCTCCGCGTAATCCTGCTGCTGATATTGTTGGTATTGCCAGGGACGTCAGTTAAAAGTAAGCTAAAGAAATTATCCCCCTGTTCTAGCGGTACATTGGAAAATTCAAACCGACCCGTTGTATCTGCGGTAAAAAGCGCCCCAGTTTGATTAAGAGTAACACAAGAGTTTGGTTCTGTTTGACCGACTAAAGTAACTATTTCCAGTGTGGTTGTATTGTCACCCACTGACTCTGTATCGTGAGACGGTAATAGCGTTAATGTGCCAGAGGGTTTTGCAGTATCTAGAACGAAGGGAATTTGAGCGATTGTTGATGCCTTGCTGCGGAAATTAACTGCTTGCAAGTATAAAGTATAACTGCCGTCAGGTAAGGAACCGCCATTAATCGCTGCTAGTTGGTCGCGGGTGAGGCTAAAGCTGTTGTAATACGATCGTTAGCAGAAGACCCTGTGTCGTTTACTAAAGCTGCGCCCGGTTGTGGTGGATATTGCGAGTCGATATGGCTATTGATTGACTGTCCAACCGATGTGGAACGCCAATCTCTGGTTGGGTTAATGTGGTTAGATAGCAGTGCTACTGCGCCAGTTGCGCCTTTGATTTGGAAGATAAGATCGTTGTAGTCTCTATCAGACCAGGTGCTATCAGCTGGAATATCTTCCCAAGCAAAAGCAGTTTTATTTATTCCCAGTGACATCAACGATTTGCAGTCGAGTGAACGAGTCATTGGGGTTGGGTGTACCAAGAGAAAATAAAGGTCGGTTTCCCCCTCCCCAAATCCCAGGACGGTCGAACATATCTTGCATTGTACGATTGGGGGCGAGGATGAAGCCGAATTTATCCCCTGGACCGATGGAAAAGGTTCTGATGCCTGAATAAATACCTGCGTTCGAGTTACCTTCCCAACCTACAGAACCAGTAAATTTTGCTCGCTGATTGATGTCACTGATAATGATGTGACCTAAATTACTGGCGGTTAAGGATCTTCTAGCAGCTTCTTTGGTAAAGGCATCTGAACCTGGGGTAAACTGTTCCATGCCTTCCAGGTTGAAGATGCCTAGTTCTCCTTGATAAGCACCGCCATCAAATAAATAGTCAACTTCTAGGTTGACTGTGGCTCCTACTGTTAAGAATCCGCTATCAAATAAGTTGGTTGGTTGTGTAGTGCTGGCTCTGGATGAGGTTGTTATATCGCTACCTGTGAGGCTGTCTTGGGATGCGGCTCTTTTTGAGGCACCTGTATTTGGCTGAGATGAAATGTTGGTTGTTGCGAGTGGTTGGTTATCTAGTAACCAGTTGTCAAATCAAGTTGTATGTGACTGAAAAAAAGTTGGATAAATGGTATGATTTGATGTCTGGTTCAGGTCGATATTGTTAAATTATTTAAGCGATTTTGAACTGGCAAATGAGGATTTTTATTGGCGGGAATCCCCCTTTTGAGGGTGATTTGCAGTTTTATGAGGGCAAAATTGTCTTCGATTTGGGGATTTAAGTCGGTTGAGCCTAACCCCGGTGCAGCCAAGAAGTCATAGTCAATTGATGTGCTATCAGCCAGAAGATTTAAATTTCTCAGAATTACCTTTTTTGCCCCCCGAGAAGAATTGTTTTGAAATCAGGTTGGGATTGCCAGCATTAACGGCGCAGATTTGTTGCTGACCACCTCGGTAGATGTTAATTGAACTGATTTTTTGCTAGAGGAGTTTTCTCACATGTTAAATAGGTTAATCAGTTGAATTCAATAGAGTATTTACGTCAGCTGAGCTTAAGTTTATGTGAAGTTAATTTTTAAGATAAATTAATTTTACCTTCGGGGTCTCGGAGTTTTTTCGCAGCGTGATTCGACAATGATATTTGGAGAGGAAATAATAGGTTTTGAGGAATGGGTATTAATGAGCTAGGAAGCTTAGTTGAGTGTTTCTGCTGCTATTGTTCGCTACACCGTTTGATTGCGGATTTTTGCGTCAGCGTTTGATTACTGATTTTCTTTGGTTTGATTGCGGTTTTTACTTGGAACTGATGATTGTTTTATACTGGGTGTTCTGGGTTATTTTTCGCCTGTGTTAAAAAATTTGTTTGTAAAAAACAGCTACTAACTACCGCGGATGGGAAGCCTTGTGAAGCCACCCCATGCCGTCCATGCGAGGGGGTTCACGCTTCGCTTTCAACCTCTCTGGAGGCTCTCCCTATCAATGGCCTTCCAGACATCCAAAGGAATAACTAAATGGGATAACGCTTCTGGGATGCAAATGAAAGTAACAACGCAGTTGCGAAATGAGTACCAGGATTTTGGGAATATTAATGCCGATGTTTGGCAGCGCAATATTGCTAAGTTAGACATAGCATTTAGCAACTTCTGGAAACAAGGAAGAGGTTTGACCCGATATCTCCGTCAACTAAATGCCTTTGAGTACAAGCCTGGTCAAGTAAAGATTGGCTCGCTCAAAGATAGCTACGCAATTATCTATCTACCTGGCATTGGCAACGTCAAAATGTTTAACAGTCGAGACTTGACACAAATTAGGGGAGTTAGGACTTGCACAGTTAAGCGTGGTGGAGGTTACTGGTTTATCTCTATGCTGGTAGACCTGCCAGTAGAACTACCTTCTTTAAAGTCAGAAGTTAAATCAGTAGTTGGAATTGACGTAGGTGTTAATAAACTCGTAGCCGTATCGGATGGTAGTTTCATTGAGAATATTAGACCTACTACCAACAATCGGACAGCAGGACGATTAGCCATTCGCCAAAGGGCAATTAGTCCCTGGCGCCAAAGGCTCTAAAAACAAGGCCAAAGCATATCAAAAGTTATCTAGAACCAAACACAAGTTAGTTCAGAAAAGAGCCGGTTATAACTGGCAAGCTGCCAGTAGGATTGTCAAGACTGCTGATGCTGTTGTCCGAGAAAGCTTAAACATCAAAGCGATGGTCAAACGCGCCAAGCCGAAGCATGATGGTAAGCGAGGATACCTCAAAAACGGCGCATCAGCTAAATCTGGTTTAAACAAAGTTATTCAAGATTGTGGTTGGGGCGACTTATTTAACAAGATTGCTTGGTAGGCTACTAAATCAGCCAAACAGGTTGTCAATGTTGACCCCAAATATTCAAGCCAAGTTTGCCCCAAGTGTGGACATATTGCTCGAGCAAATCCCAGGGGTGAGAAATTCATCTGCAACAACTGCACCTATACCGCTCGCGCTGATACGAAAGCTTCCAGAGAAATAGCCAAGCGCGTCGGAATTGTCTTGCCAAAAAATCCGAAGAATCATGGCTCAGACTGCGGGAAAGTTATGCCGGCGAAGATATCGTTGCCGTCTCTTAGGAGTCCAGGAACCATGCCTATGAGCAGTCGTATATTCAGTTAAATTTGTTTGATTTATCGGCATATACAA
>NZ_BLAY01000359.1 GCF_020521235.1 Microseira wollei NIES-4236 | reverse complement strand
CGCTTTAGCGCCTACTACAAACTGCCTTCTACAAACGGGGGCGCTTTAGCGCCTACTACAAACTGCCTTCTACAAACGGGGGCGCTTTAGCGCCTACTACAAACTGCCTTCTACAAACGGGGGCGCTAAAGCGCCTACTACAAACGGGGTAATCAACTCAAAACGATACCAGGTGTGCTGCTTTAATGACTAACTCTAACGCTCCAAATCCCGATCGCGAACCAGAAATTAATTCTAACCGGCGTGTATGGCTGCTTTGGTTAAGTCGTTCTGGACTTGCTTTTGGCGTAATTTTACTGGTGGGTATTGCGGCGGGTGCTTGGTGGGCATGGAATTTTGTTCAGACTGAGTTAGCGCCCATAGTGGAAAAAAATCTTACCGAGTCGTTCAAACGCCCCGTGCGATTGGGAAAAGTTGAAGCATTTTCCCTCACCGGACTGCGCTTGGGTGCGTCTCAAATACCAGCAACGCCTACAGATACCGATCGCGCTACCGTTGCAGCAGTTGACGTCAAGTTCGATTTGCTGCGGCTGCTGTTGGAGCGAACTCTGGCGCTAAATGTAACGTTAGTCCATCCGAATCTTTACTTAGAACAAGACGCGGATGGTCGCTGGGTGACTACCGAAATTGCACCAGAAGAACCCGGTGCTGCGTTTAAGACCGAAGTAGAATCAATTCGGCTGCAAAACGGCAACATCGTCCTCGTCCCCCAACCAAAAACGGGTAATCCAAAAGTCCCCATAAGCGTTGCCACAGCCAATGGTCAGGTTGAATTGAGAGATAATAACCAACGCTTCCGCTTTGAATTGGCAGGACAAATCGCCAGCGGGGGCAATTTGAATCTCCAAGGCGAATATCTGCGCCCGACTCAACAACTCAACTTGGAGAAGTTACAAGCGCAACAAGTCCAGGCTGCGGATGTAGATCGGTTATTAAAGTTACCGATTAATTTACTAGCTGGTCGCGTAGATGCCAGTTTGCAGGTTAAATATAACCCCACACAGCCATTATCTTTGTTGGGGACGGCGCGCCTCACCGATGTCACCGCAGGACTGCCCCAACAGCCGATTCCTTTCTCTGGGACAAACGGGACGCTGTTGTTCCAAGACCAAGTTATTCAGCTGCAAAACGTATCATCGCTTTTCGGTCAAATTCCCTTGCTCGCGAATGGCGGTTTAGACCTGCAACAAGGCTACGCTCTTTCCGCAAAAATACCGAATACAGAAATAGCAAAAATTACACAAACTTTTAATTTTAAACCGCAAGTTCCGCTCAACGGCGAGGTGCAGGCAGAAGTGAAGTTAACGGGAGCAATCGCACAACCGTTATTAATCGGTCAATTCGCCACCACCAAGCCAACTATAGTCGATAAAGTTAATTTTAATACCGTCAGCGCCCGCTTTGCCCTCGATGCCAGACAAGGAGAATTGGTAATCGCCAATTTGCAAGCCAAGCCGGAAGTAGGGGGAGAAGTTACTGGGAAAGGGCAGGTAAAATTAGGCACTTCAGGGGGAATTGTCTTCGACCTGCAAGCAGACAAAGTACCGGGGGATGCGATCGCTAAACTCTACAACGCCAATCTCCCCCCCTCTATCACCATCGGACAAGTACAGGCAAGAACGCAAGTATTTGGCCCCTATAACGACTTGCGGACGGTAGCGCGCTGGCAAGCACCCCAAGCCACCTATCCCGGTAACGGGGAAGTCGTCGTTGCTAGAGGTCAAACCATCTTGCGCGGCACCACCTTACGGGTAGCAGGCGGCACTTTGCAAGCTGCGGCGAAAATTGCCAACGGCCGTTGGGACGCGCTTGTCGAAGGTTCCCAGTTACCTGTTAGTAGTCTTTTAGACTTACAAGCTCAGGTGGGAGAAGGAGACGCGGGGACGCGGGGACGCGGGGACGCGGGGAGGTCTGGAGAATCGGGACAACAGCAAATACCGCCAGCCATCAAGCAGGGGATATTTACCGGCAGCGCGAGGTTAGGGGGAAAGCTGGGATCTTTCCCAGCGCAAGATATTCAAGTCGTGGCACAGGGACGCTTGCAAGTAGCCGGTGGCAAGCTGCAAATACAACAGGCACAACTTTCCCAAGGCAACTGGGATGCTTTAGTAGCAGCAACAAGCGTGCAACTAACGTCTCTGTTAACGCCGGAACAGGTAAAAAATTTACCCGTACAACCGGGTGCATTTACTGGCAGAGTTAGGGCGGCGGGCAATTTAGCATCTTCTGAACCTAAAGATATTCGCGCTGTAGCTTCTGGAAGTTTGAACCTCGCGGGCGGGACGGTACAAATACAACAAGCAGCACTTAACCAAGGAAATTGGGAGGCTTTGGTAGACGCAACAAATGTGCAACTGACGCAGCTGCTATCGCCGGAACAAGTAAAAAATTTACCAGTACAACCGGGTGCATTTACCGGCAGAGTTAGGGCGGCGGGAAACTTAGCATCATCTGAACCTAAAGATATCAAAGCCGCAGTACAGGGAAGTTTGAACCTCGCGGGTGGGAAGGTACAAATACAACAGGCAGCACTTTCAGGGGGAAATTGGGAGGCAGCAATCGCCGCCACAAATGTGCAATTAACCCAGCTTTTAACCCCAGACCAAGTAAAAAATTTACCAGTACAACCGGGTGCATTTACCGGCAGAGTTAGGGCGGCGGGAAACTTAGCATCATCTGAACCTAAAGATATTCGTGCCGTGGCTTCTGGAAGTTTGAACGTCGCGGGCGGGACGGTACAAATACAACAGGCAGGAATTAACCAAGGAAATTGGGAAGCTTTGGTAGACGCAACAAATGTTCAACTGACGCGGCTGCTATCGCCGGAACAAGTAAAAAATTTACCAGTACAACCGGGTGCATTTACCGGCAGAGTCAGGATAGCGGGAAACTTAGAATCTACCCAAGCTAGAGATATTCGCGCTGCGGCTTCTGGACGCCTAAACTTTGCAGGCGGGACAGTACAAATACAACAGGCACAACTTTCCCAAGGCAACTGGGAAGCATTGGTAGCCGCCTCTGGCGTATCTTTGGCAAGTTTGCCACAAATACCGCCCCAGTTTCAGCAAGGAAGATTTAACGGACAATTCCGCCTAGCAGGAAACCTGGAATCTACCGACCTGGAAAATATTAGAGCATTAGGGAATGGCAACGTCCAAATTGCCGGTGGCAACTTGCAAATCAGACAAGCAGCACTTGCCAATAACCGCTGGCAAGCTGTTGTAGCCGCATCTAACTTGCAACTAGCGCGTCTGTTACCCCCAGAACAAGCTAGAAATTTACCCATCCAGCAGGGAAGAATTACCGGCGAGGCGAGGCTGGAAGGAAGTCTCGATACTATCAATCTTTCCAATATCCAAGCAGTAGCGCGAGGCAGCCTTCAAACTGGCAATGGTAATTTACAAATACGCCAAGCACAACTAAACCAAGGTCGCTGGCAAGCAGTTGTAGACGCCGCCGGAGTGCAGTTAAATCGCTTGCCGCAAGCGCCGCCACAGTTGCAAGCAACCTTCAGCGGTCAAGTACAAGCCGCAGGTAGCCTAGACTCATTCCAACCAAAAGATATTCAAGCCTCAGCTAGAGGCAGCTTAAATATTGCCGGCGGCAATATCCAAATTCAACAAGCACAA
>NZ_BLAY01000358.1 GCF_020521235.1 Microseira wollei NIES-4236 | reverse complement strand
AGAATATCTGTATGCAGTTCTTGCAGCGTTGAATGCGTCACTTCTTTTTTTCTTAGTTTCTCTATTTATCTGTTTGGCTTGCTGGAAGGCTTCTGAGTTTCTCACGAGATTCATTCTTACCATTGCTTCGTTCAGGCAGGCATTGTACAGTTGTCTCGCTGCTTGAAATCGAGACAGTAGTTCTTTTTGTTGCTTGCTATCTACAACCAATGGAATTTCTGTGATAAATGATGAAGTCCTGCTTTTAGCCAATTACTATAACCTCCAATCAATTTATTCTTAAATTGTATACGATTTTATGAAGACCAAAAATCAACATTAATTAACCTTAATATTGACGGCGGTTAAAACCGCTCGCGTCGATTTTCCGCCCCGCAATAAATTGACGGGGCTACCAATCTCCCGTTATTTTTAGGTGTGGAACCCGCAGATACTTTTCGTACACCTC
Organism: Microseira wollei NIES-4236; assembly: GCF_020521235.1. GTDB lineage: Bacteria > Cyanobacteriota > Cyanobacteriia > Cyanobacteriales > Aerosakkonemataceae > Microseira > Microseira wollei. The sequence continues at coordinate 3,183 of NZ_BLAY01000358.1, read as the reverse complement.
AAATTTACGCGGTGGTGTTGGGCGTGTCAGTTGCTTAGGATCGACCTCCTATACCTCTTCCGATCCATTAGACTTCGACCATATCTCTTGTGGGATAGGCGTCTCGCCTGTCAAAGAGTTTGTTTTTTGGAGAGATATATTGGAGACTTGACTGTAAAAACGTCCTAAATCTTCGCTCTCGGTTCCGGGAGACAATAATTCTACCACCACATAAGGATGCTGTCCTTCCTGCCAGCTTACATAACTGCGGCGCAGATCTGTACCCTCGTATAGACGCGAGACATTGACCACCAGAAACCAATCTGGACGTTTGTGCCATAAAGGATGCTTGACATTGTAGTAGAGGTTGAGAGCAGAGGCGGTGAAGCAATTCTCGCGGCAGTAGTCGCCCAAGCGCAGGGTTCGGCTTAATAATTGGGGTTGGAGGTCGTGAAATTCATCAGGCAAACCAGGTTCCTCCGGGTATTCGCTGGGTAAATCGTACATCGTCGGCAGAGTTTCTTTGGGCGACAAGGGCGGATCTACTTGCTCAATCAACCTGCGGGGAATCAGCGCCATCGCCACCTCCAATAGAGTTTCAAGCTTAATTCAATATTAATCTATTGCAGGGTGGTCATAGCTAATGGCTAATGGCTAATGGCTAATGGCTAATGGCTAATGGCTCATTGTAAATCTGGAAGTTCCTTCCTATTAGCAATTAGCAATTAGCAATTACCAATTTGAGTTATTATTGAAAAAGTTACTGGGGCTGAAACCAATGAATGAAGCACTAATGGAACAGTTACAGCAGGCTTATCGAGACTTGGATTTGTTCCCGCTGATAGAACCAGAAGACATTGAGCGCTTTCGAGTAGAATACGGTCGCGAAGTACTAATTAGACTCAAGCAAGTAGTTAATGCTTCCGCTGCTGATGGCAAAGTAATTTTTGCGGGACATCGAGGCTGTGGTAAGTCTACCTTGCTCAAACGCTTTTCAGTGGAAATGCAAGAAAAATACTTTGCTGTATTTTTTTCAATTTCTAATTTGATTGAAATCTCTGATGTCAGTCACGTCAATATTTTGTATGCAATTGGCTTGAAGTTACTGAGTGAAGCCACTAAAATTAAGATTCCAGTCTTAGACAGCGTTAAGCGATCGCTCGTAGGTTGGACAACTACAACTAAAAAAGAAACTGCCGAACAGGAAACCAAGTCAGAGATGGCTGTGGGTGCTAACGATATATTTAAACTGATTACCCTGAAGCTGCAACAAGAACGCGCGTTTCGTCAGGAATTAGAACGAACCTATGAGAAAAAGGTGTCTGAGTTAGTCCGCAATATCGATTTATTGGCAGTGTCAATTCAAAATACTACGAAAAAACCCGTATTGGTAATTATTGATGACTTAGATAAGCTGGATTTAAGCGTAATCGAACCGATTTATCGCAATAACGTTAAAGCTTTGTTTTCACCCGGATTTAAAATTGTATTTACGATTCCGATTTCTGCTGTCCAAGATCCGCAAGTAATGGGGGCGCTAAATTCAGAAGGGATTGTCCGACCTCAGTTGTTTCCGGTAATGAAGTTTTACCATCACAAAGATTGTCGCAATCCTGACGCACAGCCGATTAGTAAAAATATTAACCTGTTTCACCAAGTGCTAGAAAAACGCTTTCCGCCTGGACTGTTGCCACCTGAAATCGCCCAGAAAATGGTGTTGCTGACTGGAGGCGTGATTCGGGAATTGGTGCGGATTGGACGCGAGTGCTGTACGGAATGTATGGTGCAGTTGGAAATCGAGCCGGAGCGAGAAAATATGCAAATTGATGATGAAATTTTGACAACGGCAATCCGCAATTTACGCAATGATTTTGCGCGGCAGATTAGTTCGAGTCAGTTGTATGAGACTTTGGTGGAAGTATACAAAACGCTTAAGCCTGCTGAAGGGGAAGCTTTTGTCAAGTTGTTGCACGGTTTGATGGTGCTAGAATATGAGAATGATGCTTTGTGGTATGACGTTCATCCGATTGTGGTTGAGCTTTTGAAGCGGGAAAAGTTGATTGATGGGTAATTGGGAATTGGGAATTGGGAATTGGGAATTGTCAGGGATGAAGGAGTTAGACGCGGATTATCAAAAGGAAAATCAACGCAACTTGCGGAAGCTGATTTTGTCGCTCAAGGCTAGCTTTGGCAAGCTAAATATCTTGATTGCTATTTGCGATAATCGCAGGTATCGAGATGAGGTGATGCAAAAATATGAAACGGAATTAAGAGCGCAAGGAGTTGAATGCTTTCGCGTCCAGATATCTGGGAGTCAACCGAGTCTGAAACAAAGCTTGCAAACGCTTGTCGCCAAAACATCGGAAGCTGAGTTAAATAAGTCATTTGTGGTGACGGTGTTGGGGGCAAGTGAGTTACTCGATCTGCGATTTAGAGAGGAAAAATCAGACCTGGAGCGCTTTTTATTTTCGGTACAATGGACGCGGGAAGCGCTGCGATCTTTTCAGTTTCCGATTGTGTTGTGGGTGACGCAACAAATTGCGGCAGAATTGGCTAAACAAGCGCCGGATTTTTGGAGTTGGCGCGGGGGAGTGTTTGAATTTTTCCAGCCGATGGAGAAGTCTATTAGTTCGCTGGAGTATCGTTCGGAAATCCCCCAACCAATCGAATCGGAAACTGTAACAAATATCGCCGAATTGCAGCAACAGATTGAAAATTTGAAACTGTTAGAACCCGATTCTCCCTTGTTAGGAAGTTTGGATCAGGAACTGGGAAAAACTTACTTCAAGAAAGTACAACAGGGGTTATCTAAATCTCCCCAAACCGACTTGAATTTGGCGATCGCATCTCTCCAACAAGCAATACAGGAATATAAAAAAGCCGATCGCAAGTCAGAATTGGCGTTTTCTCTAGGATGGCTGGGCTATATTCAGAAATCTATCGGCAACTGGAATGACGCTGTTGGGAACTTGCAGCAATCTTTGCAACTGTACGAAGAATTAGAGGATCTCTCTGGTGTAGCTAATGTCTATGGACAATTAGGCGATATCGAACGCAAACGGGGCAATTGGGAGGCCGCTGAGCGTTTGTATCGACAATCGTTGCAATTGCGCGAAGAATTGGGCGATCGCGCGGGGATGGCAAGTTCTTGGGGAGAATTAGGCGATATCGAACGCAATCGGGGCAATTGGGAGGCGGCTGAGC
>NZ_BLAY01000357.1 GCF_020521235.1 Microseira wollei NIES-4236 | reverse complement strand
TGCCCCTATTTTCAGGCTCTTTTTGCCATGGTCAAAACAATCTGTTGCCCGCCGTGCCCCTATTTTCAGGCTCTTTTTGCCATGGTCAAAACAATCTGTTGCCCGCCGTGCCCCTATTTTCAGGCTCTTTTTGCCATGGTCAAAACAATCTGTTGCCCGCCGTGCCCCTATTTTCAGGCTCGTGCAAAATATGGGCGGCAGTAGGGGCACGGCACAACCATTTTTGCCATGGTCAAAACAATCTGTTGCCTGCCGTGCCCTTAGTAGGGGCACCGCATCAACCATTTTTGCCATGGTCAAAACAATCTGTTGCCCGCCGTGCCCCAAAAGGAGCGTGCAAAATATGGGCGGCAGTAGGGGCACGGCACAACCATTTTGGCCATGGTCAAAACAATCTGTTGCCTGCCGTGCCCCTATTTTCAGGAGCGTGCAAAATATGGGCTATAGCGCTCGCTTGATGGTAAGCCCTAGCAGCTTCGGCATAATTGCCTTGTTTCTGATAGAACTGGGCCAACAACTGCAAAGATTTGAGTTGTTGGTGGAGGTTTTCGGTTTCTCTGGCGAGCGCTAACCTTTCCTGTAGCAATTGCAACCAGCGAGCGGTTCGCCCTACTGGACCGTGCGCCGCCACTAAACCATCGATGGCGCGAAATTGGATATTGGGCGCGCGCCTTTCTCTAGCAATTCCCAGTGCTGCACCGTAAGCTCCAATGCTATCAGAGTAGCGATGAATGGCTAGGTAAGCATCGCCTAAATTATTGAAAGTATTCGCTTCCCCAAGGGGGTCATTACCTCGACGGTGTAATGTTGCCGCAGCTTCGTATAGTTTAATCGCGAGATCGTAATCTTTCTCTACAGCTGCTACTCTACCCAAATTCGACAGCGACGCTCCTTCAAGAGCAAAGTTTCTGACGCTGCGGGAAATAGCTAATGCTTCCGCAAAAGTCGTTCTGGCTTCTGGCAAATTCTGCCGTTCGAGGAGAATACTACCCAGGTTATTCAGACCAAAAATTTGCCCTTGGAGGTCTTTATTACTGCGAGCAACTGCTAGTCGCCGTCTAAAAGCATCCTCGGCTTCTGGGTAACGACGTAATTCCCCATAAGCCAACCCAATAAAATCGTAAGTGCGACCAACGGCTTCTACATCGCCAATTTGATCATAAATTTCCAGCGCTTGCCACCAGTAAGAAATTGCTTTCTCCAGATTTCCTTGGTGCTGCTGCTGGGAGCCTTGGCGGACTAACCGATCCGCTTCATGCCGCTGTTCCCCTTGAGTACCGTTGTTGATGCGGATGTTGTCGATTTGTTGGTTCAGGCTATCGGTAGCTGGGTAAGGAATTAGAGGGGCAGAGGAGCCAAGCAGCAGAGGAGTACAGAAGCAGAGGAGCAAAAAATACAGCGGTTTGCCAGCGAGTGAAGTAAAGCCTTTTGGTTTCGTTTGTATAGCGGCAGCATTCATGCTGCCGCTATACAAACGAAGGTGTACCATCACCAGCTGCAAACCGCTGTAAATTTTTTTAACTCCCACTTGCTTTATTTGCTGACTTGTGATTTTTCCTTTCATAAGTTGTTCCCTCTTCCCTCTGCCTCGTTAAAGAAGGCTGGGCAGATCAAATTCGGATTCTTGCTCTTGGTTACTAATATCTTGCCCCAGATAAATGGCGCGAATATCGGCGGGTAAGAACATTTGTAGCCGTTGACAGCCAGTTTGGATGGCATTTTTGATCTGATCTGGCGAAACACTTTCTCCCTCTGCTTGGAGATAAGCTGAAATTCGCGCTTCGCTCCAGTGAAACGTCTGGGTCATTAAAGTTACCAAGCGCTCTATGGGAGGTAGGAGATCTAAAGCTTGTTGGACATAGCACCACAGGGGCGGCGAGGCTTCCTGTAAGCAGTAGTGGATCGATTCTACAGGGGGCAGTTCGGCTTGGTTGATACACAGAGCCGTCATGTTGATGATCCAGTTTTGCAGGTTAAAATTCTCCATACCAGGTGCAGAAGCGCCGCGCAAGTCCAATTCGCCCATAGCATGAAAGATATGCCGCCAGGTGATGGCGAACAGGTAGTCAGCTTGGACGGGCGATCGCGCGCTATGTCCGATTAAGGTAAATACAATCGGACTGTAGCGACAGAAAATCGCCGTAAAGTATTTCCCCTCGTCGGGATAGCGCTGAAACAAAGTCAGCAATTGCTGGTCGCTATGATGAGATACCGACTTGACCAGTGGATGGTTGCTTTCTGGAAAATGAGGAATTCGCACAGCTTTAGCCACTCGCTAGGCAACGAAATCTTTGCCAATCACCTTAATATATACAGAGTCGCCCGACTATCGCACAAATTTTGATCCAAACTCATGCCCGATGCCCGCTTGCTACAATAAACTTGCCCGTGCAAGCAGATGCTGACCTCTCCGTCAAGTTAATTTAAGTGCCTATTGCCTTCCATGTTAGATAGCTTATTTTCAACCCAAGGGATAATGGTGATGCTGCTGGTCGCCTACGCAGGCGCCATGTGGATGTTCCTCACCAGCGCGCCAAAAGTTCATACCATCATGGTGTCGGATCTAGAGATTGCCCGACGCTTTTATGAAGGTTTGCTAGACTTGTCAGCAGCAGAAGTGCCGCTGCACTACTACTACAACTACGAGCAAACCCTTGGTACAACTGCTGGTTTTGACCCGCTTTACATGTCCGCTACTCCCCGCGTCTCTACAACTAGCGGATTGAATGCGCCGGATGGTCTTTGGTATCAGCTGAAAAAGAATACCCAGTTGCATATTATTACTGGCGCTAGTATGGGGGAAAAAGACCGACACCGCCACGTCTGCTTCGATCGCGATTGTCTAGAACAAGTGCTGCTGCGGGTGCAAGCGCGAGGTATTAAGCACAAAATTCGCCGCGATAAGCCGCTCAATTTTTTGGTAAAAGACTATGATGGGCGCGTGATTGAAATGGCAGAGGTTTCTAATTAACTCATGTTGCTAATGGCTAATGGCTAATTGCTAATTGCTAATGGGAGCCTTTTTCCTTACATTAGCCATGAGCAACTCTTTTGAGATAACTATTAGTCTTAAAACCGTAGCCATTAGCCATTAGCCATTAGCCATTAGCCATTCTCGCTTCGCTTTCAGGAAGCATTGCGAAGCGCTTCAATATCGCCCTCCATAATCAAATGGATATTGCGCGTTATTTTGCCAATTTCCCAATCCCACCAGCGAATCATCAGCAGTTGGGCAATTTCAGCTTCGCTAAATCGCTGTTTGATAACACCTGCCGGGTTTCCACCTACGATAGTGTAGGCTGGGGTGTCTTTCACTACCACCGATCTCGCCGCCACGATCGCACCGTCTCCAATTTTAACTCCGGGCAGGATCAGGGAATCGTACCCAATCCAGACATCGTTGCCAATAATCGTATCGCCTCGACTGGGCAGATCGATTAACTTGTCCATCGCTGTTTCCCACCCATTTCCGAAAATTGGGAAGGGATAGGTGGAAATTCCATCCAGCTTGTGGTTCGCGCCGTTCATGTTGACACTCTCCGGTCTAAAGACACGGAGATTCTTAAGACATTACGGTCTTAATATCCTTGTTACCAAGGTTCCCAGGCTCGCCACTTTTGTCACCAGGACGTAGCGATACGCCAGTTGCTCCACTT
>NZ_BLAY01000356.1 GCF_020521235.1 Microseira wollei NIES-4236 | reverse complement strand
AGTTTCTGGGTAATTGCCAAAGATCGCCAATAATATCATGTCCGTTGAATTGCCCGTAATCAAAAAACCTTACCCCGTTGTTGCGTAGGGACACGGCATCTGAGGATATCTCCGACAAACAGATAACGTTAATAATGCCGTGTCCCGGCTGCTAATTATGGATAATCGATCGGACATGATATAAATCCAATTACCAATTACCAATTAGCAATTAGCAACTTTGGTTTTAGATTAAATCTGCAATCTAAAATCTCAAATCTGCCATCTTCATTCTTCCATCGTAGTATCAAAGCTGCCAGTCGATCTGGTAATATCATGTCCGGTTGATTACCCATAATCATCAGCCGGGACACGGCATTATTAAATTTATCTGTTTGTCCGAGATATCTATGATGCCGTGTCCCTACGCAACAACTCTGTGAGGTTTTTTTATTATGGGCAATTCAACAAACATGATATAATCTGATATTTCAGATTGCAGATTGCAGATCTAATCTAAAATCTGCAATCTAAAATCTGCAATTCTTTAAATCAGTGCTTTAAGCAATGGCTGAAATTTTAGTTGAATTTCTGCCAATTCTTTATCGGGAGCGGAACCTGCTACAATCCCAGCACCTGCATATAATCTGGCACTACATCCATCTATCAATGCCGAACGAATTCCTACTATAAATTCGCTATTACCTCGATGATCTATCCAACCCAGGGGCGCGGCATAAAGACAGCGGTCAAAGTTCTCGTAGCGGCGAATTTGCTCGAGTGCAATATTTCTGGGTACGCCTGCAACGGCTGGGGTTGGATGCAATTCTGCTACTATTTCTAAGGGATGTACTTTACCAGGAACTTTGGCGCGGATCGGCGTCCATAAATGTTGTATATTTGAGAGTTGCAGCAGGCATGGCAGCGGCAGTCGCTGGGGGTTTAACCCCAATTTGGATAAGCTATTTACAATGAAGTTACTAACAACTTGATGCTCGTGTCTTTCTTTTTCACTGCTCAGTAAACCATCGGCAAAATAGGCATCTTCAGCAGCAGTTTTTCCCCTGGGTGCTGACCCGGCTAAAGCATCGGTTTCTAATTCTTTGTTTTGAATTTTTATTAATCGCTCTGGACTCGCGCCAATAAAATTCTTTCCCTGTCCGTTACTCGTGGAAAAAATATAGCAATCTGGATGGAATTGACGCAAATTATTTAATGAATCTATCTGGTGAAACGGGTTGTTTGAACTAACTTCTATCGTGCTGGCCAGCACAATTTTACTAATTTGATTGACTCGAATTGATTCTAAAGCCGAACAAACCGAAGCTTTAAAATAATCTCGATCTGCGATATGTTGAAAATTCCGTTCTTTTTTTACTTTCTGTATGGGTTGAGTAACTGAAGCTTTGATTAATTTATACTGGTGGGTGATTTCTGCGATTAACCTTTCTAGATTGACATCCAGATCGATGACAATATTAGCAACGATCGCCGAGCATTCTTGGCGACAAGAAACTTGCCATCGCGGTAAAAAAACCGTCGCGGCGTCAAAAGGAGAATTTGCCGTTAGGCTATCTTCAAAAAAAGTAAAGCTACAGAAAAAGTGCGGCCCAGAAAAGGGTAAGTGCAAATCTCCCGTAGCAGTTGTATTATCCAGACACGAACTAATAAATGCTTGTGCTTGTAAAAAGCGATCGCTTCCTTTTAATTTTAATTTTATCGCCGCATCGATGGCGGCGATCGCTTCCCCTTGGTGAGGTCTTTCTATGTAAAAATGCAGTTTGTTTGGTTCGCCTATTTTCTCCAGGACTACCAGGGGATCTACTGGTTGACTTTTTACCGAAATACTAACTATTTTTGAGTGACTTTTTTCTCTTAACGTTTCTTTACAATGTAAGAGAAACTGATACAGTTCCTTGCGTTCCTGAAACAGATTAGCATGAATGGGTGTAACTGTCATGGAAGAGAATATAGCAAATTTTTAAACGTTGGGAGCGCAGCGCTCTTGGATGTTAAGCGCGTGGTAAGTATAGAGTTAGCATATTTATGCAACTTCGATCCACGCGCGAGCGCAATTCTATGCTAGGATTTTTGGCGATACCGCCGCTGCTACCTTTGATAGCACAGAATAGCAACTAAACCATCCTAGCTGGATTGGCAAGGCTGGTGTCAACCTTGGCTTTGCCGATGGGAGAGGAAAGGTTGCATCTGCGAGAATTCTCCAGATCGAGTGTATCGTTGCTCGCTGGCGATCGTAAAATAATTGAGATTCTACAAATCAAATTAATAAAGTCTGATGACTACCAAGGTAATTGCTCAAGACAAAAGTAAGTTGTGGATGGCAGCAATTAAGCCACCCATGTACAGTGTTGCGATTATCCCCATTTGGGTGGGGACTGCCGTCGCGATCGCCGAGACAAAGATGCTTCATCCAGGGATATTTTCTATCTTTCTGTTCTCGGCAATTTTAATTATTGCATGGCTGAATCTCAGTAACGATGTATTTGATTCGGAAACCGGCATCGATAAAAATAAAGCCCATTCCCTGGTGAATTTGACAGGAAACAAATCTTTAATTTTCTGGTTGGCGAATCTGTTTTTAGCGATCGCTATCTTGGGAATAGTAGCGATAGCCTACTTGCAACAAGACTTAACAGTAATCGGGTTGGTACTCTTGTGCTGTGCTTTAGGCTACAGCTACCAAGGGCCACCCTTTCGTTTAGGTTACCAGGGTTTGGGGGAAATTATCTGCTTAATTGCCTTTGGGCCGTTAGGCGTAGGGGCAGCTTACTACAGCCAAGCTCAAACCTGGTCAATGAAGAGTTTAGCAGCTTCGGTTATCGTGGGAATCGCGACTAGCTTAATATTGTTTTGCTCCCATTTCCACCAAGTCGAGGATGACTTAGCGGCAGGGAAGCTTTCCCCCATCGTCCGACTCGGCACCGCCAGGGGTGCCCAAGTCTTGCGTTGGTTTGGCGGCAGCATTTATGTCCTAACTGCCTTATTTGTAGCGTTGGGAATGTTCCCAATGTGGACGCTGCTGGTATTCGTCAGCTTACCCTTTACGATCGGGCTATTGCGCCACGTCAACCAATATCACGATCAGCCAGAAAAAGTCAGCAACTGCAAATTTATCGCCGTCGCGGTGCATTTCTGGAGTGGGTTAATGTTGGGACTGGGGTTTGTACTTGCAGGCATCTGATGGGTTATCAGTTCCAGTTTCGTCCTTATCGGCGGAAGTTTGCCCGCAGTCTGACCACAAATCACGGCACCTGGGATACCCGCGAAGGTATTATCCTTCGCCTGACTGACGATACGGGGAAAATTGGCTGGGGTGAAATTGCCCCCATTCCCTGGTTTGGATCGGAAACTTTAGAACAAGCTTTGGAGTTTTGCCGCCAATTACCAGGGGAAATTACAGCAGAAACAATTTTTTCCATCCCAGATACTTTACCCGCCTGTCAGTTTGGCTTTGAATCTGCTTTGGCAGCTATTTTCGATAGGGGCGGGCAAGATGCCCACCCCACAATAGGCAGATGGGGCGGGCAAGATGCCCACCCCACAAGACAAACCAGATGGGGCGGGCAAGATGCCCACCCCACAAGACAAACCAGATGGGGCGGGCAAGATGCCCACCCCACAAGACAAACCAGATGGGGCGGGCAAGATGCCCACCCCACAAGACAAACCAGATGGGGC
>NZ_BLAY01000355.1 GCF_020521235.1 Microseira wollei NIES-4236 | reverse complement strand
AAGTAGAAGACCTCTTAATGGACTTTCAAGTTAGCAATATCATTCGGTTTGATGAAACAGGTTTTGTCTTAGATGAGCAAGTTACAACTCTCGTTCCACCTCTGGTTGTAGATTCAGTAGTAAAGCCTATGCTATCCAAGCATTCTCTCCTTCCTGATGATATCTTAGAATGGTCTCTCCACCAAGGTGGAACCAAGGTTTTGTCTGAGTTTACAAAGCCAGAAATACTCGGACTAAGTGATGCCCAGATTGCTAGATCAAAGCATTTTTTTCATAATTTTGGAAATATGAGTTCACCAAGTTGCTTTTTGGTATTCGACAGCTTTTTTAAAGAAGAATGTAAAGATAAGCTAGGCAAATTGGGTATGGTAGTTAGCTTTGGCGCTGGCTTGTATCAATTTTCGCTTTTATATTGCTGGACTTAGTAACTTTTAGAAGTAGCCCTGATCGCACAATCCGATTTTTTGTAGGGAATCCATATTACCCGACTGATCAACGAAGTTTGTTAAAAAAATGTTATGAAATTGATCGATCAAGTAAAAGCATAGTAATCTTCTATATGGTAAGATTGATCTGGAAAGATAAAAATAAGAGATTCATCTTTATGGTCTTTGATGAATGAATAAATTCCTTTCAAGCTCAAAATGCGAGTCATCGAAAGAGTTGAAAAAACTTCAGCATACAGATAGTTTTTAACCAAGGGTACTACCATGACAATCCTCACCAAAGAAAAACTCCAACACCTGAACAGCATCACCCACGAAGGTAAAGTAGTTGTTCTCGCTACTGATGGTGATGGGAAGATTTGGTACACAGTCAAACAAGATGGCTTTGAAGATAGCTATCTCAACCAACCAGCCGAGTCAAGAACTGGTTGGGAAAGCTGGCAACAACTAGAATTCCCTGATGAACCCAACGATATATCAGTCATCAACAAAGAAACAGCAGAGTTAACTTACAAGAGTGACACCACTAAATTCGTCATCAAATCTCGCTACAGAACCAAAGAAATAACAGCCGTCGCCCCCGTTCAACTTGTTTCAGCACTAGGACACATTTACGTATTCCGCCAATCTACAACCAATACGCTGTTAGTGGATCGCTTTGTTTTAGATGGGATGACCAACACGCTTAATCGCAAGCTAGAAGTGCGGTTTAAGCGCAGTAGGCAAAAGCACGAACCGACAAAAAACATGAACAAAGGGTCTAATGGACTCGTAAATATCGACTCCTTAGACTTCCGAGATGCCAACGGCCTTCCCTTCTACGAACCCACCACCGAACTCTGTGCCATTGGGAACTTGCAAAAAGGTTGGTTTGCAGTTGTTTTAGTTCCCACCATCGAAAGTGATGTTTATCGCTGGCATATTTTTGCCTACAACAGTCAAACCCAAAAAGTCGAATTGACAACCCTCCGCGCCTCTGATGAAGGACTATTTGAGGTCAAAGATTACACCATTTGGGAAGACTCTGACAAAGGCTTACTACCCCGGAGTATTGCTGGTGTAATTAAGCGCACCTTAGAGATTGGCAGCGTCACCATCAACAACGGTTTAGCCGCCACCAAATACGATTTACAACAGTCTCAGATGACTCAATCAGGGGAAGAGCAACTGTTGAAAACTGCCACCAGATTGATGTTAGCCGTTCCCACCACCACAGGAACAGCCGCCCTCAGTTTTGCCATTGCCGCAGATGGCACCCTCGCCCAAATCGACGAAACCCCTGAAAAAACCATCATTCGCAGTAACCAGCGCGAAGTTTTGTTACCCCTTAACACCTTAGATGAAATCAAAGCCTTTGGTGACAGAACACCAACCCCCCAAGGTATTATTGTGGGGCTATTGGAGGGTACTAAAGCAGAAAACGCCGAAGATTTGGTGAAGGTATCTACCAATAGCCAAGCCGCAGGATTAGCCGATGGCGACTTAGTAAAAATCAGTGGAACTAAAGATTATCAAGGTCTTTATAACACCCGAAGAATCGATGCTAATACCTTTGAGATTAGCATCGCCACGGGTACTGAACTAGGTTATTGGGAGAAAGAAGAGGAAGAAGAAGGCGGCTTGATTTTTGATGGCATGATTACTGCCTACGAAAAAACAGCCGATGGTAAATTAAAAGTTTCTTGTCCCAATCATGGTTTAGAGGACGGAGATCAAGTTCAGATTTATGGTACACAAGCCTACAACGATACTTATCCAGTCAAAAAGATTGACGACACCCACTTTGTCATTGAGCGCAAATGGGCAACGGGAGAAGCCGTCAATGTCAGATTAGTAGCCCTGAAACGGCGCGGCATAGTCTTTGATGGCGTGGATGATTATGTAGAAATTCCCTACTCCGCAGAACTCAATCCCAAGCAATTTACTGTTAGCTGTTGGGCAAAAGTTACCGGAGGACAGGGGACTTATCGCTCTCTAGTTACCTCCCGCGATATCAATACCAGCAATAATACCTTTGGATATATTATCTATGCTGGAGAGAATAACAAATGGCAATTGTGGGTTGGTAATAATACCCAAAATTGGACCATAGTTACTGGTTCCGATATTGTCCTTAATCAATGGACACACATTGCCGCTACCTTTGATGGTAGTAAAGCTAAACTGTACATCAATGGAGTATTTGCCGCAGAAGTAGCAGCAAATTATACAGGTAACACAGCCCGTCCTTTGCGAATTGGCACGGGAAAAACCGAGGGAACTGCACAACAGTTTTTCTCTGGTCAAATTGCCGATGTTCTAATTTGGAACTTAGCCCGCACCGAAGCAGATATCAAAAATAGCATGTATCTGCAACTAACTGGCAAAGAAACTGGTTTAGTGGGTTATTGGCGCTTAGGTGGCATCTCTGAAGGGAAAGTCGTTGACTTTTCAGTTAACGGTAATGATGGTAAAGTCTATAGCGATCCCTATGTGGGAGCAATGACCCTCAACCGTAAACTGGGAGACAATACAACTGACGCAGTTAAATATAGCAATTCTGAGCTATTTGCTGTCAGTCAACGGGCAATCTATGAAGAAAGCTTCGAGTTTAAGGTTAATTCCCCAACTGCTGTTAATCTTGCCTATTTAAATAATGCCGATGGACGAAATCTAGGTAATAAGATTTTCACCCTATCCTATTGGGGAAAAACTAGCCGCAGTGCTGAAGAGAAAAAGCCGATTACTACTTTCGTGCAGAATGTGTTTGAGGATGTCGGTGGTGGCTGGTTTCGGGTGTCTGCCAACGTGACTATTCCTGATGGGGTGAGTATGTTGCGTTCTTTTGAGATTAACGATATCAAAGGAACTTGGACATCTCTGGAAATTCGCAAGCACCGCATCCGGTTATTGTCTGACAGTATTACTGAGGCTAAATATACTGACAGCGTCACTTTGACAACTTTGGCAGATGCTTATGCTCAATTACCACAACAATTAAGGACATTAGAGTTTAAGGAACAGCAAGAATTTTCCATACTAAAAGAAAAGCGAGAACTGGAAGATAAAATCGCTTTGATAAGTAGTGGAAACCTAAGCGCACTAGTAGCTGCACAGCAAACAAAAGTCAATGGTCTACTAGCAACTAAAAATGAAAAATTTGCCATTTATCAAAATGAACTCAATAGTCCATTTAACTATTACTGTCAAATAAAACTGCCCAACGATCAGATGCCAAAGCAAGATGGGAAACCCTATCTCCAGGCTCAAGGCGGTACTGAAAATGTCGTCAGATGGTCATCTGGACAAAACTGGCAGTTTATTGACCAAGGCA
>NZ_BLAY01000354.1 GCF_020521235.1 Microseira wollei NIES-4236 | reverse complement strand
GATGAGTGCTCTCATGGAGTTAATCCAGTAAGGTCACGGGTAGAACACCCGTTGATAGGCGTCAGGTGGAAGTGCAGTAATGTATGCAGCCCAGGCGTCCTAATAGACCGAGGGCTTGACCTCAAACATGATCGACAGTTGCTATGCGATCGCAAGGTTCTAAAAATTTTAGGAATCAGATTTTTAGGGTCAAATTGAAACTATCGAAAAATCAAAAATCTGTTATTAGCAATTAAAAAGCTTTCCTGGTGTTGTTAGCGTGGTGGAACCACACCGAACCATCCCGAACTCGGAGGTGAAACGCCGCAGCTGCGAAGATACTAGGCGGGTGACTGCCTGGGAAAATAGCTCGATGCCAGGATTAATATTTGATCGACTAACCCGACTAGGCTTGAAGCCATAGTCGGGTTAGTCGATTAAAGGGGCGCAACGACCCCCGGCAAAGCTGAATCAGGACGTTTGTTGGGATGCGATCGCAGCTTGAGGAAAAATTGCCTATGGCAATCAAACTGGGTTGATAAAATCTCTACCTGTGACGCTCCATCGGGTGTCTGCTGCCCCTTCAGAAGAGCGATCGCGCGTCCTATCCTAGAATTAAGCGATCGAACTCTACACTAATATGACCCAAAAAAATAACCGCAATCCAGTATTGCTAGTTCACGGCTTAAACGATACGGGGGCAGTCTTTGGCAAAATGGCTCCCTACTTGACAAATTTGGGCTGGTATGTATACGACCTAGACTTAATTCCTTGTAATGGCGATGCAAAACTCGACCATCTAGCGCGGCAAGTTGCATACTATATCAACAATACATTCGAGGCCGAACAACCCATCGATATTGTTGGTTTTAGTATGGGAGGAATTGTCAGCCGCTATTACATACAGCGATTGGGAGGCATTAACCGCGTGCAGCGCTTCATTACCATTGCTTCTCCCCATCGCGGCACTTTTGCTGCTTACGCTTCAACTCGCCCCGGTTGCGTCCAGATGCGTCCTGACAGTGAGTTTCTGTTGGACTTAAATCGAGATGTGACTATGCTGAAAAAGCTCAACTTTACTTCGATCTGGACGCCTTTGGATTTGATGATCGTCCCCGCTAATAGTTCCCAACTGCCAGTAGGAAAAGATGTTCAAGTATTGGCAGCAACCCATCCTTTAATGCTAACTGACAATCGAAGTTTACAGACAGTCGCGATGGCACTGACAGAACCCATTGTCAGGGAAAGGGAACATACAGATGGAGAGGGATCTAACAGTCAGCAGCAGGTCTTGAAACTGCCGCATGGGGGACAAGCAAGAGAAATTGCCTCTTGGCGCTTGTTTGACTTGTTAGGTAAAAAAATATGGTGAGTCATACAGGAATGCTAGTAAAACCTGTTAACTTGCATCGCCTACCTGTGCATAAGCCTCAGCGCCAAAAATTGCTTCTGGGTGACAGTAATATTTAAACTCCAACGCTCTTCTAAAAAGAATCCCCAGTAATTTAACTAACGGGGGTAGACTTGCTACGGCACAGGATACGACAGCGGCAAGTTATTGGGGGGGAAACCCTCAGACACCAACATCGGCTGATTCACTAGCCCCCTAAAATCCCAAGTGTCCCACTGGCTGTGACTTGCACCATATCTTGAGCTTTTAGCTCAAGATATGCTTCATAAAGTATGCGTTCATTTTATGCTTCAGAGATGTAGTCAAAGTAGAAAACTAATTCCTTCCATGTATTACATGGAAAAAGTTGTTAAACTAACGGTGTATTACATGGAAACGTTGATGTTAAAACGGGATATTCAGGCTAAATTTGCCGTCAAAAACGATGATTACCGTCAAGTGCGCTGTTTGAGACTATACGAATGACACATGGAAAGCATTGGGTATCGCTGCTCTTGGCTTAGGACTGACAAGAGCAGATTATTTAGAAGAGATGGTTAAAAGCAACAATCTACCAAGTAATACATCGAAAGAAAGCGACAGGTTTCCGCGTAATACACGGAGAGAGGAGCATCATGTTCAACAGCCTTCCGTTGTTGATTCGCATACACCTACACTGCCCAAGATGATAGAACTTGAGGCTTTACGCGACCAAGTGTTACAGGAACTAAAATTAGGTAAAGCCTGGATACAAAACAGCCGTCGCTCTTAATCAATTCATCGCTCTGTTGAGCCAAAGATTTTAGTTATTGTACTTACTCCCCAACTTGATCTTGCTGTGGCTTGCGTTGCCCGACACTTCTTCTAAAATTTTTCTTGGGAAGTGGTTCAACAGTGGCTGGCTCAGTTGTTAAAGACACTACCTGAGCAACAGAACTTTGTGTATCTTGTGGCATTTCCATTGATACCACAGCAGGTTCCTTCTTCTTCCGAGAAAGTTTCTTCTTGGGCCCAGTTTGTTCTCCTGCTGCCTCAGTCACAGAACTTGATGTATCCTGCGTCGTTTCCTGAGTGTCCTGCGTTGTTTCCATTACTGCCGCAGTAGATTCCTTCTTTTTGCGAGAAAGTCTCTTCTTTGGTTCCGGGCTACTGGTTATATTTTCTGGAGTAGGAGTAATAGCCTGTGCTGAAGAAGAGGACGAGGGTTTTTGGCGAGTAGATTTAGAGGTAGCTGAAGGAGAAGAAACAGGTGCAACAGAAGATTTTGAACCTGGTGATAAATCCACAATACCACCGGGAACTGAAGTCGAAGTCATCCCCATCTGTAGTAAATGCCTTGACACTCTCCGGCCGTCCATGGGGGGAGATTCTTCAGATCTTTCAATCTTAATATCCCTAGTACTAGGGTTCTCCGGGCTCACCACTCTTGCCACTAGGGCGTGGTGATACGCCAGTTGCTCCACTTGGGGAAACCCCTTGACCGCACTGGCTATTCTCCTTACAGTTTTTCGGGAGTTTAGTAGTTTTACCCACAGGTTTCGCCCAGTCCGCACGTACCATTTCTGATGCGCTATCTCGGATATTTTTGGCTTGCCGTAATATCGGCGTGCGCGAAAAATCCACAAGCAGAACAGATGAATTTTTCACCATCGCGATTGCTGCGGTCGATCTGACCGCATTTTCTGCATTCGGTGCTGGAATATTTAGGGTTAACCTTAAGTATGACCTTAGTGGAGTCGAGTAGAAAGTCGCCTTTCTACCCGCTGCTTCAAAACCGGACGTGAAACTTTCGCTTCATCCGGAGCCTCAATGAAATGGCTCTATGTCATGAGTACCAAGACTTCCATCAGTGGTTGTCTTTGTGTCATGGCAATGTCTGTGAAGGGCCCGAAGGTTGGCATATACGTTTTTTCCTCCTTTAGCTAATGGTTCAATATGGTCAATTTCTATCAAGTCCCCCGGTTTGAATGATAGTCCGCAGTGATTGCATTTCCCCTGTTGTCTCTTCAGTAGAGTTGCTAGTTTTGCAGAGACTTCTGGGCTTCTTCCCATGCGTGTACTCCAGTATATCCAATCTCCATCGTCAGGGCTTCTTGTTCCTTGAACTTTGGTGAAAACCTTGATTGAGGTTTTTGAATGTTTTTCAATTGTTAGCCCTTCGTTGGTACTAAAACACCAGTTATCATTTCCAACTGTGTGCCAGTATTTATTTGATATTTGGTGGTGATTGGATTGTATGTTTCTACGCCTTGCCCAAGCCAGGAGCTTTTGGTACAACAGAAAATCCATCGTGTTAAAAACTTTTTGACTTGAAACTTTTGAGTATTAGTTACACCATCCCCTAATAACTGAGTTCAACTCAGTTATTAATACTGCTTGGGGTTTGGTGAGGTTTTTATCTACCATTTCAGCCATTTTCTTTTGGTGGACTCTCTGTTTCTCCTTGCTAGGGGTGATGATTGTGTTAAATCCTAATTTTTTTCCTTCGGAGTTGGTGGCGCTGCGTTAATTCCCTGACGGCTCTTGTTGCATATGGAATCCCAGGAAATCCAACCCTACATTTCCGTTGTACTCATTGAGGGTGTGGGTTGTTTTTGTTTGACTGGGTTTTAATTCCAGTCCCATTCCTTTGA
>NZ_BLAY01000353.1 GCF_020521235.1 Microseira wollei NIES-4236 | reverse complement strand
GATAATGACACAAGAACTCATAGACTTAAAACCCAGCATTTCAGAGGAAATATATAAAAATCATTCATCAAAGATTAAAAACCAGATTTTTGACCTCAGTAGGGGCACGGCATCAGCAAGATTTGCCCATAACGAGAAAATTCTTGACCGCCGTGCCCCGACAACCAATTTCAAAACGAGATCAAACATCGAGGTAAAAAGATAATGGCACAAGAACTCATGATTTAAAAACCAGTATTGTAGAGGAAAGCCGGGTTTTTGACGTAAGTAGGGGCACGGCATCAGTAAAATTTGCCACTAACGATAAAATTCTTTGCTGCCGTGCCCCGACAACCAATTTAATCATTTAGATGCCACCATAAAAAGATAAAACATCGAGGTTAAAAGATTATGACACAAGAAATAATCGACTTAAAAACCAGTATTTTAGAGGGAAGATATAACGATGCTTTGGCAATTGTTGACGAACTAGAAGGAATGAACAAAAAAGCCATTATTCGGAATATTAAATATTTTTTACAAAGATTGATGATTCACTTAATTCAAAACCAAATTGAGCAGCGATTAACTAATTCTTGGGCTTGGGCAATTTCCGATTCAATCGTTCAAATCAAAAAACTGAATTTCCCAGAAAATAAAACTTCTTATTATATCAACTATGATGAATGGCAAAGTTATTTAGAGGCAGCAATTAAGTTAGCCATTCGTCCAGCAAGTTTAGAGATTTTTAATGGACAGCTAAAACCCAAACAAGTTTCAGAACAATTGGATATACCCGCAATCATCACAACGGCCAAAAAAATGTTGGATTTTACCTATACTCATGCAGCCGAAGATTTACCAGATTGCATTGATATTATTTTAGCTGAACTGCCAGATGGTGAGGCATGGCAGGCATAGAAAACTGAGTATATGTAGGGTTGGCTCAAAGAAGAATGAGGTAATTAACCTAATGACTTATCGTAAAAAATTAATTGAAGTTGCACTCCCATTAGAAGCCATCAATAAAGAATCCGCGCGGGAAAAATCCATCCGGCACGGACATCATTCTACATTACATTTATGGTGGGCGCGTCGTCCTTTGGCAGCGTGTCGGGCTGTTTTATTTGCTTCTTTGGTAGGCGATTCTTCCAGCCATGCCGATGAATTACCTACAGAAGAAGCACAGGAAAAAGAACGGAAACGCCTATTTCAAATCATCGAGAATTTGGTCAAATGGGATAATGTTAATAACAAGCAAGTATTAGATGCAGCCCTAGCCGAAATTATCAAATCAACCGCTAACAATCTGCCACCAGTTTACGCTTTTTTCTGTGGCGGTGGTTCTATTCCATTAGCAGCGCAAAGATTAGGCTTAGAAGCGCATGGAAGTGACTTAAATCCTGTGGCTGTTTTGATTACTAAAGCATTAATTGAAATTCCACCGTTTAAAGAGCAAGCGCCAGTTAACCCGGAAGCAAATACGGGAGTAGTTAATAGTAAAGCCGGTAAATCAAAGGTTTCGCTGAATAAATGGTATGGGGCGCAAGGTTTAGCCGAAGATGTGCGCTATTACGGAAAGTGGATGCGGGATGAAGCAGAAAAGCGCATTGGGCATCTTTATCCCAAGGTGAAGTTACCAACCGAATATGGCGGCGGTGAGGCAACTGTTATTGCTTGGTTGTGGGCGAGAACGGTTGAATGTCCTAACCCTGCTTGTGGGGCAAAAATGCCTTTGGTAAGGTCGTTTAAACTTTCGACCAAGAAAGGAAAAGAAGCATGGGTAGAACCAGTCATTAATCATAGCCAGCAGCCTTCTACTATAGGTTTTGTTGTCAAAACTGGAGAAGGAAAACCACCAGAACCACCCAAAACAGGACGAGGTGCTAATTTTCGCTGTTTAGCTTGTGGACAGCCAACTAGCGATAAACATATTAAGGCTGAAGGTATAGCTGGAAGTTTGGGCACAAAACTGATGGCAATTGTAGCTGAAGGTAATAGAGGCCGAATTTATATTAATTCAACATTAGAGCAAGAAGAAATTGCAGCAAAAGCTCAACCTGAATGGTTTCCCACTCAATCGCTGGCAGATGATCCGCGTAACATCTGGTGTGTGAGTTATGGTTTAGATACTTTTGATAAACTTTTCACACCTCGTCAGTTGCTAGCTTTAAGCACTTTCAGCAACTTGGTAAGCGAAGCACGGGAACAGATAATACTTGATGCTGTAGCTGCTGGGATGGCTGATGATAGTTTACCGCTTTGTGAGGGGGGGACGGGTGCGACAGCCTATGCTGATGCAGTGGCGACTTATTTGGCGATCGCAGTAGATAAGAGTGCCGATTATTGGTCTGCCATTTGTAGCTGGCATTCATCAGCAGAAAAAATGCGAAATACCTTTGGTCGCCAAGCTATTCCAATGGTTTGGGACTATGCAGAATGTTGTCCTTTCAGTGATTCAACAGGTAATTGGATAGCTTGTATTGATTGGGTGTGGAAAGTATTAGCCACAATTGGATTCGATATAAAAGGCAGAGTTAAGCAACATGATGCTACTATCCTAAACGATTCTTTAAATTCTCCTATAATATCGACATATCACCTCGATTATGACAAGATTGGTTATGGGGATTTATCAGATTTTTTCTATGTTAGGTTACCTCGTTCAATCGGCTCATTATATCCAAATATTTTTAGCACTATCTTAGTTCCAAAATCTCAAGAATTAGTGGCCACGCCTTATCGCTTTGGTGGAGATAAGCAAAAAGCTAAAGAATTTTTTGAAGCAGGATTAGGCAAAGCTTTTGCTCGAATGCGTGAAACAGCTAATCCCGAATATCCGCTTACAGTTTACTACGCCTTCAAACAATCAGAAACAGAAGATGATGAAGATGAAAATCAAGTAAATTCTGTTATTGCTTCAACTGGTTGGGAAACGATGCTAGAAGGGCTAATTAAAGCAGGTTTTAGCATTACTGGCACATGGCCTATGCGAACAGAATTAAGCAACCGCACTATTGCCAGCGGCACAAACGCCCTCGCCTCATCCATCGTCCTCGTCTGCCGCCCACGCCCAGAAACTGCCCCATCTGCTACACGCCGCCAATTCCTCAACGAACTCAAACGCGAACTCCCCGCCGCCCTCCACACCATACAACAAGGCAACATCGCCCCTGTAGACCTCGCCCAAGCCAGCATTGGCCCCGGCATGGCGATATACTCGCGCTACACCAAAGTCTTAGAAGCAGATGGCACACCGATGCGCGTGCGTACCGCCTTGCAACTGATTAACCAAACTCTCGATGAATACCTCAGCGAACAAGAAGGCGAATTCGATGCCGATACCCGTTGGGCATTGACTTGGTTTGAACAAAACCAATACAAAGAAGGACTCTACGGCGATGCGGAAACCCTCTCCAAAGCCAAAAACACCAGCGTTAGCGGACTCGTCACCGGGGGAATACTAACAGCCAAAGGTGGCAAAGTGCGACTCTTGCGCCGCGACGAACTCCCGGAAAACTGGAACCCCGCCACCGATAACCGCACCTCCGACTGGGAAGTTACCCAATACCTCATCCGTACCTTAGACCAAAAAGGCGAAAGCGGTACTGCTGTTCTGTTAGCCCAATTGGGCGATCGCGGAGAAGTAGCGCGAGACTTAGCCTATCGTTTATACAACATTTGCGATAGAAAAGGCTGGACTTCTGAAGCGATTGGTTACAACAGCTTGGTGATTTCCTGGTCAGAAATTACCCGCCTCGCCGCCGAACAGCAACAACAACCCGTGCAAATGGAGTTAAACCTCTAATGATGTTACTCAATTCCTCCTCCCAAACATCAACCTTACCCAAACCAATGGCTGACAGTGAATTTTCTCTTGCCCAAGCTAGAGAAATTTTTGAGTTAAGTTTAGAAGAGAATCCCGCGCTTGCCATCCAAGAAGCTGTGAATCGGAAATGGTGCGTTAGATCAAATCCGGGTGTATCTGAATCATTGGTCGGGGCACGGCAAGGAAGGAACTTTATGCTGGCGGCAAAGCTTACTAATGCCGTGCCGCTACTATATCAAATCCGGGTGTATCTGAATCATTGGTCG
>NZ_BLAY01000352.1 GCF_020521235.1 Microseira wollei NIES-4236 | reverse complement strand
ACGGCATCATACCAAATCCCCTTCCATAACCCCCTTGGAAATAAACCGCGAAGACACGAAGGACACAAAGAAGAAGAGGAAGAAGATAAAGGAGGTAGTCAACCCAGATTTCGGATCAGTCAGTTGCCGCACAAAGCGAAATCATACAGATGCCGTGCCCCCACCCCGTCGATGGTAGTAGCACAGCATCAGTCAGTTTTGACACCAGGCGAAATCATACAGATGCCGTGCCCCCACCCCGTTGATGGTAGGGGCACAGCATCAACAAATTGCGGCACAAGACGAAATGATACAAATGCCGTGCCCCTACGCCGGGATTAATCTTTCCATTCCCCTTGCACGACAAACGCCGCCCAGTAATAAGGGGCTTTCCCTTGTTCGTTTCGCCACATTTATAACTGCGCTTCTCTCAGTGCTTGTACGGTATTTAATCCTTTTTGCAACATCTGTTGGTAGTATTTCTGCATCAACTGGGACGTTGCTACATCGTTGACGTTCCACAAACTGACGACGACTCGCTTCGCTCGTGCATACATAAAGCCTCTTGTCAAGCCAATCAGTCCTTCTGCTTGCACTTCTTTACCAATGCCGGTTTTGCAGGCGCTGAGGACGACGAGTTCGGCTCCCAGGTTGAGGTTAAAGATATCGTGGAGGCGCAGGAAGCGGTCGGTACTGAGGCCGGTTGGCTCGAATTGGGAGAGCGCTACGCCGGATAATTCCGGATGGTCTTCGTTGACGCAGCCGTGGGTGGGGAAATGTACGATTTGATACTGGGATAAGTCCGCGCGGGTGGCATTGGCGCGGGAAGCATCGAAGCCCAAGGCGGCGAAGCGCTTCGCCCCAGGCACGATCGCGAGAATGTTATCGGCTTCCTTGCCGCT
Source organism: Microseira wollei NIES-4236 (assembly GCF_020521235.1). Classification (GTDB taxonomy): domain Bacteria; phylum Cyanobacteriota; class Cyanobacteriia; order Cyanobacteriales; family Aerosakkonemataceae; genus Microseira; species Microseira wollei. The sequence continues at coordinate 3,194 of NZ_BLAY01000352.1, read as the reverse complement.
AAATTCTAAGCGTTCCAGGCTTTCGCAGGCTCGCATAACGGCTGTTTTGGAGTCTGTGGCAGTTTGCTGCTGGTTTTGGGCGGAAGGGAAGCGCGCGGGTAAAAACGGGGTCGGCAATCGCCGCGAGGGTTTTAGCCGTCTGCGGGCGGTCTTTGACTTGGTTGCGTAAGACCGCGAGGGTGGAGGCGGAGGGGAGGGAGACGACTTCGTTTTGGACGAGGAGAGGGGTGTAGGAGGAGGCGGGGACGCGGCGAGGGGGAGACGCGGCGAGGGGGGGATTTGCTTGAGTGTTTGCGGGAACAGGCAACGCGGCGAAGGGGATATGTTGCAAGATGCCGTCGCTGACTACGAGCAAGCGTTTGTTGCCGAGTTGATTGGCGACGGGGGCTAAGATTAATTGACTTAGTTTGGCTGCTCTTGTGGCAATTTCTGACTCTTCTGGGTTGGCATCGGTTAAAACTTGACGGAATTCCTTTGCAACAGCTTCGATGTCGGCGCGTTTGGGGAGTTCGTAGGTAGTGAAGCCGGTTTTGGTGACTGCCCACAAATAGCTGCGTTCTTCGCCGAGGGAGTATGTCAGCAGCAGGATGTTGTCGTCGAGTACTTGTTGTTGAATTTGGGGTAGGGTGAGGGTGAAGGCTCCTGGTTGAGAGATGGCAGCGTAGGCGGGGCTTTTGACTCGGATTTGCGCTTGCACTTGGTCGAGTTGGGTGATGAGAAAATCGATTCTTTGTTTGATTTCGGTTAATTATTTCAATGTAACAATTTACTTCCGCATTTTGAGGTCAATCGTAGACAGCGAGCGCCTTTGAGCCGTTGTCATCAACTGCCTGTGGGGCAATCCCATAATAGAACTTTCGCTCGTGCCATTTCCAACGGTAGCCATCGGGGTCGAGTTGAGCGATAGCATCCGCAAACGCTTCTCCCAACCTCTTTTTAAGTTTGCTCAACCAAGCGGTTGATTTTCCCACTCTCGCTGCTGTGCCCTCTGCCCGTAAGCCAGAAAGGCTACCAGCCGCGCATTGGGACAATAGACGCCGGACTGGGGAAAGGGGGAGCAAAGGGGAGTGGGGGGAGTGGGGGGAGTGGGGGGAGTGGGGGGAGCAAAGGGGAGTGGGGGAGTGGGGGGAGTGGGGGAGTTGGGAAACACTGGTGGGGAGGAATAGATATGTGGTAAAAGTGCCTAATAGGAATCGACTGGGAAAAAATATCTCATGATGCGGTGCTTTTCACTTTCCTCCCTTGTTCCCCAACTCCCCCAACTCCCCCCCCTCCCCCCACTCCCCCAGCTCCCCCAGCTCCCCCTTCCCCTTTTTCCCTTTCCCCCTTTCCCCAAATCCATTTGCCACAATGTCCCATCTTAGATTGGTAGCCGCCAGAAAGGTACATCGTTAGTATCTCTTGCCACGTCTTCTGCCGACAGTGCGCCCCCCTGGCAGAATTCTGCTACCAGTTGCTTAAACAGCAGTTTCACCAGCTTTGCAGCGCAGCGCGATCGCGCCAACCGAATTAACGCGAATTTAACCGGTTGGCGGATGGAACCAGACCGGGCATTGAGTTTTTTGATCCAGACCAGCAGCTATCGTGATACCCATTGAGTTACCCGATGCAATCAACGCGCGTTTCACTGCCGCCAAAGTTGCCGCACCCGTAGTCTTATCTGCCAAAATCGTCAGCAACCCGTGCATCAGTTCGTCGCGATGATTCTTATCTTGCTCGAGAAACTGTCGCAGCGTCTTACCAAACTTGTTCCTCAAACTGCTGGGTGAATTTGTCTCAATTTGAGTGCTGCGACAACCACCAGAACCGCTAATAAATTCTCCCTTTTTCTCTCCCTCACTTCCTTCCAGTTTGGAGCCATCCCCATTGCCGAATGAAATTTTCGGCACGAGATATGTGCTAGGTTTGGTTTACCGCTTTTTGTCCCCCGACGCTTAATTTTGATTATCGGTTGTCCATCATCACCTAAAAATTGCTCACCCGGAAAAATCTGAGCTAACCAAATTGCTTGGGTGTCAGTACCAGCACCAAATTGTTTAAAGATGCGAATGTAACGAGCAAATTTTGGCTGCGGTAGTATTCCCCGAATTCGACAATCAATTTGGGCGAGCCGCAACTGCCATTCTACAATCGATTTGGCATAGGAAATCAATTGCTTAGAAAAACCATTTTTCGCCCCTAACCCAATAGATTGAGTCAGGCGCTTAGCATATCTCGCCGCCGACCTCAACGACACTACCGCACCGGCAATCCATGCCCAAAAAGGAGATGCTTCTCCATTTTTAGTAGGGTTTGAGCTAACATCGTCTAGTTCTGGTGCTTCCACGTGTAACTTTTGACGCGCGCGGTTGATTAATTGATTGAGGACTTTGTTGCAGCTTTCCCCATCTAAGTAGAGGTCTTTAAGCTGTTTAATAATCGGATATTTCTGCCTAATTAATTCTCCTTAATTTGCGGCAATTGACCATTTTTTTGCCAAAAATAACAGCCATCGTAAAAGTCGTCAAATTCGTTCCATTTCCCCAGAGCTAAACGACTGTACTTGACTAAATTATGGGGGAATAAGTGTACTTCTCTACCCGCATCTCTGAGGTGATTAACCCAGACTCGCGAGTCAGAAACCTGTGGTTCTAAAAATACAATTAATTGACCATCACAAGGTTTAAGCGCTCCAATTTTGACGCTATTAACATCGGGGTTTAAGCAAATAAATTCGGCTGAGTAATCGAAAAACTCTTTGGGGTTTGAGCTAGGAGAATCAGCGTTCCATGCTACGAGGCAGGAACTGTTTTTCCCCACATCCAATCCAGCAATTACGGTTTTAGTCATCACAATCTGATCCTACGAATCCCCAAAATCCGGCAAGCTTGATTCAATGTGAAGGGGATTGTGAAATGGTAAAATGAAGAGCTTGTGAAAGTAGAAAAGCCTTAGCTTGTTTCAGTATGAAAGCTCCGAGTTGCGGATTGTTTGACCCCATGGGGGGTTTGACAATCTGGAACTTGTTGGTAAACGGATTGTAGGCCATAAGAAACATCTTGTAGTTAAAAAGCCCCAGTGGTCGCAGCACCCAATAGTTTTCTCTCGCTTTTTGGACAATCCAACCTTGTTGCCCAAAGCGGGCGATGATGTCGTCGATTGTTTGAGTCATAGTTAACCTAGTGCTTTCCTAATTTGTACTCGATGTCATTTTG
>NZ_BLAY01000351.1 GCF_020521235.1 Microseira wollei NIES-4236 | reverse complement strand
AGCTGACCGGCAAACAAACCGGGTTTCTGTGAAAAAGATCTCGGCAAAGAAACCCGGTTTCTCCCCGCGGCGGGGGATGTGAGATGGAAGCAGCTGACCGGCAAACAAACCGGGTTTCTGTGAAAAAGATCTCGGCAAAGAAACCCGGTTTCTCCCCGCGGCGGGGGATGTGAGATGGAAGCAGCTGACCGGCAAACAAACCGGGTTTCTGTGAAAAATCGTGGATGGGGAAGGAGATCTCGGCAAAGAAACCCGGTTTCTCCCCGCGGCGGGGGATGTGAGATTTTAGGGGCAAAACCGGCAAAGAAACCGGGTTTCTGTGAAAAATCGTGGATGGGGAAGGAGAGATCGGCAAAGAAACCCGGTTTCTGGTCTCGTCGTCCATAAGTCCTCCTCACCTGCTCACCTGCTCACTTGCTCACCTGCTCGCCTACCCGGCGTGGCAAGATAACGGTAAAGGTTGTGCCGCGATCGAGAGTGCTTTCAACGCGGATGTGACCTTTATGATTTTCGACGATGGCAGATGCGATCGCTAGTCCTAACCCCGATCCTGCTGCAAGCGCGCGACTGCGCGCCGGATCGACGCGATAAAAGCGATCAAATAGGTGCGCTAGGGCATCTTCTGGAATACCAATGCCGGTATCTTTTACTTTCACTTGCAACTGGGTATGGTTGTGGCGTCCAATTTGCTGTAATTCTACGTCAACTCGACCCCCTGGCAAGGTATATTGCACCGCATTACCCACCAAATTTGTAAATAAACGTGCCAATTGATCCCAGTCTCCCTCCAGGGTATAAATTTCCTCTGACATATCGGTAGTTATGTCAGTTGGTGGTTCTACAAGATCTAAAGATAGGTTAATGTTTTTTGAGGCTGCTACCAAACGTTGTTCTTCGATCGCTTCCATTAATAAGGCATCCAGAGGAACCGGAGTAAAACAAGGCTGTACCATGCCACTATCTTGTCTGGCCAAAAACAGCAGATCGTCCACCAGTCGCCCCAGTCGCTGGGTTAATCTTTCTATCACCTGTAACTGCTGCCTATGCATCTGGGGTTCTAAATCTGGATCTGCCAAAGCCACCTGTACGTTAGTTTGAATCGTGGCAATTGGGCTTCTGAGTTCGTGGGAAGCGTCGGCGGTGAATTGTTTGAGGCGTTGATAAGATTCTCCCACGGGTTTCATTGCCAGTCCGGAAAGAAACCAGCCAATTGCTGCTACAGAGATTACCATCAAACCAATGCCCAAACTGAGATCGAAAATTAGCTGGCGGCTGGGTTTTGTTACTTCAAACCAAGGATGGCTGACCCGGAGATAACCTAATACCTGTCGTCCCATTTCTACCCGTTCGGTTACTTGCCGCAAGACGAGAGTGGAGGGTTCAATTTTCGATTTTGGCTCGAGGATTTTGGATTGGTAATTCTCCTCTGCTGTTGGGGCAAGCACGGGGACATTGCCCCTACTCCCCTGCCCCTCTGCTCCTCTGCTCCTCTGCTGACCCGCCCACCTCACCACGCGCACGGTTTCCCCGGTACGGTTGAGATGGATGGGAATATTGAGTGGGAAGGAAAAAGTAGACCACAATAATTCGCCAGTCGGACTGAACCACTCTAAGTCAATCCGATCGTCTTCGACGGTGTCGGCATTGTCTGGAAAACTGGCTTCTAGATTAATACGCAATTTGCCATCGCCCGCACTGTTGACTGGATCGATGACGAGCGATCGCACTACCACTTCCACCACATGGTTAAGCGTATCATCGACTCGTTCAATTAAAGTGCTGCGGACGTACATATAAACGCCCGTCGCAAACAGCAGCAGCACCACTGCGGTGACGGCTGTGTACCAAAGAGCTAAACGCCTGCGAGTTGCTTGAAACATTAAGCTATTTTAGGACACTTGGCAGCTTCATCTGTAGCACCCAAGGTACGAAAATGTAAGCCATAGCCCCTAGCCCCTAGTCCCTAGCCCCAATGCTTGTCAAATGTTTTAGCTTGAGATTCCTGGAATTTCTCTGCCATTTATTGTAGGAGTTAGTAGCAGGTGGTAGACTCTCCCCGATGACCAATCTGCCCTTGGTTGAAACACAGCAAACTCTACTCTTTAAAAGGTTTTCAAAAGCTTTATCAAAACTAGATTCATTTTAACCGGATATTTAACAAGCTGTTTGGAAAACATAAGTAGGGAATACAAACCAACCCAATATTTCCATCAAGCATTGTTGCTCTAATCGACGTTAAAAAAATTAAGGTGATCGATATGTCTTCTCGCCAGAACAAAAACAACTCTCCGTTAGTTCGCATTGTCTACTCTAAGGTCAAAGTTAACGGTAAACTAGAGTTAGTGCCGATGGAGTTATATGCTGATGGTTCGGTCAAACGAGTTGTTTGAGCAAGATCAAAAGCCCTCCAACGGCTATCTTTGAAGCAAATCTGTGTTGTAATATAGTCCGTTGGAAGTCTGGGCGCCAATCGAGGATCGAGGTACGCTATTGTTGCATAAAGTAGGGTAAGGAGAGACTGTGCAAAAACAGGTTGTAACTGAGGCACCCCAACGGTTTTCCGTGCTGGGACTCCCAGTTCATCTCTTAGATGATTATCCAGGCTGGCTGATAGAGCGGTTGAAAAGGCGTATGGGCGGTCACGTGGTGACGCTAAATGCTGAAATGACCGTGCAGGCAGAGCAAAATGCTAACTTGGCTGATGCGATCGCCCAAGCCGAGTTGGTAATCCCCGATGGATCGGGAGTAGTCCTGTACTTGCGTTTCCAAGGTAAGCAGGTGCAGCGTTGTCCGGGTATTGAATTGGCAGAGTCTCTCTTGTGGCAAGCTGGGCAAATGGGCAAGTCTTGGCCTGTATTTTTCTACGGCGGCGCGCCCGGAGTAGCTCAGGAAGCAGCACAAATGTGGCAGCGTAGAGTACCGGGGTTAGCGATCGCCCGCACCGCTCACGGCTATCTCTCGCCCCAAGAAGAACAACAACTGCTACAAACCCTCCAAGATTTACAGCCCCGCCTGATTTTAGTCGGTTTGGGCGTCCCGCGCCAAGAATTGTGGATCGCCCAAAACCGTCACCTTTGTCCCCACGCCACTTGGATCGGCGTTGGTGGCAGTTTCGATATCTGGGCAGGTAATAAGTCCCGCGCTCCCGCTTGGTTGAGAAATAATCATTTAGAGTGGCTTTATCGTCTGTATCAAGAACCTTGGCGTTGGCGGCGAATGTTGGCGTTACCTCTGTTCGCGTGGCGGGCTTTTATTCGCAGTTAATAGTAGGGGCACGGCGTAGAATAAATTTTGGTTTATACCAAAGGTTGGAAAATGCCGTGCCCCTACAACTTGTATAAATGCCCAGGGGGCACGGCGTAGAATAAATTTTGGTTTATACCAAAGGTTGGAAAATGCCGTGCCCCTACAACTTGTATAAATGCCCAGGGGCACGGCGTAGAATAAATTTTGGTTTATACCAAAGGTTGGAAAATGCCGTGCCCCTACAACTTGTATAAATGCCCAGGGGGCACGGCGTAGAATAAATTTTGGTTTATACCAAAGGTTTTAAAATGCCGTGCCCCTACAACTTGTATAAATGCCCAGGGGGCACGGCGTAGAATAAATTTTGGTTTATACCAAAGGTTTTAAAATGCCATGTCCCTACAACTTGCATAAATGCCCAGGGGGCACGGCGTAGAATAAATTTTGGTTTATACCAAAGGTTGGAAAATGCCGTGCCCCTACAACTTGTATAAATGCCCAGGGGGCACGGCGTAGAATAAATTTTGGTTTATACCAAAGGTTGGAAAATGCCGTGCCCCTACAACTTGTATAAATGCCCAGGGGCCACGGCGTATAATAAATTTTGGTTTATACCAAAGGTTGGAAAATGCCATGTCCCTACAACTTGTATAAATGCCCAGGGGGCACGGCGTAGAATAAATTTTGGTTTATACCAAAGGTTGGAAAATGCCGTGCCCCTACAACTTGTATAAATGCCCAGGGGGCACGGCGTAGAATAAATTTTGGTTTATACCAAAGGTTGGAAAATGCCGTGTCAATACAACTTGTATAAATGCCCAGGGGGCACGGCGTAGAATAAATTTTG
>NZ_BLAY01000350.1 GCF_020521235.1 Microseira wollei NIES-4236 | reverse complement strand
TGTCACAGGCACATACACGGTGTGAACAATGAGTTGCTCAAGGCTTGAGCCGGATGATGGGAAACTGTCAAGTCCGGTTCTTAGGGGAGGGGGACACGGTGACGTGTGCCTCCTTACCCGACAGAGACTGACCAATACTTGGGTGAGGAAACTCCTCCAAGCAAGTCAACTCGCAGAAAGAGGAACTCTTTGAAGTGATTCTTAGAATCCCCCGCCTTCTAGGCGTGGGGAGAATGTCAAGTCAGAACGCTGCATCATAATTAACTTAATTAAATCAAAATTCCTATGTCTTCTGATGCTAAATTTTCCCAATCGATGCCTTCTTGGCGGCTTTGGCTACCTTTAGTGCTTCAAACAGCGCTAATTATTTCAGTGCCTGCTGGAGCTATTTTTATTCACCTTACCGGCAAAACGGCGATCCTGCAAACAGCGCCGGTAGACCCTTATGATTTATTGCGGGGTTACTCGCAAACGTTGAGCTATGATATTTCTCGCCGAGAAACGTTAGAAAAGCTACCGGGTTGGAAAGAGTTAACCAAAGATAAACGATATCAGGAACTGATCGCTCTTTACGTTATTTTAGAAGCACCGGAGACACAGATATCGTCTGGGCGTCCTTTGGCTTGGAGAGCGGTCAAAGTTAGTAGCGATCGCCCCAGCAATTTACCTTTCAATCAGGTGGTTCTCAAAGGTTTGCTGCGCTATAGTACCGTTACCTATGGCGTGGAAAGCTATTACTTTCCAGAAGACCAAAGACAGCTGCTCAACGATGATATTAATCAAGCACAATCTAACCGAGGACAGCAGGAAAAACCCCAGCCTTTCGTCGTCGAAGTCAAGGTAGACGCCGAAGGCAATGCTGTCCCTGTTAGCTTGTGGGTGCGCGATCGCAATTATCGATTTTAGGTAATGGGTAATTGCTAATTGCTAATTGCTAATTGCTAATTGCTAATGGGAAAGAAAGTACCTATTACCTAATAAATAATTGCTAATCGGTAATGGCTAAGAAAGTACCTATTACCAATTACCAATTACCCATTACCCATTACCCATTACCCATTACCCATTACCCATTACCGCTCTTCGTCTTTCTGCTTCATCTGCCAAGTTGCACCTATTGCAGCACTCGCACCAGCGATCAAGCCGGTACTCATTCCTTCCAGCGTTCTTAACTGAGGACGTTTTGTCAAGCATTCCGTTGTCGGATTCTCAGCTAGCCAGCACTGTTGACTATCTGCCCAGCTCGCAGTGCCTCCCACTACCACACCAATGGCACTGCAAGCCAAAATATATAGCCAGAAGGGATTTCTTTTTTTAGCCGTGGGGCGAAGATTTTTTCTATCCATCGATAGATGACAAATGAGCGATTTTCCGCAAACAAGTTTCCAGTATACTTGGTTGGCGCCAGAATTGAAAGTTGTTTTAGCTGCAACTCGGATCAGTGCGATCGCTCCTGTGACGGTAAGTCGTCGGGAACGCCGCTAGTGTCGAATCCCAAGCGTTGAATAGCTCTCCTGTCGTCGCTCTTTTCTGGACATCTGGATCGCCAGAGCTGCATCAGGAGTCGGTTGAAGGTGGCTCTGGTGGCCCAAAAGTATCTGGCAAATCGCTCACCCTTTCAATTCCTAGCTCGCGACAGATGGCTTTTAGCTGAACCAAGTTGGGACGGGTTTCTGTCTCTCCGGATACCCAACGTTGATAGGTTCGCAGTGGAATGCCGCATCGCACGGCAAATTCAACTTGGGATAGTTTGGTTTTTTCTATCCTGAGCGCTTCTATGGGAGAATTACTTTCTTGTCTGCTTTTTGTCATTATGCCATATAGACACGCCGTATTGACATAACATATTTGACACGTCATAATGGCGTTGCCAAACAGAACAAAAGGACAGCCCTAGCATCTGGTTAGGGTAGAGCGAGACTGTCCTTTTCTCAAAGTGTCTGTCCTAATTACCCGATGGTCAATTAGGCAGAACGAATTTGTTGAGATTGAATTTTGAGGTAATTATGACCTACAGGTGCAACAGCGATCGCAGATCGCTACTTTTCTCATGGATAATTGTCGGTCAATTACCCAATTTACAGCGGATTACGGTGTGAAAATGCCTAGAAGCTGCGACGCAGAGGGACATTTGCAGATTTGGCGGCGAATGATACCTCATGCTCGGTTTGAGGTAGTGTTTGATTTACCCGTGCGGCAATATATTCCTGGCAAGAATACTTAGGGCGGGCAATAGGGCCCACCCCACAACAAGTCGATCTTGGCTTTGTGGAGTGGGCGCGGGCAATAGGTCCGGTCCCCACAAGCAGTCGATCTTGGCTTTGTGGAGTGGGCGCGGGCAATAGGTCCGGTCCCCACACCAAGATCTTGGGTTTGTGGGGTGGGCGTCCCGCCCGCCTGTATTCGAGGTAAAAGCTAGATTAAAGTTATGGAGGGACAGCAAAGATCCAAAAATCAAATCCTGTATTTATTAAAAACGCGGGGAGATAAAAGTGCGATCGCTCTTGCCGAGGAATTGCATCTATCTCCGATGGCGGTGCGGCAGCATTTACAGGCATTGCAGTCAGAAGGTTTAGTAAGCTATCGAGAAGAAAAACGTCCTTTGGGGCGTCCGGTGAAACTTTGGCGCCTAACAGACCGTGCTGCTGCTATTTTTCCCGATAGTCATGCAGATTTGATGGTTGACTTATTGCAGAGTGTTGAGGCTGTATTTGGTGCGCCTGGACTGGAAAAACTGATAGCAGAGCGATCGCAACGACAAATCCAAGCATATACAGAAAAGATATCGGATGCTGAAGATTGGCGCAGTCGGGTATATGCGATCGCTCGCTTACGCACCCGCGAAGGTTACATGGCAGAAGCGATCGAGTTGCCAGAGCGTGGGATGTTATTGATAGAAAATCACTGTCCGATTCGCGCTGCTGCTGCTAGTTGCGGACTGTTGTGTAAAGCAGAATTAGAAGTATTTAAAACTTTATTAGGTGCGACAGTAAAAATTGAAAGAGTTGAACATATTTTAGCAAGCGATCGCCGCTGTGCCTATCGAATTTGTCCTGTTGAGACTGCGGTTAATCAATGCTAAAAGCTTTTAAGACCGCAATTTTTGCTTAGTTATTGAAGCTGAAGAGACAGCACCCGCATTAGCAAGGGACTTAATCGCCCAAGCGAGGCAACAAGTAAACGATGAAGCCATCAAGCGCGACCTGATCGATTTGATAGAAACTATCATCGTCTACAAGTTACCACAAAAAAGCCGCGAGGAGATTGAAGTTATGTTGGGTTTAAGCGAGTTAAGACAAACCAGAGTCTTTCAAGAAGCATTAGAAGAAGGTCGCCAGGAAGGTAGACAGCAAGGTCGCCAAGAAGGTCGTCAGGAAGGTCGTCAAGAAGGTCGGCAAGAAGGTCGCCAGGAAGGTAAGTTGCAATCTATACCGCGCATCAGCGAGTTTGGATTGAGTCAGGATGCGATCGGGCAAATTTTAGACTTACCCCCAGAACTCGTTCAGCAAGCAGCTACGTCTTTTCACCAACAGAATTTGGCTGCTTTTATTCAAGTGGTGCATCGAGAGCGAACGCTGTTTTCCCCGCAAGACTTCGTTGACTTAGAACAACTAATTGAAGTTTTGCCAGATAATCTAGAAGAACTTTCGATAGCAATAATAAATTGGTATAAACAGCCAGAAAAATCTCAAATACTCGCTCGGTTAGTTCAGGTGCGTGAAACACTGAAAAACAATACTTCTGAATCTGGATATCAAACCGAAACAAGTACTGTTGAAACACCTGAAAACCAACTTTATAAGCAAACCCTAATCAATCAGATCGCCAAGTAGGGGCACGGCATGAGACATATTTCGGTTCTTAATCCAAGATTTAATCATGCCGTGCCCCTACGATGGCGATCTAATCAATCCGGAAATTAAACCAAATAAACAAACCCTAATCAATCAGATCGCCAAGTAGGGGCACGGCATGAGACATATTTCGGTTCTTAATCCAAGATTTAATCATGCCGTGCCCCTACCATCACGATCTAATCAATCCGGAAATTAAATGGCAAACGGGCATAAACACCCATCGGATCGTTGATTGATTTCAGGGCACGGCATCAGAGATATTTCGGTTCTTAATCCAAGATTTAATCATGCCGTGCCCC
>NZ_BLAY01000349.1 GCF_020521235.1 Microseira wollei NIES-4236 | reverse complement strand
TCCTTTCCTTATAAACCTTGTGCTGGTTACTACTTAAGATTCGACCTATCTTAAGAGATTTATAAGGGTTACTTCGTTCCTAATTTCCGTTGTTCCTAGTTTTAGGGTCTTTCTATACACCGAGTCTCTATGGATGTTTCCAGTTATGAGTCTGGAGTCATCTGGCATTTTAGACTTTTGACATTTTGTCTCCAGCCAATAATCCGAGTAGGCTGGTTGCGTGTTACGGTGTTTCAGATGAAAGTTCGTATTTCTACCCATGACTAGATGCTAGATGGGATTCTTAATCGGATTTTAAATTACCACCGTTTAACCCCGCTTCAACCTATAAGATTACCAGTTTTATAGATTGGGGATTAGGCTGTCACTCCAACATCAAGAGGGATGGACTTACACCATCACGGAAATTAGATTGTCAAGGTTAATTATTACCAACCTTGCCCTGCTTACACTTCAGCCTTTTGAGCTTTCCATTTTTGCAGGAACGAATCGCACCCAGACCCAACGCACACAGCCAAACGCTTGCGCTAGATGGGATTGCTGTTCATCAGTTGGATAGATTCTGACTTTGACTGCCTTTAACATGATTACGACCTTTATCATGCTTTTATAACTATGATAACAAATCTCAGTCGAAAGTTCCCGATTCCAGTAAACTCGCTTCGTTAGGAAGAGTTTGTTCGTTTCGTCGTTGCAGATTTCTCTTGCTCGCTGCGTTTCGCCTCAGTCAACCTGCACTCCAAGGGCTCACTCGCATTCATCCCGACGCTGAATCAGAGATTACAGCGCGGGGCTTATGCTGCTTCAGCTAAAAATAAAATGCAGCTCAAAACTTCTTTCCTTCTGCCTCCTGCCCCCTGCCTCCTGCCTTCTTAATAGAGGGCCATCGTCAGCAATGTCGCTGCTGCCAGCGATGCTACTGTCCGAACGTGATTCCAGAATGTCCAGTTAGTCAGGTAGTTAGCCCATAGTCTCGCACCCTCAGCGCTGTTTGGTTTGGCGATCGCCAGCGCATCATTTAACGGTACATTGAAGGCGATCGTTACTCCAACTGCACCAACGAGATAAAGCAGGCTGCTGATGAGAATATAGGCTGTATCCGGTTGATGCCACTTGAACAATGAAGCGATCGCTAGAAAAAGACAAGCTGCTGCTGTTCCAAAGATCGCGAACATGAACAATGGATTGATGGCTGCGATATTGATAGACTGCATGGCAGCGATACCTTGGGCAGGTTGGAGTCTGGCAAGGGCAGGCATCACGAAGGTAGAAAACGCAAAGAAGACACCTGCAACCAGTCCACAGCCTAGTGCCGCGAAAAGTTTTAATGTGGAAAGCGAGGAGTTTGTCAATGTCATAAAGCCTCCTGTAAATATTCAATTGTATTTTGTCAGCTTTGTCAGCCGAAGTATTGCCGCGTTGCAAGACGAGACAAAAAATCTGCGCTCGCAATAACCATCTTACGCCGCAACCAATTGAGCGATTTGGGTACGAGCATTGGCAATCGATTGTACCAAATTATTATTGTATAAAAATGGATGAAGTTATCATCACTCAATACAATCCAAACTGGGTAATATCTTTTGAGCAAGAATCTGCATGTATTCGGGCAGTTTTAGATAGAGATTTTGTTACCCGCATTGAGCATTTTGGTAGCACAGCCATTCCAGGGTTAGCTGCAAAACCCATCATCGATCTATTGATAGGTGTACGCTCGCTAGCAGAGGCAAAACAAGTTGCAGTTTCTCCGCTAGAACAGTTAGGCTATGCTTACTGGTTGGAGAATCCTGACCCTCAACGGATGTTTTTTGTTAAAGGGTTACCGCCTAATAGTCCGCGCACTCATCACATCCACATGGTCGAGCCAGATAGTGTATTGTGGGAGCGTTTGATATTTCGAGACTATCTTTGCAAGCATCCAGATGAAGCAGCTCGTTATGCTCAATTAAAGTACAATCTTGCCCAACGCTTTTCTAGCGATCGCGAAGCATACACAGCCGGAAAAGCTGAGTATATTAATTCTGTCATGCAAAAAGCTCGACAACAGCCAACCAGCTAACAGATTTTGTCGGAAGCGTTAGGCGCGCTTAGAAAAATACTATCCCATTCGCTCGAACTATAAGGGTAGTCTAATGGAATATCGAGGCGATCTTCAAAGGTTCCACCATCCCAGTAAGGTGTAATATCTAATGGCTTCGATTTTCTAGTTTCCACAGCTTGATGTTAATTTCGCACTCATCTTATCGATATTGTATTAACTCCAGAATCGCTCTTAGTGCCGATTGCGAAGCGTTGCGATCGCTAATCGCGGTAACTCCTCTGCAAACTTTTCATCCAGCGGTAAATGCCCCACCAACAGCCGAAAATAGATGCCTCCATACAACAGATCGATTGCCAATTCTGGGTCTAGGTTGGGGTCAAATTCTCCATTGCTAATGCCCTGCTGAATAATAGCTTTAGCCGCCTCCCGTCGCGGATAGAGGAAGCGAGCGCGATAATTTGCTAATGTTTCCGGACAAGCCTGCCCCTCAGCAATAATTTGCGCCACAATTCGCCCATAATCCCCGGAAAATGCTTTAATTAGGAGCGCCATTTGCGCCGCGATCGCAAATGGCGCCGATTCTGCTTGGGGAAATTGAATTTCTGGCGACAGTTTCTCTAGAAAGGCATCCATCACCACTGCTGTTTTATTTGCCCACCAGCGGTAAATCGTGGTTTTACCTACTCCCGACTCGCGGGCGATCGCTTCAATCGACAAGTCTTTCAGGGTGGTTGTTTGCAGCAAGTTCCAAGTCGCTTCCAGAATCGCCGTCTTCGATTCTTCCGATCTCGGTCGTCCAATCCGTTTGGTTGCAGAGGTTTGAGGCATTTTTCACCAAACTGCTTGACAACTGCTTTTAATTTTACGATACGTATTTTAAGATCGCGATCTGAAGTGATTGGATGCAATATCGTTGAAAATTGGTATAACAATCGCAATGCTGTTGCCTAAATCCGCGATCGCCGCTATCTAATTTAAGTTTTAAGGAAATTCAAAGCAGAAGAGTGTCAACATGAAATCATTCTTTTCATTTCGCGGCTCAAATTTCAATGAACTCATGATTCTTTGCCTGTTGGGCGTAACTTCATTGAGTCCTCCTGCGATCGCAGAAACAGAAGGGGACTTAAATATATGCACGAATAGTTTCGTCAGTACGGGCAGAACATTCGCTCCTGGAGATGAACTCGATATCAGAGCCAGCGGCAGGATAAACTTTGGATTTGTTGCTGGATCGGGCGGCCCCAATGGGATTGACTTCCCTGCAGATTACAATTATTTCCCAGATGTGTCGCACGGTCGTTTGATGGGCAGAATCAAACAGCCCGGGATGGAGGATTTAGAGGGTTGGTTTTTCATTGGCGAAGCCAGAAAAATTACAGTTCCAGCGTCAGGTATTTTAGAATTTTTAGTGAATGACAAGAAGCCAGGAGATAATAGCGGGCAATTCTGCATTCAGGTCATTAATGTTAATTCATCTAACCCCCAAGCAAGCAGAACTAACCCAGCAAGACAGACTCGAAGAGAGAGGGCGTCAACCCCACAGACTCGAAGAGAGAGGGCGTCAACCCCACAGATAGTGGAAGGGAAGCTGGATCGAAATAGCGAGATAATGCTACAAAATAACGCCTATTTTAACGTGCATGAGTTTACCGGGCGTGCGGGGCAACAAATTGCAGTCGAACTAACCAGCAGTGAATTCGATGCCTATCTCTTTTTAGTCGATTCTACAGGAAAGACGCTTGCTGCTGATGATGATGGGGGTGGTAGCAGTAACGCGCGAATTCTCATGAGGCTACCCCTGGATGGAACCTATCATGTTGTTGTTACTAGCGCTGTTGGTAGCACAACAGGTAGCTACCGTTTGGTCTGGTCTGAAACAGTAGCATCAACAAATAATCAACCAACCCAACAACAACTTTCTCCATTTATGCAGTTGTTATCTGAAGGGTTAGGAATCCCAACAAGCGTAACAGAAATGGCTGAGAATCCCTATTTCCGACTCTACTACTTTCTAATGGGAGGTAGAGCCAGAAGTTCCGAGGAAATTGTTCAAGAATTAGGCGCGCTCTCCAATCAAATCGCCAACAATACCAGTAGAATTGACACTCCCCGGCTTAAAAGACCGGGGATTCTAAGCTCATCGTCAGAACTTGCTCCACCAGGGTTTCCCCAAGCAGAGTAGCGGTTCCAACTCCCTTAGCGTTACTTTGGGGATGCCCTCCCCT
>NZ_BLAY01000348.1 GCF_020521235.1 Microseira wollei NIES-4236 | reverse complement strand
TCCGGCGTTCCCAGGCAGAGCCGTGGTCACGAGGCGAAAGTCCGTTAAAACGGACTAATTCTCCGGTATTTACAGTCGGTTTCAACCGACTTAAGCTATTAGCCTGGGATTTGAATCCCAGGTGGGTTGCAGATACAACTGAGCTGTCTGTTTCACAACTAGCCCGCCCGGAAATAAATTTCCGGCGTTCCCAGGCAGAGCCGTGGTCACGAGGCGAAAGTCCGTTAAAACGGACTAATTCTCCGGTATTTACAGTCGGTTTCAACCGACTTAAGCTATTAGCCTGGGATTTGAATCCCAGGTGGGTGGCAGATACAAACCAATCCAATTCTTACACGCCTTTGTTAGTCCAAAACGAAATTGTTACTCTCCCTTCTATTTCTACAGTTGCGATTCAACGTCGCCAACTGCAAAATCGTTCCCCAGTCGCCAAAACCGTTGCGGTCATTGCCGATCCGATTTTCAACCTTAAAGATTCTCGCATTGCAGGTAATCCACCCGCACAAACTCCGGATACACTATCTAATCTGAGCCTGAATCGCGCCACTCGGAACTTAGGTTTAGGGCAAGACGGAGGTGGCAAAATATTCGATCGCCTCGCATATACTCGCGATGAAGCTAATAAAATTCTTGCCCTGGTTCCAGAAGCGCAACGTTTCCAAGCTTTTGATTTTAATGCTTCTCGCCAAACCGCAACTAACCCCGATTTAGCCCAATATCAAATTATCCACTTTGCCACTCACGGATTAGTCGATCCCATCGCTCCTGAATTATCAGGTGTAGTGCTATCTCTTTATGACCAAAAAGGCAATCCCTCAGATGGGTTTTTGCGCCTCCACGATATTTTTAACCTGAATTTACCGGCGGAATTGGTAGTTTTGAGTGCTTGCGAAACCGGCTTGGGTGAAAATGTGAAAGGTGAAGGTTTGGTGGGCTTGACAAGAGGCTTTATGTATGCTGGGGCGAGGCGGGTGGTGGTGAGTTTGTGGAGTGTGAATGATGCGGCGACTTCGGAGTTAATGGCGAAGTTTTATCAGAAGATGTTGCAAGGGGGGGAAAATCCGATAACGGCTTTGAGAGCGGCACAATTAGAGATGTGGAATTCTGCAAATCGGCAGTCTCCTTATTATTGGGCGGCGTTTACCGTGCAGGGAGATTGGCGGTGAGCGATCGCTTATTTCAGATTAATATATGCGATCGCTCCTGCACCTACTCAATACCGAGAGCCGCCTTAGCATCCTTTATCGTTATCATCAGTGTCATTGGCGCAACAGGTGAAGGCGTAAACCCACAATTAGAATAGAATTCCTTAGCCTCTTCCGAAATAGCATGAACTAGGATAGCCCGGATGCCAGCAATTGCCGCCGCTTGTAGAGTCCGCAAAACAGCATCGCGCACCAAAGCACGTCCAATTCCTTGTCCTTGCCAATTCAAGTCTACAGCCAGCCTGCCGATTACCATGACCGGAATTGGGTCTGGCATATTCCGGCGGACTTTACCTGAAGCCGTAGCATTTAAGACACTGCCGTTCGCGATGCAGTAGTAGGCAACTACTTTTTGTCCAACTGTCACTACATAAGTTCGCGATGCACCGCTGTCTTCATTTTTAAGCGATCGCTTGCGTAACCAATCATCTAATTCTGGATTGCCGGAATCAAACTCTTCTAGCTGATGGTCTGGTTTTAGAGGTTGAGGAGCCTGCAAAGGCCGATTCGAGTCTACCACCGTTAATCCCAAGGCGATGAAGTCGTTAGCAGCTGACGCAGATTTTCATTGCTAGAAGGTGGCGCATCCAAGAGAGCCATAAATTCGGAGAACTTCTCATCATCCAGTAGAAACAATCGCCTCTCCAGTAAAATAGCTACGGCTTCCCGGTAAGCCGTTTCTAGCATAAAATCAGAGCGGTTCTTGCCCACAGCTGCTGCCGCAAGGTCGATTAAATCGCGTTGCTGGGAGTGTGTCCGGATGTTAATGGTGACATCGCGGTTGCGATTCCCCGATTGAGATGATGGTACTTGCGTCATTTCATCTCCTGTGTGTCTACACAATGAGCCTACAAATATTGTATACACAATATCAACACAAATTCCAGCAGGGAAGTGGGTAACGGAAGGAACGCCGTTGCGTTTGATGGGGAAAATGGGATGGATTTTGGTGTTTAGAAGTTAAGTTGAGGTGCTGTAATGGGTAAAAAATTGTTTTTTGCTTTGCTCAAAGGCATTTCAGTATCAGGAATTATCGGTGTAGCGTTGCTATCCGAGTCAGTAATATCCACCCCCAAACCTTCAGAAACCGGGTTTCTTCACAGCAGATCTAATGACCAGAAACCCGGTTTCTTATCCGATCAAAACACCATCATCGCCCAAAATAGCAGCAACTCAGAAGCGGATAGACTTTATCAAGAAGGCTTACAACTGTTTCGGCAAAGAACAGCAGAATCATTACGGGCAGCATTGGAAAAGTTAGAAGCCGCCCGCCAACTCTATCGCGCTGCTAGGGATAAAGGAAATGAAGCTGTCACGCTGCTGGGTATGGGCAGAATTAATGACGACCTGGGAGAAAAGCAGAAAGCCCTAGACTACTACAACCAAGCCTTACCTCTATATCGGGCAGTGGGGGATAGAGGGGGGGAAGCCGCAACTCTCAACAATATTGGCCTTGTGTACGACTCACTGGGAGAAAAGCAGAAAGCCCTCGACTACTACAACCAAGCCTTACCACTATTACGGGCAGTGGGGGATAGAGGGGGGGAAGCCACAACTCTCAACAATATTGGCTCTGTGTACAACTCCCTGGGAGAAAAGCAGAAAGCCCTCGACTACTACAACCAAGCCTTACCCCTATATCGGGCTGTGGGGGATAGAGGGGGGGAAGCCACAACTCTCAACAATATTGGCGGTGCGTACAACTCCCTGGGAGAAAAGCAGAAAGCCCTAGACTACTACAACCAAGCCTTACCCCTAAGACGAGCTGTGGAAGATAGAGGGGGGGAAGCCGTAACTCTCAACAATATTGGCAATGTGTACGACTCACTGGGAGAAAAGCAGCAAGCCCTAGACTACTACAACCAAGCCTTACCACTATTACGGGCAGTGGGGGATAGAGGGGGGGAAGCCGCAACTCTCAACAATATTGGCGGTGCGTACAACTCTCTGGGAGAAAAGCAGAAAGCCCTCGACTACTACAACCAAGCCTTACCCCTATTACGGGCTGTGGGGTATAGAGGGGGGGAAGCCACAACTCTCTCGAATTTTGCCTTCGTCAAACGCACTCAAGGCAACCTCACCGAAGCCCTGACTGACATTGAAGCCGCCATTACCATTGTCGAAGACCTCCGCACCAAAATCGGTTCTCAAGATCTTCGTCAATCCTACTTTGCGACCGTTCAGGATTATTACAAATTCTACATCGACCTATTAATGCAACTGCACCAGCAAAACCCCAACAAAGGATATGATGCTCAAGCATTGCACATTAGCGAACGCGCCCGCGCCCGCAGTCTCCTCGAACTCCTCACCGAAGCTACTGCCAACATTCGCTCTGGTGCTGACCCCAAACTGTTAGAACAAGAACGCAATCTGCAACAACAACTCAACACCTTTGAGCATCGCAGATATCAACTCCAAAGCGGTCAGTTTGACGAACAAGAACTGAATGAAATTAAACAAAAAATCGATAATGTTCTCGCCCAACTCAAACAACTAGAAGCCCAAATTCGCACCACCAGTCCCCGCTACGCTGCCCTCAAATATCCCGAACCGTTGAATCTACAACAGATTCAACAACAAATCCTCGATGACGATACGCTACTTTTACAATATTCCCTTGGTGCAGAACGCAGTTATCTTTGGGCAGTCACCAAAAACAGCATCACCAGTTACGTACTGCCCAAACAAAGTGAAATAGAAGCTGCCGTCAAAACTTTCCGCGAATCTGTTACTAAAGATAGTTCAGCAACACTCGATACCGGACTTTCACTGAGTCAAATACTTCTCGCCCCTGTGGCGAATCTATTGAGTAACAAACGCTTACTAATTGTGGGAGATGGGGCATTACAATATGTTCCCTTTGCTGCATTACCGATTCCAGGGAATAACAAGATGTCAGTTTCCCATTCATATGCTCGGGAAATTAATGATTCAGAAGGCTTTTCGTTTCTCCTTTCAACCCGCCCGGAAATAAATTTCCGGCGTTCCCAGGCAGAGCCGTGGTCACGAGGCGAAAGTCCGTTAAAACGGACTAATTCTCCGGTATTTACAGTCGGTTTCAACCGACTTAAGCTATTAGCCTGGGA
>NZ_BLAY01000347.1 GCF_020521235.1 Microseira wollei NIES-4236 | reverse complement strand
ACCGTTATATAATTCAGCATCTTCATCTTCTAATTTCTTGTAAAGAAGCTCGAGGTCAGCAATGTTGAGAGATTCAATTTCAGGTGTTCCTTCAAACTTGGATTCATGATTTTGGTTTTCCATTTTTTATCTCCTTTAATTCACTACTTTGGTTAAGAAACAATTCCTAACACTAGGAATCAATTAGGTTGTACAAACTGGATCTGGTTCAATCATAGTCTGATTTCTACTCACAAAATCTTGATAAGCTTCAGCCACACTAGCGCGGAAGCGATTTGCAAAACCATCACAGTAATTTGTATGAAATTTACCCTTATGATTCATCGCCATTACTGCACAGCCTCCGCCGCAAGAAAAGGCATAACGACACTTACGACAAGTGGGGTTCGTAATTACTGTACGATTGCGCCAAGTTTGATTCAATTCTTCATTGAAAATGACTTCACTATTTTCATCAATGTGACCAATACGAATTTTAGGATCGCCTGTTCTTTCCCAGCAGGCATAAATATCCCCAAACGCATCTAAAACATACATTTTATTATGCGCTCCACAAAAACTTGCATGAAAGCTTGGCATAGGGTTACTCTGCCTTTCAAACAATTGTCTAGCTCGATTGATTAACCAATCATCAGGACGACGAATCACTCTCATTTGAGGATAAACTCGACGCAATTCATCTAATGCTAAATCCAGTTCCCAAGATGTAAAGGTTGTCTTGATATCGGTTTTTTCATTGGATACGTGTATGGGGGCAGTATAAGCAGAAAATTTATTGTACTTATGCCAACCTCTGGCAATCATCCCCTCGGCTAATTCGGGTAATTGTTTAATATTATTGCGGTCAATATTCATCCGCACGTTAACTGCAACCCCTAAATCTAACGCCATTGTAATGTTACGAGCAATTTTTTCAAAAGAACCGCTACCATCTGCGTAAATACGCCGCTTATCATGCTCGTCAGGAGTACCATCAAGGGTAATTTGTAGTTCAGAAATTTTTTCTGAATTGAGTAAATCTTGATAGGCGTGCAACTCAGTCCCGTTAGTGACTGCCGAAAAATGCGCTTTACCTAAAGACAGTGCTTTATTGATAATGTATTCCACAATCTCATGGCTACTTTCCAGCAGGGGTTCGCCACCAAAAAAAGTAATATTACGCGGTATATCAGCTGACTCTGGTACACCGTGCATTGACTCAATTTTGGGAAAAGCCGCAAATATTCTGTCTACCATTTCTGGCTGCATTGTTCTGAGCAGATGTTGAAAAGCTGGAGCGCTACGCATATGATCCTGAAAACAATAAGGACAACGCAGATTGCAGCTATAGGTAGGCATGAAAATATAACTAGGCATCAATTGTTGTTGCCAATGATGCAGTTTTGTTGCCATTTTGACAAAAAATTGTTCTTCTGACTCTACTGTCTTTTCTGTCAGATAGCCTCTTTTTTTCAACAACTCAATAGTTGCTTGAGAGGGAGGAATGATTGTGCCTGCAATTGGTGGTTCAGGACTCCAGTCTCCATATAGTGGTTTGGGAGGACGACTGACTTCTAAAGAACGGACGTAGGTTGCTACTCGTCGAGAGACTTTATCATATGCGCCTGTATAGCCATGCACAAGCAACATCCGATCTTTCTCTCCAGGTAAATCTACGTAGATATTGTAACTACTTGCTCTTAAGTAACTAATCATTATTAATTACTCTATGTAACGCAAGTTGCTAGTTATAAACTTTGGCGTTGCTAATTGCTAATTGCTAATCTAGGATTTTTACCAATCTCGCCATTAGCCATTAGCCATTAGCCGCTCCCAGAGAGATAACTAGCAACTTGAGTTATGTATAATAATGAGTATATGGCGCTCGGTGCAAACAAGTGAGATTGCAGTCAATAATACTTTTTTGCTCCAAGGATAATATGAATAATTCTATCGATTGCTTAAGCTCGATTTAACTAATCAATAGAATTTTTAATAGTGAGTACCATTCCTCTAGATTTATTACCCAGATTCCGCACCCTCAACTGTCAGATGGAAAAAAATGAGAATCAAGCTCTCTGGAAAGGGGGGGAAAGGGGAGCGGGCAAGGGCACGGGTTCCTTTGCTAGCGCCGCCAACTTCAGGGTGAGAATTTTCTGAAACGCCCACACCCTAAAGGGTGTGGCTACACAAACAAAGCCCACCTACGTGGGCTAAAATTCTTGCAGACTGCTCTGGCAACCAAAGTTTGTATAGCCACACGCTTAAGGGTGGCACACAACCCCTTTGCCAGGGGAACTGACTTCGACAATACGACTCAAACGATTAACTTTGCTGCCAATGAAACCAGCAAAACCGTCACGATTCCGATTAACGATGACCCGACAGTCGAACCAAACGAAACTCTGACTCTAACTTTAGTCAATCCCAGTCCGAATTTCGTCTTGGGGACTCAGACTACGGCGACGCTGACCATCCTCGATGCCAATGTTAATCCCACCGTCACCCTTGCCGTCGCACCTTCCACCGTTAATGAAGATGGTTCTACCAATCTTGTTTACACGTTCAATCGCACCGGAGATTTAACCAAATCCCTCACGGTTAACTTCAACGTCGCTGGCACTGCAACCTTCAATACCGATTACACTACTTCGGGTGCGACAACATTTTCTGCTAGTAACGGCACAATTACTTTTGCTGCCAATTCCAATACCGCTACTCTGACCATCGACCCCAGCGCCGATACATCTATCGAACCGAATGAAACGGTAGAATTAACCTTAGCTTCTGGGACAGGCTATAACCTGGGTACTACGAGCGCAGTCGTTGCCACAATTAATGACGACGATGACAGCAACAACAACGTCACTTTATCGGTTAATCCCAGCAGCGTTAATGAAGATGGTTCTACCAATCTCGCTTACACCTTCAATCCCACGGGAAATCTAACCAATTCCCTCACGGTTAACTTCAACGTCGGCGGCACTGCAACGTTTAATACCGATTACACTACTTCCGGTGCTGCTAGTTTTTCTGCCACGAATGGCAGTATCACTTTTGCTGCGGGTTCTAATACCGCAACCCTGACGATTGACCCGAATGCAGATGTCTTTGATAGATGGGGCAAATTATATTGTTGGCACTTCAACGCCTGTCGCTGCAACCATTACAAATGATGATTCAAATCAGCCACCGCAACTGAGCAACATCAATAAATCTGCCGATGAAGATAGCGATATTACCTTCAGTGCGGCTGATTTTAGCAATGCCTTCACCGATGCTAATTCTCAGAATTTGATTCAAATTAGGGGAACTTCTCTGCCTAGTAATGGAATGCTTAAATTAGGCAGCAATAATGTTACCCTCAATCTAGAAATTGCTATCACCGATTTAGGCCACCTCCGCTGCACTCCCAATCCTAACTGGAATGGCAGTACCAGTTTCAATTGGAATGGATTTAATGGAATTGATTATGCGCTTACACCCGCGACTGTGAACCTGATTGTGAACTCGGTGAATCACCCGGTAGTGTTCAATCCGCTGAAGTCTGAGATGCAATTTACTGCTGTCGATGGTGGATTCTTACTTACCTTCTCTGAAGAAAGTTTCTTCGCTCCCGACCTGGGCGATACTATTACCTATACCGCCACACTCGACAAGGGCAATCCTTTACCTAATTGGCTGAGTTTTAATCCATTTACTCGCACTTTTACTGGCAGTATAACGAGTGGCGTTTTTGGGAATTTAACTTTGTTGGTGACGGCGACAGAAGGGGGTAATGCTACTGCGATCGCTCGCTTAAACATTACCATCTCTCACCCCGATCCCGATTGTTTCTGCGAACAGATTGTCCGTCCCGATATTGACCTTTGAAGACGCTCTGACAAAGGAGTTGGGGAGACGCTCAGAGCGACCCTGACCCAGATCGAAGCACCTGGTCTGAACCTCCCGAATTTAAACGCGCGAGAATCAGACAATTCTTCCTTGCTGGAATCCCCTGGCGCCTACCATGGGGTATCCCCGCGTCACCTTGTCCCCCCGTCCCCGCGTCCTCCGCAAAAAAATCCCAATGTTGATACCAATCCCCATCCAGTAGAATCCGGTCAAACTGGTAGCGATAGTGACGAGACTATCATCGGTACTGATGCTAGCGATTCCATAGATGGCTTTGGCGGCAACGATTGGCTCAATGGCAAAGCAGGTCGGGATAACCTGGTTGGCGGTATCGGAAATGACACGATTTATGGAGAAAGCGAACGCGATTGGATTTTAGCTTGTAGACGGGAAGCCCCGCGCTCTACCTGTACCCAGGTGAGCGTCGGGATGAGAGGCGCGTGAGTCGAGGTACGTTGCCTGACCAATGCCAGAGGCGAGGGAAGGCAACAGTGCCGAGAC
>NZ_BLAY01000346.1 GCF_020521235.1 Microseira wollei NIES-4236 | reverse complement strand
CGAGAAAGCCACAATTCGCAAGGTAGCTCAAGCCCTAGGAATTTCTGAAGAAGTTGTCCAGGAAATTGAAAACCTCTATCTGGAAGAACAGCGCGTCAAGGAGAAACGTATTGCCTTATGTTTACCAAATGGTAATCCTTTTGAGTAAACAATTGCTTTTTCAGTACCCATAGCAAGTCATATTGGGGTGACAGAAGTACTTTTTCCAGCACAACCTATGCTGGGAAAAGTATTAGTACAATTCGTCAGAAGTACGCTCGTTAGAAGGCAGAAGGCGTAAAAGCTTTTATTGTAAGCTTCTGGTCTGTTACTAATGGTTGCCTTATTTACAACGCGCTGTACTAGAGATTTTTCTATTTCTCTTCTGGCACTATCCAGATTAAGCAGTGTAAACACGACGTTAATAGTAATTTTGAAAACACTTCAACCATTACAAGTTAAATGTAATGGACATGGAAATAAACAATTTGTAACGATGGATGCCTATGGATTTCCAAGGGAAAGTTATGAACCAAAGAAAGTCAGAAAAGATTGGAAAGCCGGAGACATTATTAGAGTGACAAAAAAAGATGGAACCATGTTAATGGGAAGGGTAAAAAAAGCAGCTAAAAAGCTTGTATACATTCCATTTGGAGGGAAAGAAGCAAGCTTTAGTTCAGAGAATGCCAGAGCTATACATAAGTCTGATGGATATAAGTATAATTTTGCTGCAATTGACTCTGAATTACTCCAAAAAATAGCAACTTAATCACACGGGGAGATTCCTTCACAAGATGATAATTTTTCTTTGGTGAGTTGCGCTGTTACACCAGGCTTTGATTTTAACAACTTTGAGTTGGCAGAAAGCAAAGTGTTCCCTCAGATACACTGGGAGTTCTTATGAATGAAGTTTTTGTGAGATAGAAAGGCTTAGGAGTTACCTAAAGGGGTTGGTGATGTTCGTCTCTTCAGAAGCGGTTCTTGTGCTAGAGCGTTTAGAAAAAGAAGCACAAACATATTCTGTTCCAGAAGGTTCGCCAGGTCATGAAGGTGTTTGGACTCCTGATGGACAAATTAGATACTGGCAAGTACTGCCCACAACTGGAGGATTATTGCATTACTTAGCTAAAGGAAAAAAAGCCAAAGCCATTTTAGAGCTTGGTTGCTCAGCTGGTTACTCATCAATTTGGTTAGGTCTTGCAGCTGTCGCGAGTTTAGGTAAAGTCCATACAGTAGATATGGCACAGGCAAAAGTTAACATGGCTAGACAAAACATTTTGGAGGCAGGATTAGATAATGCGATCAGCGTTTATCATATGAATGCGTTAAAATTCTTAGAATTGAATAATCAAAAATACGATTTTGTTTTTCTAGATGCAGACGAAAACTACATTCGATATTTCTATCATATAAATGAGATTCTTGAGCCTGGTGGTTTACTAATCGCAGATAATGCTGTTAACTATAAGTATTTAATGAAAGACTTTTTGGAGACAATAAGCAATAGTATGCAAGATCGGGGTTCTGTTTATCATATAGATAACGGGCTGGCAATATATGAGAAGATTAACTAATAACCAAAAAGTAAATTTTATTTTGTTTGTAAGTGTATTAGCAGATGCGATTGGTTTTGGTCTAATACTCCCGTTGCTACCATTTTACGCTTTAAAGTTTGGAGCCTCAGCTAGTACAATCACACTTCTTTTTAGTGTATACTCGTTGCTCCAGTTTAGCTGTGCGCCCTTATGGGGTATGATGAGCGATCGCTTTGGACGACGTCCAACGTTATTGCTTAGTTTAATCGGTAGCAGTTTTGCCTTTCTGTGGTTGAGCCAAGCTAATACCCTATGGATGCTATTTGGCAGTCGCATACTGGAAGGGATAATGGCAGCAAGCTTTCTGCTGGCAATTGTCTATCTTTCTAAGATTACAACCAAGGAAAATCGCACAAAGGACATGGGTGTAGTTGTAGCTGCATTGGGGCTAGGCTTATGTTTGGGTCCTGCTATCAGCTCATTTTTAGTTGGTTCAGATCCCCAACATCCTAATTTGACGCTGCCACCTTTATTTGCATCTGGTCTGTCAGCAATAGGATTTATCATTGCTTTCCTAGGTCTACCTGAACTTATAAAAACTCAAGCTAAAACTCAAGAATTACCACATCGATCTAGCTTTGTGACGTTTTTGGAAATCTTCAATGTTCCACCTACAGGTATCGTCCTATTCTTATCGTTTTCGATCATGTTTGTGGGGGTGGGAATACAACCTATCCTTGCAATCTGGAGTAACCAAAAGTTGGGGTGGGGACCTAAGGAAATTGGCTATACCTATATTTTTTGGGGAGGAATGGCGGTGTTTGTCCAAGCGAAGTTAGTCGGGCCTTTAACTAAAAGATTTGGTGAAGCCAACTCACTGTTTGGCGGGCTGGCTGTATTAGGGTTTGGAGTATTTTTGATCCCTTTTTCAACTAATCTACCGTTGGTATTGGGAGCAGTTACCGTAATGAGCATTGGCTTTTCGCTTTGTAGACCTCTGTTAATTAGTTTGCTCTCTCAGTCTGCTGGAGCCAAGCGGCAAGGTGAGGTTCTAGGATTTGCAGAATCAGCCTCAAGTTTAGGAAAGATGGTTGGGCCACTTGTAGCGGGGTTCGCATACACAAGCTTGAGTCCTGATTGGTCGTTTTGGAGTGGAACAATAGTTATGGCAGTAGCCAGCATCTTTGGTTGGTATGTAGCGACAGCATCAAGCTTATCTTCTGTTACCACTAAGCAGCGCCAACGCAAAATTAAGAAGCTATTTGATTTGTTAGACCATAACAAAAATGGGCTAATTGAGCTAAGAGACTTTCAGGAGGGTTTTCAGGCAATTGCAGATATTAGGAACTGGACGCCTGACTCTTCAGACTATGGGATAGCTAATTCATTTTGGGTTGGATTGCATAATAAGATGCAAAGTTTAATAGATACTAATGGAGATGGCATAATTACGATGGAGGAATGGCAAGAATATATGACTAGCCGTTTAGATCGTGATTTTGCTGACTCGTTTACAAAATTAATTGATATCAATGAAGACGGAGAAGATTGTCTCAAGAAGCTGAAAATGTTGTATCATAATTACAAAATTGATAAAAACCAAGATCCAGCAGTATTTGAAGAATTTGATTTTCACCCATATACACATATTTCTGAAGATGAGATAAGTGAAATAATAGATCAGTTCATGTATAGTGATGAGTTGAAGTCATCTGTAAACTTGGTAGCAGCTTCTTAATATCAACGATACAATCTTCTGTCCCTTAACTTCATTAATGCCTTCCCCGCTTCATAGAATGCTCGTTCTACCTTGGGTTCTAGATGTATGCGATCGCGTTGGGTTTTGGACGTTCAGAACAGAGAGTGGGATTGATGGCCTACCACCCAAGCTATTGGCTTATCTTAGTGCCATTCGTCTATAGTCTTTTCTGAAAGAATCTCTAATAACTCATTCAGAAAAGTAATAGCTTTTTGAAATTCATAATCTTTCGATGAACCACTGACAAGAACCATCTGATTGAACTATCCGCTAAACTTTTTTGCTCTATGTATTGACTTTTATTTGTAAGTGTGATATAAATAGTGATAGTGGAAATAACCACTCTGTTACAAAGTACAAATAAGCGAGAAAATCAATGACATCTGATTCAACCCGCAAAATGATAGGTAATTGGTTTTACAGACAATCACTCAATTTTAAGCAACAACCAGCTGATGATGTAATAGAATATTTTGCCAAAGCACTGCTGATAGCTGCTAAAGGAGATAGAGTCCTCTCACAAGCTGAAAGAGACTGGGTAGTCGGCTTAACCGCAGCAAAGGGAGGTTCAGAGCAGTTAATCGAAGAGTTAAAAAACTACTCCGCAGATGAGGATGTAGAGCAGGTAATAGCAAGCCATCCTTTTAGTGACCAAGGAAGAAGAACCTTAATTTACACTGCCATTCAAGCTTGTGGTGCTGATGGTGAATACAACGAAGCTGAAAAAGCATGTATACGCAAAATAGCCGCTCTATTAAAAGTTTCTGAGGATGTAGTCAAGGAAATAGAAGAGCTTTGTGAACAGGAAAAGGCTCAGTTCCAAAAAAGAATTAAACTACTCTATCCCGATGGGCATCCTTTGCTTGTCGAGGATAACAACAACTAGCAGTCATCTTAGGTTCTCAAGTTAGAGGGTGTTTGAAAAGTCGATGAAGGTATAATTTGTCATTCTGAGTGGAGCGGTAGCGGAACGTAGACGCGGTAGCGGCTTCTCGCAGAGTAGAATCTATGATTTCGGGCAAATACTGAGATGTTTCACTCCGCTTCGCTGCGTTCAACATGACACCTAAAAATAACGGGAGATTGGTAGCCCCGTCAATTTATTGCGGGGCGGAAAATCGACACGAGCGGTTTTAACCGCAGTCAATATTAAGCTTAACTAATGTTGATTCTTGACATTGGTGAAGA
>NZ_BLAY01000345.1 GCF_020521235.1 Microseira wollei NIES-4236 | reverse complement strand
CCGCGCTCTCCCGATCTCAATCCTTGCCGAAGCCCGCCGCCCGCGCTCCCCCCCCCCAACCCTTCCCCCCTCGCCCCCATCCACTCTAATCCGCTCTCTTTCCCTACCGCGCCCACTCCCCCAGCGCCCCAGTTTGGCGTCTATTGTCCCAATGCGCGGCTGGTAGCCTTTCTGGCTTACGGGCAGAGGGCACAGCAGCGAGAGTGGGTAAATCAACCACTTGGCTGAGCGGACTATTGAAGAAATTGGGTGATGCTTTCCCCGATGCTATCGCGCCATTCGACCCGGATGGCTACCGCTGGAAATGGCGCCAGGGGAAGTTCAGAGCCTGGGATGAAGGAGCAGTTGATGACAATGGCTCAAAGGCGCTCGCTGCATACAATTGAGGTGAAAATTCAACTAGCCCTGGGCTGGAATTTTGGCAGTGAATCATTATAGTGAAAGTTGGTAGCCTCAAACAGATACAGTTTTGGACTTCTTGGCTTGAAGAAGCGATCGCATTACTGGCAACTCGTGCCATACATCCGCCCCCACTGGAAAACCATCGCCCAGGCATTTGCTTGTACCCTAGCGGTGACAGCGTTTTGGCCTCCCCAAGCCGCACTCGCAGGTAACATTGCCGCCGCCATCGGCAAAGGTAATATGCTGGCGCTGGGAAGTGTTGCAGGCGCTTTAACCTTGGTATTTCTCGGTCAAAAAATTATGCTCTACGGGCAAGATGCGCTGATGGCGAAAGCCGCGTTTGCCATTGCCTTAGACTTACGCCAGCGGGTATACGCTCACTTGCAACGGCTTTCCTTGAGCTATTTTGAAACAGCGAAAACGGGAGATCTCGCTTACCGACTAACAGAAGATATCGATCGGATCGGGGAAGTGGTATATAAATTTTTCCACGACTCGGTTACCTGTGCATTGCAATTAATTGTGCTTTTGGGGTACTTAATTTATCTCAACTGGCAGCTAACGATCGCTACATTTATCGTGGCGCCGCTGATGGGAATTTTAATTGCTTGGTGCGGGGAACAGATGCTGAAGTTTTCCAGGCGCAGTCAAAATCGCACTTCTAATTTATCGGCTTTACTAACAGAAGTATTTAGCGGAATTCGCTTGGTGCAAGCATTTGCGGCAGAAGATTATGAAATTGATCGTTTCGCTAAGGAAGCGGAATTTAACCGTCAAGCCAAATATGCGACGGAACATTTAAAAGCGATTCAAAATCCAGTGGTGGGATTTTTATATGCGATGAGCGTGTTGCTGCTGCTATTTTTAGGTGGCTGGCAAATCTCCCAGGGAAATTTAACCGGGAGTAGCTTTGTGAGCTTTCTGGCAGGTGTAGGATTGCTGATTGACCCGATCGCCCACATGACGAGCAATTACAACGATTTTAAACAAGGGGAAGCGTCGATTGACCGGATATTTGAGTTAATGGAAATTCCGCCAATGGTGGTGGAAAAAGAGGATGCGATCGCACTTCCCCCCGTCACCGGCAAGGTAGAATATCGCCACGTTTGTTTTAGTTACGAACAGGTGAGTTGGAACGACGCGGCGACGCGGCGACGCGGCGACGCGGGGATGCAGACAGGAGACAATTACCAATTAGCAATTAGCAATTCTTGGGTATTGCAAGACTTAAATTTACTGGCAATGCCGGGAGAAACTATCGCTTTGGTGGGTGTTTCTGGTGCGGGTAAAACAACTTTAGTTAATTTACTGCCTCGGTTTTATGACCCGCAAGTGGGTGAGATTTTAATTGATGGTATTGATGTTCAAACAGTTACCCTCCGCAGTCTGCGGCGACAAATTGGGATTGTACCCCAAGAAACTATTTTATTTTCGGGTACGATCGCCCAAAATATCGCCTTCGGTCAAGCTGAGTTTGACATGGAGGCGGTGCAGTCAGCGGCGAAAGTCGCCAACGCGCACCAATTTATCGCCCAGCTATCTCAGGGATATCATACTTGGGTGGGAGAAAGAGGGGTAAACTTATCAGGAGGACAAAGACAACGGATAGCGATCGCTCGCGCCGTCTTACTCAATCCCAGAATTCTCATCCTCGATGAAGCAACTTCCGCTTTAGATTCAGAATCGGAAGCTTTAGTCCAAGAAGCGTTAGAAAGACTGATGCAAGATCGGACTGTTTTTATTATCGCCCACCGCCTCGCCACCGTGCGCCGCGCCGACCGAATTTTAGTCTTAGAAAAAGGGCAAATAGTAGAATCTGGAACCCACGAGGAGTTATTGGAAAAAGGCTCGCGCTATGCCAGTTTTTATGCCCAACAGTTTCGGTAATGCCCAATCATATCATGTCCAGTAGATTACCCACGATCGGCAGCCGGGACACGGCAAAATTAACGTTATCTGTTTGTCATAGAGATCTATGATGCCGTGTCCCTACGCAACAATGGGGTGCGGTTTTTTTATTATGGGCAATTTAACGGACAAAACCCGCCCCCCGCGCTAGGGAAATAGTCGAGCAATTTCAACTTCAATATCAGGAAAAGCCAGCATGAAAAGAGTCGCTTCTTCATTGAGGATACTCTCTTGTTGGTAGGTTTGATTAACTATTTCCCGGAAGACGCGAACTTGACGGGTATTTGTATCGAGAATCCAGTAATCAGCAATCCCAGCTTTGGCATAAGCAACGGCTTTTTGTTTGCGGTCGCGTTCTAGAGTAGTATCGGAGATTTCCACAAGCAGGAAAGTATCTGCTGGAGTTGGGTGACTTCCTGCGTAGAATCGGGGGTCAATCCGAACCACGGCGATATCTGGTTCGGGTTCTGAGTAAGGATTCAGGTTAATCGGGTCTTGAATCCGAATTAAGGCAAGTCCTGCCAGTAGGGTTCTCAGGTATTCAGCTGCACAGAGGTTGGTGGCTGAATCAGGGGGATTTTTGGCAGCCATTGAGATAATTTGTCCTTCTAGCAGTTCCACTCGTTCATCTGGGTCGAGAATTCCTGCTTCTGTCATGCGGTGGTATTCGTCTTGGGAAAACAAGCGTACACTTGTTGAGGTCATGGTACTACTCCAGTAGCTTCGATCCCAGTTTTCTTCTTCGATCGTAGAGTGGAAACAATCTCAATTTCTTAGCACGTAAATCGACTTCCACGCCTCGGTCTAACACAGGTGATAATGCACCTCGAAGGGAATCGGCGCACCGCTAATTCGCTCAATTTCATCTCGAATCGCTTCAGCGTTTCCCCATATAATGTGGCGTTCGTCTCGGGATGCCACCTCGGTTTCAATCATCTCACAGTACTGCTCGCCATCGCGGGCGACAAAGAAGCCGTAGGTGCGACAGGCAATTGGGCGTGCTTCGTAGATCCGGCAAGACCCTTCTACTTGATCAAGATAGGGGCAAACGACATGCTTGCCTACGTTGTTCTCTGCAATTTGCCTCAAAAGTGCGTCGATTTTCTGCTCGACCTCAGTCCTTATTGTGGCAGGAAGTGCAGCCACGGCTTCGTCAACGCGCACCCATTCTTCCGGACTGAGTTCAGGAGGATGTGCTAGATGGCGACAGCAGCGATCGCAACCGCGCCGACAAGGCCACCAGTCTCGAGTAGCGCGAATCTCTTGCACGCGGCGCAGGACGCGCGAGTCGAGAACAAGCAATTTGTGTCGTGGGTCGTTCATCAAAGTTATGGTTCCATTGAACAGTTAATTGGTCTAAGTAAGTAGGTGAGTATAACTAAATTGAACCAGAGGCGGGCGGGACGCCCACCCCACAAGAGTCTGAAATTCTTGTGGGGTGGGCATTGGAGCGGGCCCCACACTTGCATAACTATTTTCACTTTATTTACTTGTACCTACTTACTGCCAGAAATGGATAGCTAATTTTAAGGTTTGTCGTTGAAAGAGAAAGCCTTAGAAGCAAGCAATTCTAAGAATCCTCTCCCTTTTATGTAGAGGACAATGTCAATATTTCGGCTTTCGTTTCGACTTGGGTGGCGTTCGGTGTTCCCCAAAGTATTTTTCACTGCGATAGCGTAGCCAGACCCGCAACACCTGCGGAATCTGGTCTTTTTGTTCTTTTGTTAGTGTGTTGTAAAGAGCTAACGCGCGATCCCGTTCTCCCCGACAGGCAGCATTATTATGGGCATCCCAGTAACTTCGGGCAACTCGAATCCGCCGACAGACTTCCTTAATGAGTGCTTCTCCAGTGAGGGGATCTTCGTGCTTTGTCATAATTCAATCAGAACGCACTATTCTCAATCTTAACCTTTAGCATTCTTTCTGGGATTTATTGTTGATGTGCTAGCTTATAATTACCGTTTGTGGGACTTTGGTGCGACTTCCGAATCCTGTCTGTAACACAGTCCTAGCTGGTCGTGCCGCCATTCCCCAAACGGTTTTATATCATTTTCCTCGTAGTTCCCTTTTTAAGCGGCGTCAGATTTGGCAACGGGATTTTTTGCAGAGCAAGCGAACCTCTGAAGTTAAAGTCCCCCTTTTTAAGCGGCGTCAGATTTGGCAACGGGATTTTTTGCAGAGCAAGCGAAC
>NZ_BLAY01000344.1 GCF_020521235.1 Microseira wollei NIES-4236 | reverse complement strand
GCTACTGCCCAAGGAGGCAATGTAAGACCAAAACCGTATGGTCGCAAGTCCACTACGGTCAAGGCTGTTGCTGATGAATTGGGAAGCCCGCGCTCTATCGCTTTGCGATCAGCGTCGGGTAGTTCACCGAGCTGAAGCATCAATTGCTCGCCACCACCTTGAAAGATACCATCTCGATCGTTATTCAAGGTGCGCTGTCCCTTGGCGGCATAGGGGCTAGGGGCGTGGATTTGATCGGTGAGCGCATCGTCGAAGTAAAGCTGCGACGTAAACTCGTAACTTTGTTCGGAGGCAGAATTAGTGCGAATCTTGAAGTGGATGTGAACAGTTCTGCCTGGATACCAACCGGGGTAGATTGTAACGAACTCGACGGTGCCATTTGCGTCAGTCACTTGATAGCCGCGCAGGAACTTTTTCCCGACAGTATTGAAACTCCGATCCGTCGCATCCGAATAGACACCCATTGCATCGCAGTGCCAAATATCCACGATCGCATCCATCAGAGGCGCACAAGAAGAACCATCGATGCGAGAAACTTGAAATGCCAAACGCAGCGGTACTCCCTGCTTTACCGAACTGTCCGACGGATCTGACCGGATATCCGAGCGGTTAAGTTTCTCATCCACGAAATAGGGGCCTTCTGTTTGTTGCGGTTTCACTACACAAGAAGGAGTCGGTTTTGCTGATGCAGACTGTCCGCGCAGCCATCCCACCAGCAATACAGAAACAATTCCCCCGATAAAGCCCAGCATCTCTCGACGGTTTAGTAGGGAGATTGTTTTTACACGGTCTTTTTTCATCGCATTTGCGGCTAATAGATATAGTTGAACCAAAAATTGCCCTATTTTTTGGTCGAGAACGCATCACGTCCGATTCGATGTCATACCAAATCCGGCAAGGACAAGCTCTATAATCTTCTTCCTCTTTTTCTTGGCGTTCTTGGCGTCTTGGCGGTTCATTTAAAAATCGGGTAATCGAAGCGGATAATGTTCTGATGCGTTCACCACGTACCCATCTTGAACGCGAATGATGCGTTTGGTTTGTTCTGCGATGTCGGGTTCGTGGGTAACCAGAACGATCGCCATCCCTTGTTGATTCAATTCGGCGAACAGATTCATCACATCTTGCGAGGTTTGAGTATCCAATGCGCCTGTCGGTTCGTCGGCTAATACTAACGCCGGACGATTGACTAAGGCAGGCGCGATCGCCACTCGTTGTTGTTGTCCCCCAGATAACTGACTCGGACGGTTATTCATCCTTTCCCCCAAACCAACTCGCTTTCTTCGCTTGCTTCGCTCTTTCTCGACGCACCGACTGGGGAACATTGGCATACACCATCGGTACCATCACGTTTTCCAGGGCAGTGGCGCAAGGCAGTAAATTGAATTGTTGAAACACAAATCCAATCCTTTGATTGCGGACATATGCCAGTTCATCGTCGTTAAATGTGGTGAGGTCGCTGCCTTCAAATACATCATCTCCGCTCGTAGCGCGATCGAGACAGCTGATAATATTCATCAGCGTGGATTTTCCCGAACCGGATGCGCCCATAATCGCCACGTATTCCGCTTCTTCAATCGCTAAATTAATCCCTTTGAGAACCGGAACCGTAATTTCTCCCAGTTGGTAGGTTTTGGTAATGCCTTCCATCCAAATCATCGTTGTTACAATCAATCGCTCCTCAGTGCTGCAATCGGGTCGAGGTTGGCGGCATTGCGGGCAGGAATTACCCCGGCAACGAGTCCGACTGCGGTTGATAATCCAAACGCGATCGCAACTGACAACCCGGAAACAACAAATGGAAATTTAAAAATCAAAGACCCGCCAAAGGCGATCGCAATCCCAGTGCCTGCGCCGATCTTGCCGCCAAGGGTCGAGATGGCGATCGCTTCGACTAAAAATTGCGTCAAAATCGCGGATTTCGTTGCGCCCAAGGCTTTGCGAATCCCTATTTCCCGCGTGCGTTCGACTGCGGAAACCAACATAATATTGGCAATGCCGATGCCGCCGACTACGAGAGAGATTGCTGCGAGCGCAACTACCATAATCGTCAGGAATCCCACCGTATTAGAAAATGCGTTGACCAAATCTGCTTGGTTTGTGATGCGGAAATCATCGTTTGCCGGATTGTAGATGTTATGCCGCAATCGCAACAAATTTGTCACCTGAAACCTTGCGGCATTCAGGGCAGCTTGGTTTTCGCCTTTGACTAAAATGGCACTGACTGAAACTCCAGCCAGGGCGTTATTTCCCACAATGCGCGACGACATGCTGGTCAAGGGAATAAAAATTGCATCATCGCGATCCATTGGTCCAGTACTGCCTTTGGGTTCCATAATCCCGATGACTCGGTAAACTTCGCCTCGGATGCGAATTTTCTCATCCAATCCGGTGTTATTACCAAATATTTTCCGTTGTACTGTGGGACCAAGAACGGCAACTTGAGCCGATTCATTCAATTCTTCTTGGGTGAAATAGCGTCCGATTTGAGGATGAACCTTGCGCGCATCGGGATAGTTTAAGTCGGTGCCGTAAATCGTCGTATTCGTATTTGTGCCGCCTGTGCTTGACGCTGTAAAGTGGCGGAAACAACCTTAGCAGAAGGCGCTTCTTTCGCAATCGCTTTGGCATCTTCCCACGTCAAATTACTAATCGATCCAGCACTTCCCACGATGTTGCCGCTGCCAGATGCACCGGGCGAAATTTGCAACACATCGGTTCCCAAAGATTGAATTTGCTGTTCCACGCTTTTTTGAATTCCTTGTCCGATTGAGGTAATCGAAATTACCGCTCCGATGCCAATAATCACCCCTAACATTGTCAATCCTGTGCCAAGTTTATTACTCCACAACGCTTCTGTGGCAATTCCCACCACTTCTGTACAGGCGACCTGCTGAGTTAATTTTCCCCTTGACTTCTTCATCTCCACAGTGAAAAGATTTATCAATTTTTTTGCCAAACTTGGCAACTCCTGCTATACTCCCGTCAATACTTATTTATAAGCTTTATGTATGCTAAAAATATTTTTGATTTAAACATACAATCATTTGGTCGCTTTACATTGTCATAGGTTGATGACATTTAAAAAAGTGACATACGAGTTGACAGTACTTTCAGAAGGTGGTAAATAAGAATGTTGGAGAGGTATGTCGAAAAAAAAAGCAACCTTGAAAGCCTTGCAATTGCGTTAGTGATTTTTTGGCTGATATGGCAAACTTAACAGTAACCAAGTTGTTGATTTCTGTACGGTTGACACTGGGTTAAGTTTGTAGGTGGGGAGTCTACAAAGTTTTTGCATGAAAGCACCATGGGAAAATCCGGGAGGGGGAGGAGGGTTATTTCCAGTATTTCCACTATTTCTGGATGAGTTGCGATCGCTGCGATTCATACCGGGGAATGGGCTGCGCGCGTCTGATTTTGGTTCCATGCCGGGTGGAAAGCTGATTAAGACTTGTTCGGTGCCGGTGAGTCCAGATTTGACTTGGGTGCGATCGCCCACGGTAATGCCAAGTTGAATCGGTTTGAAGGCAGGTTTATTGTCTTCACCCATGACATAAACGCCTGTGGTGCCGTTTTGTTGGCGGATGATGGCGGCGGAGGGAGCCAGAATCGAGTTGTCCGACTTGAAATTGAGCTTGCACGCTCATACCGGATTTGAGCAATTGTTGGGCGGCGGGTTCCAGGGAAACTCTCACCTCAAAGCTGGTGACGTTTTGGGTTGTGGTTGCTTGTGCCGCAACTTGGGCGACCCTTCCAGTAAACCTG
The DNA here is from genome assembly GCF_020521235.1 of Microseira wollei NIES-4236. Taxonomy (GTDB): domain Bacteria; phylum Cyanobacteriota; class Cyanobacteriia; order Cyanobacteriales; family Aerosakkonemataceae; genus Microseira; species Microseira wollei. The sequence continues at coordinate 761 of NZ_BLAY01000344.1, read as the reverse complement.
CGCTCGGCAAAAGCATCGGCGGTAATCTTCACCGACTCACCGACTTGAACGCGAGAAATTTTCGCTTGATCGAGATACGCCACGACTTGATTGGTTGCAGCCAGGGTCAAAATCGAGTTCGAGGCGGCTGCTTGAGAGTTACTTCCAGCAGTTGTTGGGGTGAGCTAAACCTACTTAAACTAAGTAGTCTGCGATCAATTGCTGTCTGAGTGAGGGGAAGTGTGCCACATGGAATGCTGATGTGACTATTGCGCCAACGCCATGGAAGCTGTTTTCGGAAAGATAGATACCACGGATCTGGATGCAACGGTTCAAGTCTGGTAGTCATGGTAAAGAAGATTTGACGAGAGAACGCGACGTTGCCGTAACAGACTGGTCATATACAAGCCCGCGATTAGCAAGCCCAACCACCCAATCCCATTGATAATGGGAAAAACTGCCTCAAGTCCGAAGGTTTCCAAGGTATGAAGGTGGAGGAGAAATCCTGCCCATTGGCGCTGATGAAACGATTTAGCAATCGAGAAGCCGATTCCGGTGACGATCTGGTTGAGTAATCGCACAGCAAAAGCGATCGCCAGCCAGCGATGATATTTGCGAAAAAGGCGATTCATAAATCATCTCTCGATCAATTCTGTTGACATCCTCCCGCCGCTAATTCGGAGTACCGAATATAGCGGGGGATTCCAAAGATTGCTCTTTAGGCTTCCTCTTTCCACGAGTTGACTTACTTGGAGGAGTTTCCCCACCCAAATATTGGTCAG
>NZ_BLAY01000343.1 GCF_020521235.1 Microseira wollei NIES-4236 | reverse complement strand
GGTTTGCGGGGATCGGTTTGAGCGCTAGCAACTTGAGTTACTTATGCAATATTTGGTATTAGATCGCTTAATCAGGGCCCAAATCTATCTTAAACTCTCTGAACCCCCCCTGAGCAAGGGGGGTTTGCGGGGATCGGTTTGAGCGCTAGCAACTTGAGTTACTTATGCAATATTTGGTATTAGATCGCTTAATCAGGGCCCAAATCTATCTTAAACTCTCTGAACCCCCCCTGAGCAAGGGGGGTTTGGGGGGATCTTAAGCCCCCCTTAGCAAGGGGGGTTTGGGGGGATCGGTTTTATCACTAGCAACTTGAGTTAGATAGCGGGTTGCTCAAGGAAGAATTAAGCAGAAATTACGCACGACGATCCTAGAAACCGGGTTTCTTTTTCATAGAAACCCGGTTTCTTTGCGTAAGTTCTATTAAGAAAGCTCTGACAAAATCAAAAATCACTCACAACAGGACTTACAGCAGATTGCAAGTGAGTGAAGTACAGCCTTTTGGCGCCTTTTGTGTAGCGGCAGCATTAATGCTGCCGCTACACAAACGAAGGTGTACCTCATGCGCCTGCAAACCGCTATAAAATGCGAATTGACTGATTCAGTAGATTGATCTATGACTCAGAGCGATCGCAAATTTAATAAACATTTGGTTGATAAAGCACTGGAAGAGATTTTCACCCCAGCGCTGCAACCTCTGATCGGGCGTAAAATGGAATCCAGATACGGCTCGAACTGGTTGCAGGATGCTCCACTGGGTTTGGAAGATTACTACTTTGACGGTAATGACCTCAAATGGAACGACCCAGCAGCAGTAATCAGCTTATTGCTAGACCAATGGAACGAAGCGTTTTTTGAACGGCACAAGCTTGATAACCGCGAACGCAATTGGGTGTATGAAATACGGAGTACGCGCAACGATGTCAAGCATAATAATGATGTGTTTGACTATGATTACAGCTTTCGCGCCTTGGACAGCATGGAGCGGTTGCTGATTGCGACTGATGCGAAAACAGCTGCTCAAGATGTGAAGCAGTTAAAGGAACAGTTGCAAAAATCGCCACCCGTGGGAGTGCGTCCTGAGTTCCAAGCGCTGATTCAGGAAAAAACCGAAGGCTTTGTCGGACGGGGATTTCTGTTCAAAGCGATACAGGATTTCCTCACCAGCCAGAGCAAAGGATACTTTATCATTGAAGCAGACCCCGGTGTAGGCAAAAGCGCGATTCTGGCTGAGTATGTGCGGCGGACAAACTGCGTGTTTCATTTTAATATTCGCTCTCAAGCCATCAATCGCGCCGAGCAATTTTTGCAAGGAATCTGTAGTCAAATTATTTCCCGCTACAGCTTACCTTATCCCTTAAACTTGCCACCGGATGCTACGGGAGATGGTAAATTTCTGGGAAAATTACTGGAAGAAGCTAGTGCCAAACTTAGAGCGGGAGACAAGCTAGTAATTGCTGTTGACGCACTGGATGAAGTTGACCAAACCGATCATAAGACTAACAATATTCTCTATCTACCCGTAACTTTACCCAAAGGAGTTTACTTTGTTCTCACCCAACGATCGATCCCCCTGCCTTTAAATGTTAATCCCGTTCCCTATCGCTTCGACTTGATGCAGTACCAAGCAGAAAGTTTGCCAGACATCCAAACTTACATTCGCACTCGCACCCAAAGATCGCCCCAGCTAAGCAAATGGATTGATGGGCAAGGGTTGAGCGTGGATGATTTTGTCACTCAGCTAGGGAACAAAAGCGAGAACAATTTCATGTATTTGCGCTATGTGCTGGGGGAAATTGAAAGCGGTAAGTACGCCGCAGATTTGACAATTGCTAAACTGCCGCAAGGTTTGATGGCTTATTATGAAGACCATTGGCGGCGGATGGGGATGCTGGATCAACCCTTGCCGATGCATAAGGTGGCAATTGTGTATTTTTTAGCGGAACTGCGAGAACCTGTTTCTCGGCGTTTGCTAGCTGAGTTGTCTGGTGAAAAAGCTGTGACGGTACAGATGGTACTCAACGAGTGGCAGCAATTTTTACGCGAAATACAGGTTGATGCTGAAACGCGCTACAGCATTTATCACCAAAGCTTTTCTGATTTCCTCTATCGTAAAGACATTGTACAGGCATACGGGGATGACTTTTCTTAAGAAAATTAAGACTCGCATTGTCGATAAATTTAGCGGCGGTGTGGGGACGAAGGAGATCGGGAAACATTTAGATAGCCTGGTGTCGGAAGATAGGGAGTATGCTTTGAAGCATTTACCAAAGCACATGATTGAGGCTGGGAGGTGCGAGCAATTCTATCAGTGGTTGACGGATTTTGATTTTATAGAGGCTAAGGTTTGTCATTCGGAGATTAAAATTCAGGAATTAATAGAAGATTATAATTTGGCGTTGAATGCTGATGTTTTGCTTTCTGGAGAACAACAGAGAGTTCTGAGATTAATTCAAGGGAGTTTGCGACTTTCGGCGCATATTATAGATGAAGATAAGACACAAAGGGCAGGACAATTATTGGGGCGGTTGGGATACTTCGATCTGCCAGAAATTCAGGTGCTTTTGGATAAAGCAAAGGAGTGGAAAGCAGCAGTGTGGTTGCGTCCTCTCACACCAAGTTTAACTCCTCCCGGTGGGCGTTTATTGCGTACTCTCTCTGGTCATGGCAGGGTAAATGGAATCGTAGTCACCCCAGATGGGAAGCACTTGATTTCTGGTTCCGATGACAAAACCCTGAAAATATGGGATTTACAAAGCGGAGAGGAGGTGTGTACTCTCAATGGTCATGGTGGTGCGGTAAAAGCAGTCGCTGTCACCCCGGATGGGAAGCACTTGGTTTCTAGTTCAGGTGACAAAACCCTGAAAATATGGGATTTAAAAACCAAGGAAGAGGTATTTACCCTGAATGTTTATGATAACGGGATAAGAGCAGTCGCTGTTACCCCAGATGGGAAGCACTTGATTTCTGCAAGTTACAACAGGCTGAAAGTTTGGGATTTGCACACCCAGGAAGAGGTGTTTGCGCTCAATGGTCACAGTGATTCGGTAGCAGAAGTCGCTGTCACCCCAGATGGCAAATACGTGATTTCTGCCTCATCTGATACAACCCTGAAAGTCTGGGATTTGCACAAAGGGGAAGAGGTGCGAACCCTCATCGGTCATAGTCGGGAGGTAACAGCAGTGGCTATCAGCCCAGATGGGAAATATGTGGTTTCTGGTTCAATTGATAAGACCTTAAAAGTCTGGGATTTACACACTGGGCATGAGGAGTCTAGCTTAAACGCTTATTCAATAAGTACACTTGCCTTCAGCCCAGATGGGAGGTACTTGATTTGTGGTTCCTTCGGCAGAAGCCTGACAGTCTTGGATTTACAAACAGAGAACCATGTGTTTAGTCTCAACGGTCATAGTCACGCAATAAGTGCAGTCACAGTTACTCCGGATAGCAAATATGTGATTTCTAGTTCAATTGATAACACCCTGAAAGTTTGGGATTTGCAAACAGAGGAAGAGGTATCTACCCTTGTCGGTCATCGTGATTCGGTTTTTGCCGTCGCCGTCACAGCGGATGGGAAATACGTCATTTCTGGTTCATGGGATAATACCCTGAAAGTCTGGGACTTGCTCACTAGGAAAGAGATGTATACCCTCTCAGGTCATAGTGACGAGGTAAGAGCAATCACCGTCACACCGAATGGGAAATATGTAATCTCTACTTCATCTGACACAACACTCAAAGTCTGGGATTTGCACACTGGGGAAGAGGTGCGTACCCTCATCGGTCATACTAAATTGGTAAATGCAGTAGCCATCACACCCGATGGAAAATACGTGATTTCTGGTTCCGATGACAAAACTATAGATTACAAAGCGGTCAGGAATTAACTACTCTCATCGGTCATACTAAAAGGTTAGAAGCAATCACCATCACCCCAGATGGAAAATACCTAATTTCTGGGTCTTATGATACAACAGTGAAAGTCTGGGATTTGCAAACGCGGAAAGAGGTTATTACCCTCTCCGGTCATACTCTCTGGGTAAGTGGAGTCACTGTCACCCCCGATGGGAAATACCTGATTTCTGGGTCAGGCGACAAAACTCTTAAAGTCTGGGATTTGCAAACCGGGGAGGAGGTGTCTACCCTCATCGGTCATAGTAAGGTAAGTGCCGTCGCCGTCACCCCAGATGGAAAATATGTGCTTTCTGGTTCCCGTGACAACACACTCAAAGTTTGGGATTTGGTATCGGGGGAAGTTATTGCTACTTTCACTGGAGAGGGTGCGATAAATTGCTGTGCTGTCGCACCAGATGGAGTGACAATTGTCGCGGGGGAGGCTTCAGGACGCTTGCATTTTCTGCGCTTGGAAAATGTGAATAGGGTTGAGTGAAGATAAATCAGCTGCGCGATCGCTCCTGAAAAACACCCATCAACTTTTTTCATGGCTGAGCGAGCGCTCCTAAAAAACACCCATCAAATTTTTTCATGGTTGATATCATGTCCTTAAGATTACCCATAATCATGAGCCGGGACACGGCATGATTAACGTTATCTGTTTGTCCGAGATATCTAT
>NZ_BLAY01000342.1 GCF_020521235.1 Microseira wollei NIES-4236 | reverse complement strand
GAGATTCAGGGATGTCAGATTGGTGAGGGCTTTGAGGGGACTAATATCTGTGATTTGATTGTTGTAGAGATTCAGGGATGTCAGATTGGTGAGGGCTTTGAGGGGACTAATATCTGTGATTTGATTGCTGTCGAGATTCAGGGATGTCAGGTTTGACAGTATCCGATCCGCTTCATTGCAGTCAGAAGTCTTAGCCTTCTTTAACAGCATTTCAACTGTATGCCTTGCTGCTTCTGGGAGGCTGTCAAAGTGCAAACACCAGTCGGCAAAGGTGGTGAAATTGGTTGAAAGATTGGGTTGCTCAGACATAAAGTAATAAAGTTAAAGCAATTTGAGAATAAAGGCGAAATGCCAAAAGCAAGCTACGCGATCGCATCCCCGTCGTATGCGATCGCACTCCACTTTTCTGATGTTTTCCTCAACTTTAATCCGCCACGTATCTCCAGCTTTGCGGTTCGTATTCCCGCTGAATTCGTACTACCCAATTCCCTTGGGGAACCGAAATTGCGTTATGTTCCTCGTGGGTTAATGTGGCGGTGTCTGAAAAGACGCGCAGGTAAAGCGTGCCATCTTTTTCGTACAATTCCGCTTTGCCATCGCTAATCCGGTGTTTGTGTCCGGTGACTTCCCCTTCTGCAAGTGTTAAATGAGACAGTTTTTCTCCCTCAATTTGCGGTGCGGGTAATAAAATTACGTCGCCTTGTCGAATCGGTTGCATAAATATTTGTCCTAATTTGGATGATTTTGTGGCATACGGGGATCGCTCTCCCATTAAACCTCTCCAACAAAGAAACCCAAAGGCAGGCAGAATGCCTACCCCACAAGAGTTTTTGGAGAGAGATCTTCCTCCTTTCTATTACAAATAATACACCAGCGTCAAGTGGGTTGGCGTTGTAGAAGAGGGAAATCTGACCGACAAGCGATCGCATAGCTGTTGTATGCGATCGCACTCCCCTAAGATTTTGAAAGACTCCTAAAAAACCCCTCTTAGACCAAGAAAGAGGGGGTACAAAGCAAACCTTTGTTGTCACAATTAGCAATTAGCAATTAGCCATTAGCCATTAGCCATTAGCCATTAGCAATTAGCCATTAGCCATTAGCAATTAGCAATTAGCCATTAGCCATTAGCCATTAAGATACATCGGCTTCGGGAACAATGCTAACCGTTCGCTTCAGCACGAAGGCGGCGGTGATGATGCCAACAATGGCAAGAATCCCCGTAATGTAGAAAGCGTTAGTATAGCTGCCAAAGATATCTCGAATTTCACCGGCAACAATCGTACCGAGAAAAGCACCTGCGCCGTAAGCGGTGAAGACGATACCGTAGTTTTTGGCGTAATTTGTGGGGTCGAATAAAGTTAAAGTTGCCGTGGGTGCGATCGCTAACCATCCGCCTAAAGATAGCCAGAATAAACAAAACGCGATGATATAGGTTGCGACTTGTCCTGCACCTGCCTGAGTCATCATAATCGAGGCGATTAAGATGAGGATGTAGTTGGCGATCGCGGCATATTTCGGCTTAAACCTATCGGTTACCCAACCAAAAATCGGACGCCCTAAACCATTAAACACCGCAAACAGAGAAACCGAGGCCGCCGCTGTCCCTGCGTCTAATTTAATAATTTCCTGCGCCACAGGAGAAGAAATTCCAATCGCACCCAATCCCACAAACCTGCCGATGGTGTAGCATACCCACAATCCATAAAATGTAGGTTATTTCATCATCGGTACAGTTTCATTGCTGGCAATTGCTGATGCTTGAGAAGCCGTAAAACCCGCAGGTTTCCATCCAGTTTGCGGCGTTTTCAAAGTGATGGAGATTGCCAAAATAATCAGGGTAAAAGCAATCCCTAAAATCAGAAAAGTTGTCGGCACTTGATAGGTATCGCTCAAATATTTAGCGATGGGTGCGGTAATTAAAGGTGACAAACCAAACCCAACTACTGTTAACCCAACTGCCAATCCTTTTTTATCGGGAAACCATTTCGCTGCTACTGCTAGCGGTACGCCGTAAGCAATTCCCACCCCTGCACCGGCAATAAAGCCATAGCTGAATACCAGGACAGAAATATTAGGCGCAAAAGCCGATAAAATATAACCGATTCCCGTCACAACGCCGCCGACTGCTGTCACGGTGCGAGAGCCATATTTATCGATAAAAAAGCCAGTAATTGGCATTAGTACGGCAAAAACGACTAGCAATACTGTAAATGGTAATAGACTCTCTGTTGCACTGATATTGAGCAGCTTTTCTAACGGCTTTCTGAAGATACTCCAGGAATAGACCGTGCCGAGACACAGCAAGACAATTATTCCAAGCGGAACGAATAGCCATCTTCCTTTTTCCGCTGGCATTCCGAAAACTTTTGTTTCCTCCATAGTTTTAATTTCTTATCGGTGAGATAGCAATAGGTAATGGCTGTCCATCCCCTGTTGGCTGGTTAGATTACTATACTTTGATTCCCGATGCAATAGTTTTATCAAAAAAATTAGAGAAACCGGGTTTCTTGGAGAAACCCGGTTTCTGAGAGTCAGTTTGAGCGAGCGATCGCAAGTTGTTTTGGACTGATTCTATCAACCTCACAAATGGGGACGCCGCAGCCAAGCTTTGACTTTTTCAGGCCATCTAGCTGGATGATCTTCTGGACGGAATTTAGGCTCGAACATTGAAAGAATTAAGGGAATTCCACCTACTTTAATACTCATCAAGATGTGAATTGCCAGACTTGCAATAATCCCGCACCAAGCGATGAGGTGGACGTAATACCAGACATAGTTTATTTCCCCATTAGGCAACCAATTTTCATCTTGAAACTTACCCGAAACTAAAGCAAAGATTGCTGCGATTAACATCAGCGTATTCGCCAGTCGCTGGAGAGTTACCCACCAAATAGGTTTTCCGACTTGCGTCAGTTTATTCAAGGCATCGGGTTGTACCAAGCGTTTAGAACCGGCACGAATGCTGTAAATTGTAAACCCTATCATAATCGGGAAAAAGAAGAATCCAAACGTGCCGTGAATATCGATTAACTCTCGATTTTTTAATGTTAATCCGAGCTTACCAAATCGACCATCCCAGCTATCGTAGACCAAAAATCCGGTAATGGCTGCACCGATGACGAGTAAGGCATTGACGCCGTGGAGGAGACGTAAAAGTAGGGGTTGATAGGGTTTAGATTGGGGCATGGCTATATTTTAATCCAAGGTTTTCTAGGAGCATAAAACATTGCGTTCTGGAATGTTATAAGTGGAAACACACAAATTTTACAATCCTGATTATTCTTCGGTTTTTTTGACCACGTTTACCTCAAGATACCAAAAAGAAGTTACCCAAATCTCCTCTTCCTTTTTCTCTAATTTTCTGATTTCTTCGGAAATGGCAAATACAATGTACCCAAACAAAAAAAGCTGTATGTTCAACTCCCATCTGTCTAGGTATGGAATTACTTTTTCTTTTGCATATATTTCCCTCTTGGCGATCGCTTCCAATTCTGGCTCATTTTGTTCCCAATTAGCTCTAATATATCTTCTAATTAAGTTGATAATATTGTAACTATTGTAACCTTGAGCTTCAAGTTCAGAAATCATCGGCTCTAATTTGGGAAAAAACCTCATCCTTATTACTTGAGTTCTCTCTTCGTCAATTTGAACTTTTCCATAAAAAACCCCATCAACTTCGTACATTGAGTATCCATAGAATACCTGATCCATTCCCTCAATATCTTCTCGAGTGTAATGACTTACACGTCCGCTATTTTGTAAGAATTTTTGAATGCTTTCCTGATGGATACGAAAATGCTGCTTTACATAATCCCAGTCAAATCCCCGCGTTAGGGTGTCATACAATATGCCTTGATATCTTGACTTTTTGGGCAAATAAAGCTCTGTAAAAACTCCTGGTTGCGAAGGATTAAACTGATAAGTCATAAATCCCCTAAAACAAAATTATAAAAATGGTCACTGTTCAACTTTATACTACCCAATTCTGACCCGATTCAACAGGTTGTCCTGGGAAAAAAGTAGCATCCAAAACTTGCTCGATGGCGTAGGGACACTGATCGGGAAAGTCTTCATCCGTGAGGGATGTCTCGCGTACAGCCAAGTCGAGTCCATCTTTGTAGGCATTTTCCAACGCTGAAGTCAGATAGGGTTTTAAGCTGGGATTTTCTTTCAAATGCTCAAGAATTCGGCGACGTTGTTCGCGCATTGTTACAAACCAGCTTTTTGATCGCTTGCTGGGTTGAAATTCCCACTTGAGTAAATCACCAAGTAGAATGCCCAAAGGATTTCTTAATTCCTGCCGTTGTTGCTTACCCAAAGATTCAATCTCCTCCACCAAATTGTCAATATCTAAATGTTCCCATGTTCTTTCTCGCAGGAGTTTAGCCTGTTCTTGCGTCCAAGCATAGAAATCTTGTTCGTAAAGATTGGAAGTTATCTGTGAGGATGCGGTTATTTTTGTATCCATAGCTGATCCGCGTGGATTTTAGATTTTGGATTATGGATTGGTGCGTCAGGCGCAAGCGGTTAACTGGGGTAAAAACTCACCAATTATATGCGCCTGACACACCCTACAGTCTTGTTCGTAAAGATTGGAAGTTATCTGTGAGGATGCGGTTATTTTTGTATCCATAGCTGATCCGCGTGGATTTTAGATTTTGGATTATGGATTGGTGCGTCAGGCGCAAGCGGTTAACTGGGGTA
>NZ_BLAY01000341.1 GCF_020521235.1 Microseira wollei NIES-4236 | reverse complement strand
GCAGGCTGAGCCTGGGAACTAGGAGCAGGCTGAGCCTGGGAACTAGGAGCAGGCTGAGCCTGGGAACTAGGAGCAGGCTGAGCCTGGGAACTAGGAGCAGGCTGAGCCTGGGAACTAGGAGCAGGCTATCACCTTTGTTTCTTGCTGCGATATCTCGTTTGCTCTCCCAAGGATTTTTCACAGAAACTTTGGTGTTTGCGTAAGTCGTGAAATTATGACTTGCCATCGCTTTAACTAACAGGAGGAAGAGAATCCAAGCAGGTTGTTAACAGACTCAAAAACCTGTTACCAAAGATAGCAGATAATGTGGCACAAAACGCTGCCAATCCGACTGCGATCGCCACAATCTGTATCGTTGTCAGCGATAAAGTAGATACCGATATACAAAATAAGGGAATCACTGAAAAAACCAGTCCCAGGACAGCACCCAAAAAAAACTGAGTCGCAATATCAGTCCACGTGCGTTGTTTAGAGTCACTATTTTGAGATTGCATAGTTGAAATTTTCTCTAGTTGTCAATATCAGGATCGTGGCATAGGACTTTTACGGACGATGTGAGGTTGAGAGTGAGGATTTCCTCACTCTACTATGGCTAGATTTCAGCGCGTATAAGGTTGTTCTGTTACAAGTCCAGGCACAATCCGATAATGCTTGAGGTTGAAAGTGCAGAGTGTGGCACCTCGTCCAACAGCACAAGCAGCAATTAGAGCATCAAGCAACCCTAAGCTGTGTGACAGATGATAGTTTGTAAAATTAGACAGGGCGGGATCGCAGTCAGCCTCAGTAGGCCAAACTACAGGTAATGGAGCAACGAGCTTTAATGCATTCCGAACTTGCTGCAAATTCTTAGCATCTTGAATTAGTTCCATGACTACAATACCAGGAACGCTGGGTATCTCCGACAAACTGGCAAACCAAGCTAACGCAGGAGCATGACCGCGCTGAATATCAATTAAAATGTCGGTATCGAGTAAATACATCCAGTCTACCTACGCTCGCTCTCGTGTTTCTGCCTCTTGCCGTAAATTGCGAGCGTATGCTTGACTATCAGTAATGTCAGATCGTGAATTTATTACCCCTGCATTTTGCCAGTAAGCAACAAGTTCCGCTCCTGTTTTGGGCGGATTATTTAAAACTTGTCTGACAGATAGAATATGCACGATATATTCAGACAGGGGTAGGTTTAACCGATCAGCTTCTGTGCTAAGTGCATTTTCTAAATCTGGTGGCAAGTCTAGACTGATAGTCATTTCTACTTTCCTGTTTGAACTTTGGCTTTTAATTAATGTTAGTAGGGCACCTCTGGAGGTGGTGCTTTACTACAAATTAATCGCTTCTCCCGTTAAGCTAAATGCACGAAATTCGGTAATTTTTACCTTGACTAATTTACCTTTTAGTGCATTTATGTTGCCGGTGAAGAATGCGAGGCGATTTCCTCTGGTTCTTCCCATGACTTGGGTAGGATCTTTGGGGTTTTGGTCTTCCACGAGGACTTCTTCGATGCGGTTTTGGTAGCGTTGCGATCGCTCTGCTGCTTTAATACTCACTAGATGATTCAATCGCTGCAATCGGTCGGCTTTTACTTCCTCGCTTAACTGATTTTCCCACAGTGCGGCGGGCGTGCCGGGACGGGGAGAATAAGCGGCGGTATTTAATAAGTCAAAACCAATTTCTTCGACTAATTTCAGCGTATTTTCAAACTGTGCTTCCGTCTCTCCGGGAAACCCAACAATTGCATCGCCACTAATTGCCGCATCTGGCATATACTCGCGAATTTTATCGATTATGCGGCGATATTTTTCCTGAGTATATCCCCGCGCCATTGCTTTAAGAATATCGTTATCTCCCGACTGGAAAGGAATGTGGAAATGCTCGCAAACTTTGGGCAATTCCGCACAAGCTTTTATCAATCTTTCGGTAAAATAACGCGGGTGACTGGTAGCAAAGCGAATCCGTTCGATTCCCGGTACATCGTGGACGTAGTAAAGTAAATCTGTCAGCGTGTGTAGGTGGCGTCCTTCTGGAGTAACTCCGGGTAAATCTCTGCCGTAGGCGTCGATATTTTGCCCTAATAATGTTATTTCTTTATATCCTTGACCCCCGATTTCTTCGATTTCGGCGCGAATCGCTTCCGGCGTGCGAGATTGTTCTACGCCTCGGACGTTGGGAACTACACAATAAGTGCAGCGTTCGTTGCAACCATATATTACATTCACCCAAGCCGTAACTTTACTATCGCGGCGCGGCTTGGTAATATCTTCCATGATATGGACGGGTTCGGTGGCAACAATTTGATTGCCTTCAAATACCTGTTCCAATAAATCTTGCAATCGGTTAGCGTGTTGCGGCCCCATTACTAAGTCTAATTCTGGGACGCGCCGCAGTAAAGCTTCGCCTTCTTGTTGGGCGACACATCCGGCGACAATTAAAGTTAAGTCGGGTTGTTCGTGTTTGCGCTTGGCTTGTCTGCCTAGATAAGAATAGACCTTTTGTTCGGCATTATCGCGGATGGTGCAGGTGTTGTAGAGAATTACATCTGCATCGTTGGGGTCTTCTGAGAACGCAAAGCCCATATCTTCTAGTATGCCAGCCATGCGTTCCGAGTCGGCTTTGTTCATTTGACAGCCGAAGGTGGTGATGTGATAGCGGCGAGGAGAGGTGGTCATGGTTGGCGATATGAGGACAATATCTATGTTACCGCGCTAACCCCCCATGCTAAAGCATGGGGCTACACAAACAAAGCCCGCCTGCGCGGGCTGTAAGAATTTCAGCCCGCGCAGGCGGGCTTTGTCTGTATAGCGACACCCTTAAGGGTGTCGGTTTTTGACGAAAGTATTGTGGAAGAAACGCGGTTTCTACGCTTTGCTTAAGCCAAAATATATACAATTCGTTCTGCTCAATTTTATATGGTCTGTTGTCTCAACCCCGATTGTCCCAATCCCATCAATCCCGACGGACAAAAACACTGTAGCGCCTGCGCCACAATTCTCACACCGCTACTACGAGGACGATACCGGGTGATTCACCCCTTGGGACAAGGCGGTTTCGGCAGGACTTATTTAGCCGAAGATGAAGATAATCTCAAACAACGCTGCGTGGTTAAACAATTAACACCAAACGTCCGGGGAACTTGGGCGATGAATAAAGCAGTGGAATTGTTTAAACAAGAGGCCGAACAACTGCAAAAACTGGGTGGTGAAAATCTCCAGATACCTTCATTATACGCTTATTTTGAACAAGATGGATACTTATATTTAGTACAACAATATATCGATGGACAAAATCTATTAAAGCTTTGGCAACAGCAGGGTGTTTTACGCGAAAACGAAGTTCGGCAATTGTTACTCGATTTGTTACCTGTCCTCAAGTTTATCCACTCGCGGGGGGTGGTTCATCGCGATATTAAACCTGAGAATATTATGCGCCGCCGGGACAACGATCAGCCAGTGCTGATTGATTTTGGGGTTTCTAAGCAGTTGTCGCAAACGGTGATGGCGAAACCGGGGACAAATATCGGTTCCCAAGGCTATGCACCAATCGAACAAATGCAGGATGGGGAAGCATATCCGGCAAGCGATTTGTTTAGTTTGGGGGCGAGTTGTTTTCACCTATTTACGGGGGTTCATCCTTATCGCTTGTGGACGGAACATGGTTATAGTTGGACGGCGAATTGGCGACAGCATTTGCGGGGTTCGGTTAGCGATGATTTGGGTAGGGTTTTAGATAAGTTGTTGCCAAAAGATCGTCAATATCGCTATCATTCTGCGGAGGATGTTTTAAGGGATTTGCAACAGAAGTCTGCGCCAGTGACGCCACAGCTAAAACCACCTCAATCTGTTCCAATAACGCCAAAGGGATGGACGCGGCGAGGTTTGCTTAATTTTGCTGGATTTGCTGGTTTGGGATTTTTGGCGATAAATTTGGCAGGAATGAATCTCGCCAGGAAACACCTAAAATCATCACGAATCGATTTCCATTTGAAGTTGTCGCTGTAAATGCCCAAGGTAATATTATCAACCGCAGTAATAACCAAGCGGAATTTTTTCGAGAAGATTTGGGTAATGGTGTGTTTCTGGATATGGTATTTGTTCCCAATGGGACTTTCCAAATGGGTTCGCCAAATACAGAGCAAGGTCGAGGTAACGATGAAGGGCCGCAGCGTCGCGTCACTGTGGCATCTTTTTGTATGGGGAAGTATGCGGTGACGCAAGCACAGTGGGAAGCCGTCGCGGCTTTACCTCAAATTAATCTAAGTTTGAATCCGAATCCATCGGGTTTTAAAGGGGCAAATCGACCTGTAGAAAATGTATCTTGGAATTCGGCGATGGAATTTTGTGCGCGGTTGGCTAAAAAAACTGGACGCGCTTATAGATTACCAAGCGAAGCTGAATGGGAATATGCTTGTCGCGCTGGAAATACGACACCTTTCTACTTTGGCGAGACAATTACAACTGATTTGGTTAATTACAACGGGAATTCTACATACGGGAATGCGCCGAAAGGAATTTATCGCAAACAGACAACTGATGTAGGGAGTTTTCTGCCTAACCCATTTGGTTTATACGATATGCACGGAAATGTTTGGGAAGTGCGATTCGTTTAACCTAAATTGGGTAGAGGTTAGCTGGGGTAAAACCCTAGACAACTGATTACATTTGTAGGTGAAAGTCCTACCCTCCAAGTGCAGGAGTGAAAGCGTAACCCCTAGTTTGATGGGTAGCAACCAACAGGCTAAAGCGGGG
>NZ_BLAY01000340.1 GCF_020521235.1 Microseira wollei NIES-4236 | reverse complement strand
ACTGCTACCCAACCCACTAGCGATGATTGAAATAATTCTAGACAAAGCCAATAGAGGCAAGGGAATACTAGCAAGCCAATCAAGGCAGACAAACTTCTCATCACCGCTACTGAACTGCCAAACCATTCGACCCAAAATCTCGCTATCACGTAATATAGAATCGAAATATGAGGATCGAATCTCGCTACGTTTTGTACGATATCAATGACACTAATTTCAGGGTCGGGGCGCTGATACTTGCGTAAATCAGAGATAGTAATTATTTTACCATTCAATGCTCCTTTATAATCTGTGTACCCAGAAATAATAGATAGGGTGCCAATCTCATCATTCCAGAAGACTTTTCGGTCAAGGTTGACGAAGCGGAAAAATATGCCCAGTACTAGCACGATAATTATAAAAAAATGCAACCAACGTGGGGTGATTTTTCCGTTTCGAGTCATCTTGACTTTCCTAAACTGTGGATGTTTATTCAATCCAATTTCTTCAGCTATAATTCATTCTTGGAGTAAAGATAGCAGCGTTCCTTCATAGGAGCGGATGGTACTTTTGGCTGTTTAAATTCGGGAGGGTCAGACCGGATGCTTCTCACTTGAGAAGGGTGACGCTCCGCTGCTCCACGTCTCCCCGTCTCCGCGTCTTCTTGGTCATGGCAAAGAACAGCCATGACCAATTACCTATTTCCTATTACCTATGATTGAGTTTGGCGACGCGGTTGGGTGCGTTGTACGGGTTGAGTTTGACGACGGGGTTGGGTAGTGGTGCGCTGTACTGGTTGAGTTTGGCGTCGCTGCTGAGTCCCGAAGCGTTGTACGGGTTGAGTTTGGCGACGGGGTTGGGTAGTGGTGCGCTGTACGGGTTGAGTTTGGCGTCGCTGCTGAGTCCCGAAGCGTTGTACGGGTTGAGTTTGGCGACGGGGTTGGGTAGTGGTGCGTTGTACGGGTTGAGTTTGGCGACGGGGTTGGGTAGTGGTGCGTTGTACGGGTTGAGTTTGGCGTCGCTGCTGAGTCCCGAAGCGTTGTACGGGTTGAGTTTGGCGACGGGGTTGGGTGGTGGTGCGCCGACGTATGGGGGTTCTACGTTCGCTATTTTGACGCGGACGTGAAGGACGTTCTGGTTCGCTGGCGGTTGCTCCTTCTTTTACCACATAAGGCGAGGCGATCGCATTTGCTTGTCCGGTGCTGACCAATGCTTGGTAAATTAAAGCAGCGACTTCGGCTCTGGTTGCTACTCGCCGGGGATTGAGAAATCTGACGTTGGGATAGCTGACGACTAATCCTTTTTCGGTAGCAGCTGCGATCGCTCTTTGTTCTTCTGCCGCAATTGTACCGGCATCGCGATAAACGCGCAGAATTCGCTCGGGAGAACCGCTGGGAGTCAAACCAAGTCCCCGCGCCAATGCTACCAAAACATCCAAACGCGAGACATTTTGGTCGGGGTTGAAACTGCGGCTGTTGGGAGAACCTAAAAAGCCCATTTCGTAAGCATCCGAGATGGCGGGATACGCCCAGTGATTTGTTGCCAAGTCTCTAAACGTCGCCATCTCGCGGGTTTTGTTGCGATCGAAGGCTTTGCTAATAATTGTGGCAAGTTCGGCGCGGGTTACCGGATCGTTGGGACGAAATGCACCATCGGGATATCCTTGCAACAATCCCCTTCCCACTAACTGACCGATAAAGTTTCTCGCCCAGTAATTGGCGGGTACGTCGGGAAAGCTAATCTCGACTTCCGGGACTGGTTCTGGGGTGGGTGCTGGCGTCGGTGCGGGTTGTGCGGGTTCTGGTGCGCTTGCTAGTACCGAACTGACATCGTAAACCGAACCATTCCCCACTTCTACGTTAATTAGCCGACTTTCCCTTCCCGGTATCGCCGTTAGGGTTGCAGGCAGATCCGAACCGAAAACGACGCTGGCGCCGCTGCTGATGGTTCCGGGATATACGCTGCTTTGGGGCGGTACGGGTAAGCCGGGGACTTGATACCAGCTTAAGTTAACATCCTGCAAGTTGGCGAGGAAGAGGACTTGTTCCGCACCGGCATTGGTGCCGTTAATTTGGGTGAAGTAGTCGTAAGTTGTCGTACCTGGGTCGATGAGACCGTCGGCGTTGATATCGATGCCGTAGACGGTTCGCACGACGCGGGTGGCTGTGGGGCGGTTGCCCAATATTAAGTTTACCGCTGCGTTGGCGAGCAATACTTCAAACTCGCTGTAGCCGATTAGGCGATTTTGCAAGTCATATAGGCGCACGACGATGCGATCGCCTACATTCATTCCCCGTCTAAATGTCGCCCGTTGATTGAGTCGATATCGATAATCCCCGATAAACCTTTCGGGTGCATAGCCATCGTTACGTTTGACTTTGAGGGAAACTCTAGCAATGATTTCCGATAGGGTTCCAGAGGGTTGGCGAATTGCCAGGCTAAAACTTTCTTGTCCTTCAGCAGGGGTTTGCACAACCGGCGTCTGAATGCGGTTGTTGGGAGCCACTGGGGGTGGAGTGGCGGGTGCTGTTACCTCGCTTGCCGGTTCTGTTGCTGTTGTCGCTGGTGGTGTCGGACGCGAGGTGCGACGATTCCTGGTTCTGGGATTTTCCCTGGGGTTTGGTTGTTCTGCGGTTGGCGGCGTTGCACCATCAGCGAGTTGTTGCGTTGCGGCTGCATCTAGTTTGACTAGGGAACCTGATAAATTGGTGCGATAGATCCAACGTTGGCGATCGCTGGCAACGGTAACTTGCCATCCCGGAACCAGTGCTTGGGAACAAGCTATCCCAGGATTTCCCAAACCCAAACAGCCATCCGACCAAGTTTTCTGTTCTACTTCCACTACGCGCAAGTCGGAAGTTTCCAATCCGGTTTGCTGGGCTAAATTCTCTAAAATTGCCTTCGTTACAGGTTCCGGCAATTGAACCTTATTTTCTTCTGTTGGTCTGCGATTCGGTTGATTTTGTCTGCTTGGCGTTCGAGACGGTTGGTTTTGTCTGGTGCTTCTTCTAGTCGGTTCTTGGGTTATGGTGCGTTCGGGCAGCGTGGCTAAAGCCGTATCGATTGTAGCTGGTGAAACTTGCTCCTGGGCCCCCCTGCTTTTCTGCTCTACCTGCGAGGTACTGGCACTGGCGGAAGTGGGTGCGATCGCAGCGATCGCCACACCCAGCGCTGCAAAAGCAACTCTGCCAATTACACCAAAGATACCTTGATTCATAAGCTTTTAACCCCTCCCGGTATGGTTAGAGCAACGTTGACTGCTTGCAGAACGGTTCTGAAGATTTGATTTTAGGTGAAACGATACTACGATATTCAAAAATAGATTAAGAATCTTAACAGAAAATTGTGACTACTCAGCAACTAGCCACAACCACCCGGTTAGAAAAGCTCACCTGGTCTTGGCGAGGCCACAAAATACTGTACACCGTCAAGGGTACGGGACTCCCCCTCGTGTTGATTCATGGTTTTGGCGCGTCTATCGGACATTGGCGTAAAAACATCCCGGCGCTGGCAGAAGGCGGCTATCGGGTATTTGCCCTCGATTTACTCGGATTTGGCGGTTCGGATAAACCTGCGTTGGATTATACGCTGGATTTGTGGGCAGAACTGCTCAAAGATTTCTGGAGCGAACAGATCCAAGAACCAACCGTATTTGTCGGTAACTCGATTGGTGGGTTACTGAGTTTGATGGCAGTCGCCCATCATCCAGAAATTGCCGCAGGTGCAATTCTACTCAACTGCGCCGGTGGACTCAACCATCGCCCCCACGAGTTAAACTTACCGTTGCGGTTGGTGATGGGAGCGTTTACTAAAGTGGTGCAAAGTCAGCTAGTAGGGCCAATCTTGTTTAACAGCATCCGCCAGAAACACCGCATCCGCAACACCCTGCTCCAGGTTTACCGCAACTCGGAAGCGATTACCGACGAACTGGTGGATATGCTTTATGCGCCTTCCTGCGACCCAGGGGCGCAGAAAGTTTTTGCTTCAATTCTGACAGCACCGCCAGGGCCGACAATAGCAGAATTACTGCCCAAAGTCAAGCATCCCGTCCTGGTACTTTGGGGAGCAGATGACCCTTGGACCCCCGTGACTGGAGCCAAGATTTTCCAGGAGCGGAACGAGAACGGGGAAGCGATAGAATTTGTCTCGATTCCCAATACAGGTCACTGTCCCCACGACGAGCGCCCCGACGTGGTGAATCCGTTGATGTTGGATTGGTTGGGTAAATCATTGTAGTAGCACAGCATCAATCAGTTGCGGCACCAGGCGAAATGATGCCGATGCCGTGCCCCCCACCCCGTCGATCCTAGGGGCACGGCATCAACAAATTGCGACACAAGGCGAAATGATACAGATGCCGTGCCCCCACCCCGTCGATCGTAGGGGCACGGCATCAACAAATTGCGACACCAGGCGAAATGATACAGATGCCGTGCCCCCACCCCGTTGATTGTAGTAGCACAGCATCAGTCAGTTTTGACACCAGGCGAAATCATACAGATGCCCTGCCCCCACCCGTTTGATCTTTGGGGCACGGCATCATACCAAATCCCCTTCCATAACCCCCTTGGAAATAAACCGCGAAGACACGAAGGACACAAAGAAGAAGAGGAAGAAGATAAAGGAGGTAGTCAACCCAGATTTCGGATCAGTCAGTTGCGACACAAAGCGAAATCATACAGATGCCGTGCCCCCACCCCGTTGATGGTAGGGGCACAGCATCAGTCAGTTGCCGCACAAAGCGAAATCATACAGACGCCGTGCCCCTACCCGTTTGATCTTTGGGGCACGGCATCATACCAAATCCCCTTCCATAACCCCCTTGGAAATAAACCGCGAAGACACGAAGGACACAAAGAAGAAGAGGAAGAAGATAAAGGAGGTAGTCAACCCAG
>NZ_BLAY01000339.1 GCF_020521235.1 Microseira wollei NIES-4236 | reverse complement strand
ACCTGAGCAAATCCCATTACGTAAAAATTGCGGATTTGTTCTTGCACTCCTTCGCGGGAACTGATAATCAAAAACTGCACTTTTTCCCGTTCCGGCATTTCTGAAGACGAAACAGGACGATCCGATCGGCTAGAATCCGAGAAAAACTCTCGTACCATGATATTTTCTCCTGTTTTTTGGATGGGAAACCCAAAAATCTAGCCACCCCGCAAGGCAACACTTTCGCAGGGTGACTACAGAGAATCCCCAGTGCTTCCTTAGCGGGGGTAGACTTGCCACGGCACGGGGTACAATTGGGAGGGTTTCCCTCCGAGACCAGCATCGGCGATTCCACAAACCGCGAAAGTCCCTTGTGTCCCACTCGCTGACAGGAGTCTCGTTAGGCGGCAACAGTGGAGATGCTCACTCACTCACATTAACCAACTCTTGCTCTCCCCAAATCAATATCATCAAGCTATCCTCACCGCTAGCGACCACCAATTCACGCGGATATTTACCCAGGTCTGTCCATCAATAGTTAATTGAGACAGACTACTTAACCCACCAGAAGTAATAATGCCAAAATCAGAAGAAGTTAAACCAACAATTCCACCTTGAGTACTTGAGCATAGAACTATTCGCTTTAACAAATCTCTAGTTCCACCTGGATTAATGCTCACTGAGAAGTTCTCGGGATTAAATAAAATCTCGTGGTGATTGGGGAATAGAGGATTTCCCGGCAACACCCTAAATTTACCAATATCATTTCGATGAGGCGCCTCAGGGTATAGAGAGCTATTAGACCACCAATTTGGTTTAACCGCAGGACAAAGAAAACCAGCTGAACATAGCCCAGCATTGTTATCTGGTCTTACCGCAACGACCATAGCAATCTCTTGCGATTGGAGAGTTACCCATTTAATCGGAAAATTCTCGGTGTCACCGTAATTAATATTTACAGCGTTATTAAAGTTGGCGTCGGTGGAAATACCAATCGTGTTAGGGATTAGTGTTAGACCGTCATTGCCATCTCCCTGCCACAGTTGAACTTTGATGGTTGTGTCGCTTGGCTGTTCTATCAAGTACTTCAAGTATGCTCTATCGGGAGCAGAAGATAAAGGCGCATCCCAGGAAAATACAGCCTCATTTCCTGAAACTGCATCTTGCCTATATCCTACTGATATTAATTTATAATTGAGACTCGATACTTGCTAGCCTCCCAAGTTTCATTAATAATTTCGCTCCTGAATTGAACCGGCATTTTTTACTAAATCACTCGACCAATTAATTGTAGCCGCATCGGGTACAAGTTTTTCTAAAGTTATGGGAAGTGTAATACCTGCAATTAAACACGGCGCTTACTCTAATTGATTATAATTCTGGCTCCAAAAACTGCTTCTTAAAGCCGACCACTGTTACCCAATCTCAGGATATAAAGAGGGCGAAATAAGTCAGCTTGCCAGGCACGGCTTCTATATAGGCGAAGTCGCACAGTCGAAGTCCAACTAATTTTAATTAAAGTAGCCAGCGAGGGAAAAGTCAAAATATCTGGCTAGCTCAAATCTCCCGTTCCGCTACTTTAGTTATAAGTTAGTGAAGGGAACTGGAATGAATCTCTGGATGTGCCAGTCCCATTCAACTCTATATTAACTCAAGTTGCTAGTTATCTCTCTGGGAGCGGCTGGCTAATGGCTAATGGCGAAATTGGTAAAAATCCAAGATTAGCAATTAGCAAGCTTGCCAGCTGGCAAGCTTGCCAGCTTGCCAGCTGGCAACGCGCTTGTTTATAACTAGCAACTTGCGTTATTAAAGATCCAGTTCATCGCCATTGTTTGCTCTTAATTTCCTTAACTAATCCTTGAGAATATTCACTAACTACTAACTGGCAATAGGAGATGTAACCAGAGATTTTCTCGAATTCTTCTAGTTGCTTTAGGAAATCAACAATTAAAAATTAAAATCTTTCCGGTACTTGTATCATGTCAGTCTCGCTAAAATGTCATGGAGTTTTGAAGATAAAGGCGGATCGATCCGAAATGCTCAGACAGATTCGTCGTCTCATGGGAGCAGAAATTAAGCTGGCACAGTTCCACAAGTTGGTAACCAAAGCTGCTATCAAACATCAGGAATCCTGGGATAAGGAAACAGCAGAGATATTTCTGATCGTGGCTGGATATAAGTCCAGCGCTACCAAATTAGAACACCGTACCAACGTTCGCAACCAATTCAAAGAGAAACGTACAGCAGCTGACATCAACTATTACGACAAGACTGTGTACGGTGAAGAATCCAAACTTATCGATGTAGAGTTTGAGGTCTTAGAATCCCACAAAAAGATTCTAGCTGATGCACTAGCTGAAAGCATAAAGTTCGATGGCGATCGTCAAAAGCAAATGTCTGAGTACGTCCTCAGCGCTTACAAAAACTAGAGTCTAGCAATTCATGGGCGGGTTAACACTCGCCCTGACACAGATTCAATTGGGAGACAACAATGCTCAGACATTTGAAAAACGCTAACGAGTTGGTACTTTATGCTTCCATTTCTTGCGGTGCTGCATACTTAGCCAGACTCAATCCTCCCTGCCACTTTCCCATCATGCTGTTACGTTTGGGAGTACTTGGCTATTGCGGTTACATCATAGCAATTGCTGAAGGAAACAAAGAATTAGCAATCCTATTATGTGGTGCAATGTTGATAGGTTGCCAAGGTGGATATTGGGATTTAATTGAATTCCACAGCTTGGTTTCCCCAGAGATGACACTCACCCTTACTGCAACTTCCTGAGCAGTGCTGATTACCGTTTCCTACGTACTTAACCAACGCAAGACAGATGGAAAGGTTAGCAAAAAATCAGCGGTTATTCGTTGGTTTGTCATGGGCTTCTATCTGTTGCCTAGTCGGTTCATAAGCCTATCCGATCACGAAACTACAGGTATGGCGACAAGTAGAGAAGAATGGGAGCAACCAAACTTATACTCGTAACTTCGTCATCACTGAAAATGATGTCAGCTTACCTGACGGGTTTAACAGTAACAGAGCCAAACTAATCCCTAAGATTTACCAGGATAACAAACAACAGAAACTCCTCTTGTTAGTAGCTGCTACCGGGAGCGCTCCCGGTGCTTTATCGATGGGACCCGAAACAGTATTGGCTGACGAGATTGATGATGAAGTGAATCAAATATTGGCTATTGATAGGAAACAATTGCTGTTAGAGGGAGTATAGCACCGTCTGGCAATGGCGAGTAAATCACAGGGGCTTCTCTTCCTAGATGAAATGCCCTCGCTCATAGCTGAATTTGGTAGCGCTGAAGGCGAAATTCTGGCAGTCGATGAGATTAATGCCACAGATAAGTTTACCAATGCTGGGTATTTAGTTTCAGAAGGTATCCCGCTGGATGCAGCGATAACCCAGACATGGGGATGTCGCGAGGGAACGCCAGAGCATCGTACCATGAAGCAGAAGTTTTTGCCATCGCAGGGTGACGAGGAAGTAGAAGAAGAGGAAGTTATCCCAGACTTCAGGACTCAGTTCCCAGAAACGATGGATGCGGCGTCTGGGAAAGCCATTAATCAGGCTTTAACCGAGGGAGTAAGTAGGGAAGACATCATCGCCGACTTATTTGGTTGTAAGGGCGCTCAAACCGAACTGGGAGAGGCGTACTTCGATTACCTACAAAAACGGTTCGCCATAGTTATCAAAGCAAAAAACCATGATTAGTACAATTGACTTTTCCTCTGGTGGCGAAGACTATCAACCTGACTCAATTGCTTCAGTCGTTCGCGGCACTGTAGCTGTTTACCCGGTGTTTGATGAGGATAGGTTCATTTATGTTCTACGGCACACTTTCACCGGGTTTATATTTTGTGAAGCTGGTACTAGAGATGCGGCTTTAAAGGAGCTACGCCAGCTTTATGCTCTTGATTCATGGTATGTGCAATCCAGCAAAAAGTTACCGGCCGACATAATCGCGAAAGGCTTATATATCACAACGGAAGCTGATAAAAGTGTGCTGCTTTATGAAGACAAACCTTGAGGTGAAATAGCCAGGCGTGTTGTCCACCGTCCTAGACGCGGAAAGTTCGTGCCTGATAATTTCCCTTGAAAACTTAAGGACGAGTATCTGACAACAGTGTTTGAGGTTCTGCATTTTAAGGAGGTGATGTCCGGCGATTAATGCCTAGTCAGCACAAGATGGTACTGAACAGATAAAGGCGTTTCACCCAGGCTCGCATGGATGGCGTTTTGCGAGCCTTTCTTCCCCCATAAGACCCTGAGAGCTAGACATCAGAAACCCGCTACCGGATAGGGAAACCGGAAAGTAGGCGCAGGGGAACTCTGTAATTTGAACGAAGTTTGTATGAACGAAGCCGACGAAATCCAAAATCTAAAACTTCAAATTGAAGATCTACAAGTGCAACTGTTAAAAGCCCTAACCCGCGCCAACCGGGCCAAGGATATTTCACCAGTAGAACGTCCTTCTTTCCGGAGAGTAGTAATGCTGGTGCGGCCTGCCTGGAGCGAGTTAAAAAAAGTCGCTGGCGGCGGGCTCTTATTTATGGGGAAATTGCAGCGCCAGTTCAAATCCCTGAAAGAAATTTGGTTGTTGCTTACTCAGGAGAATTGGTATTTATCAGACATATTCCCACCCCAGAAAGCACCGCTCGAATTTAAGGACGCACCGCCGCGCTTGCCCAAATATCCGAATCTGACCAAACAAATCTTTGATTGGCAAACTGGGAAACCTCCTGCTAACCCCGAAGAAAGTCAGTTCTCATCAGTCAGATTTACCTGCTGGAGAACTACTTTGATCGCAACGGTAAACCAGAAATAATTACGCGCCGGGGAAGAAAGTCGGGCAAACCTACCAAGCGCTATTTATCAGAGCGTAGATTTATGCGTAGTCTTGGGGTTGCCCCAGGTAAAGAAGCATCGGG
>NZ_BLAY01000338.1 GCF_020521235.1 Microseira wollei NIES-4236 | reverse complement strand
GACGCCGTGCCCCTACTGGGTATAAATAAACATCACAATTCGGGGCACGGCATTTGATAATTTATGGGACGCCGTGCCCCTACTGGGTATAAATAAACATCACAATTCGGGGCACGGCATTTGATAATTTATGGGACGCCGTGCCCCTACTGGGTATAAATAAACATCACAATTCGGGGCAATTTATGCGACGCCGTGCCCCTACAAACCAGGTTAAAACTAATACAGAGAACCCCGACTTTTTAGAGAAATCGGGGCTTTGGATACTGAGCATTTTAAGTTTAACTACGCCCATTTACTTAATTATCAGAGTTTTTATCTTCTAAAAATAGCAAGGGGGTGCTAACTTTTAAGGGGTCGCGTTGTACAGCAGCCAGTCCCTGACGCACTGCTAGAAAAATTTGCTTTTCTAGCTTGGTTTTGGCGATTTCCTGTTGCCTTGTCCATCCTTCAACGCTGGTGGCGTATAGGGGAGGTAAACGATTGAGTGCGTAGGCAATTACTTGCTCTGGGTTAATATACTTAACTAATTTGGGGGACAATTGTTCCAGTTGCCGCTTGACTTCTTCAGTTACTAATGGTTCGAGAGCGTTGCGGTAGAGTGGAACTTGATCGGGTACTGGGGTTGTCATAAGATACACTTGCGTCATCTCCTAATCGCTTTTATAAATCGATCAAAGTCGATGGGTGCTTGAGTTACGGATGGATTTGCGATCGCATTTGCCTGACTTTGGCTTGACTTGCGCTTGACCTCAAAGAAAGCCAACATAAAATAAGAGAATTTTTACTAAAAAAACTTATGCCTCGTCGGGGAATCAGAGTTGCACCAGCATGTATCCCCAAAATTAAGCAAGCTCTTCGGCGTCACGGGTTTCCCAGTCAGAATGCTTTGGCGGAGACGTTAGGACTGTCTCGCGCGACGATTACCAGCTTTTTTACTGGAAAAGCGATTGATTATACAAATTTTCTCGAGATCTGCCAGAGATTGGGATTGGATTGGCAAGCGATCGCCTACATTGAAGAAGAACCACCCATCCCAGCAGAGGAGCACGACGGCGGGAGAGCAGAGGAGCAAGCTACACCAAGAACAGACGACACCGACTGGCGACAAGTCTGTCAGGAAATGCTCCAAGCTCAAAACAACCGAAGACTGACAACAAATCCCCTCACCGCTGGCGATGGATTAACCTTTGAACTCGATGAAATTTACGTACCACTCGGACTGGTAGAACGCAAGCAGCGAGAGCGACTTTTAGGCGATATTTCACCAGAAGAAGGTTCCAGAATTTACGAACCAGAAACCTCTGATGAAATTACCCAGACATTTCACAACAATGAGTTTTTTGAGCTTGTTTTGCGTCCGGGAAAAAGCAAAAGAATCGCCATTATTGGCGAACCGGGTGCAGGGAAAACCACACTGCTACAAAAAATTGCCGCCTGGGTTATCGATAATACTTCTGATGTACCAATATGGATTTCCCTGGCAGATTTACAGGGAAAAACAATCGAAGAATATTTACTGAATAACTGGCTAAGATCTGCAACCAGAAAAGTGCGCGTCACACCAGAAATAGAGGAAGCGCTAGGCGAATTGTTCAACAGCAGAAGAGTGTGGCTGCTGTTGGATGGCGTTGATGAGATGGTGACAGAATCGGGTAATGCTTTGGCGCAAATTTCAAAGCAACTTACAGGTTGGGTTTCTGATGCCAGGGTGGTGTTAACTTGTCGGTTGAATGTTTGGGATGCCGGGAAAAATGCCCTAGAAAATTTTGAGACTTATCGTAATTTAGACTTTAGTTATGGAGATGCTCAAACGCCGGATCAGGTAGGGCAATTTATCCGCTGTTGGTTTAAGAATAATCCAGCAGCGGAACGCTTGCGGACTGAGTTAGATAAACCTGGAAAAGATCGCATCAAAGATGCAGTTAAAAATCCCTTGAGATTGGCGCTTTTATGTAGAACTTGGGCGTTGGGTAAAGGAGGACTACCGAATGCTAAAGCAGGACTTTATCGGCAGTTTACAGAATCACTTTATGAGTGGAAACAAGAGCAATTTCCTACAAGTTCAACGCAGCGACAGGAATTGAATCAGGCGTTGGGAGAATTAGCGAAAAGGGCGATCGCCCAAGAAAAAACTAAGTTCCGTCTCAGGCATCGCCTGGTGCGTGAAATATTAGGCGAACCTGATGCAAAGCTGTTTAAATTGGCACTTCAGTTAGGATGGCTCAATCAAGTGGGAGTTGCAGTCGAAGCCGAAAATTGTGGTGAAAAGGTCTATGCTTTCTACCATCCCACGTTTCAGGAATATTTTGCCGCACAGGGGATTGATGATTGGCATTATTTTTTTAATCACATTCCTCACAATCCCAAACAAGGCACTTATCGCATTTTTGAACCGCAGTGGAAAGAGGTGATTTTGCTGTGGCTGGGAAGAGAGGATGTGTCAAAAGAGCAGAAGGAAGAGTTGATCGATGCTTTGGTGAATTTTAGGGATAACTGTAAAGGCTTCTATCTGTATCGCTCCTATTTTCTAGCAGCATCTGGAATGGCAGAATTTGCAGATAGTGATTGGGCAGATGAAATAATATGCCAGATTATTCATTGGGCTTTTGGTTGGTTTTACATTGAAAACAAACAACAATTGTGGACATTGTTAAAACCAATTGCGGACAAAGCTAGAGCCACATTACTAGAGACGGCTCGCGGCAAAACGATCGCAGCATTAGTGAAACTGATCGAATCAACTCAGGATGAATCTACCTCCAGGCAAGCCACGGAAATTTTAGGAAAAATTGATTCTAGTAATCAAACAGTAATTACAGTATTATTAAACTTGATAGAGTCAAGCGACAATGAAGAACTCTGTAGGGAAGCAATTGTTAGATTAGGAGAAGTTGGCACAGGCAATTCAACTGCTATCGAGTCATTGGTCAAAGTGATTGAGTCAACCGAGGATGATGAAAAATGTTGGCTAGCGCTTGATTGTTTGGGTAAAATTGGTCAGGGAAATCCAACAGCAATCGCGGCTTTATTACAAATTGTTGAAACAAATGAAAATGAACTCACCTGTCTGCAAGCCGCTGATACTTTAGGGAGAATTGATCCGGGAAATCGAGCGGCAATCGATAAATTAAATCAAGTTATTAAATCAACTAAAAATGAAGACTTTTGCTGGCTAACGGCTAATAGTTTAGGGAAAATTGACCCTGGCAATCCTGAAGTCATTACAGCCTTAGTGGAACTGATAAAATCAACCGAGTATGAATACATCCGTCAGCAAGCAGCGGAAAGTTTAGGAAAAGTAGGTGCGGGAAATCCCGATGCGATCGCAGCTTTAGTAGAACTGATAAAATCAACCGAGTATGAACACATTCGTCAGCAAGCAGCGGAAAGTTTAGGAAAAGTAGGTGCGGGAAACCCCGATGCGATCGCAGCTTTAGTGGAACTTATTGAGTCAATCGAGGATGAAGAGAGCTTAAGAATGGCAATTGAAAGTTTAGGCAATATTGGCTATGGTAATCCAAAGGCGATCGCCGCATTGCTGCAAATTATCAAATCAGATCGGAATGAATTTACTCAGAGGATAGCGATTAAAAATTTAGGGCAAATTGCCTCTGTAAATCCAGAAGCTATTGCGACAATTATACAGATTCTCCAGTCAAATCAGAATGAATTTACCAGTAGAATAGCCGCTGATACTCTAGGAAAAATTGACCCCGACAATCCAGAAGCTATTGCAGCCTTAGTGAAACTTATCGAATCAACTCAGGATCAATTCACCCGGAAACTAGCGACCAATAGTTTAAGGGAAATTGGTAAAAGTAATCTAACGGCAATTGCAGCTTTAATAAAATTAATTAATTCAACAGAGTCTGAATACATCCGTCAACAAGCAACTTTTAGCTTGGGAGAAATAGGGGCAAGAAATCAAACAGCTATTGCGGCATTGGCTGGAATAATCGAATCAAATCAAAATAAATTAACTCGGAAAATAGCAGCCGAAAGTTTAGGGAAAATTGATCCAGGTAATCAAACAGCTATCGCCGCTTTAGTGCAACTCATCGAGTCATCCGATCATAAATATCCCCAAGGAGAAGTATCTGATAGTTTAGGAGAAAGCAGCAGAGTTCACGAAACAGCGATCGCAGTTTTAGTGCGCCTTATAGAGAAAACTGAAAATGAATTTGCTCGTCAGAAATCATCTGATAGATTGAAGGATATTCTGCGAGATGAGCATTTAGCAGGAATCGTTGTAGCATTGAAAGAATATTTATCACATGAAACCTACAAAAATGACGTTCAGCGATTCCAAGATTGCTACAAACTCATCTGGCATTGCGCTCAAAATATGAGTTACCCAGATTTTTACCAAGCTTGGCACAATTAAAAATTGTAATCCACCCCTTCCGTTTGTTCCACAACCCGCCAGCGATTCAAATCGCGCAGCTTATAGCGAAAGTCCTCTGAAAGAGGACTGAAAACTCTATTTCTTATCAGTCGGTTTTAACCGACTTTTGCTATTAGCCCGGAAATTTATTTCCGGGCGGGTTTTGAACCTGAGCATATTAAAAAATGCCGAATTTAACCAAAATATTACACCATTGCCGCATTTTCTTCTTGTTTACAGCGATTTTCAATTGGGTGCAACACAACATTGCAGGGACACGGCATCAATAAATTTGGCCGCCACATCAAAACTTTTCTCCTGCCGTGTCCCTACGCTTGCTGATTCACAGAATCAACACAACATTGCAGGGACACGGCATCAGCAAATTTGGCCGCCACATCAAAACTTTTCTCCTGCCGTGTCCCTACGCTTGCTGATTCACAGAATCAACACAACATTGTAGGGACACGGCATCAATAAATTTGGCCGCCAAATCAATGTTTTTCTCCTGCCGTGTCCCTACGCTTGCTGAT
>NZ_BLAY01000337.1 GCF_020521235.1 Microseira wollei NIES-4236 | reverse complement strand
GTTATACGGAATTTAGAATTACCTTGCCTAAGGTGGTGGTGTAAACGTAATTCGAGTTTGTTAGCAGTAAAGATGTGGGGAAAGAGACGGGATTGGGATTGACGATATGCCTCCCTTCCCCACTCGCTGCCGCGAGTCAAATTGTGGTAGAAAAACATGGGGGGGCGATTGATGTCATGTCCGTTGAATTGCCCATAATAAAATCTCACCGCATCGTTCCGTAGGGAACATAATAGATATCTCGGACAAACAGATAACGTTAATCATGTTCCCTACTCCTAATTATTGGTAATCGACCGGACATGATATGATGTCACGTCTGTGATCGGCAAAGGAACTGAGTTGGTGTTGACTTTGCCGATTTGTTAGCACCACTGGCCTCATGGGCATAATAGTCAAGATATTGTATCAAATGAGGTCACTCCCGATGAACAGCACCTTCAATACAACCGTTGCTCTACCTGGCTATCGTTTAGTCGAGCTACTGTATTGTGGCAGTAAAACCGTTGTCTACCGGGGTATTCGATTGGTGGATGACCAGGCAGTCGCCCTCAAACTGCTGCAACAAGAATATCCTACCTTCCACGATCTGTTACAGTTTCGCAATCAATACACCCTCGCCAAAAACCTCGACATTCCTGGAATTATTCGTCCCTACAGTTTAGAACCGTACCGCAACAGCTATGCCCTGGTGATGGAAGACTTTGGTGGTGTTTCCCTGCGAGACTATGTTCGCAACCAGTCACTTTCCCTCGCAGAAGTGTGGGAAATTGCCCTGCAAGTGGCTGACATCCTGCACGGTTTGCACGCCGATCGCGTCATTCACAAAGATATTAAACCCGCCAACATTCTCATCCATCCAGAGACAAAACAAGTTAAGTTAATTGACTTTTCCATCGCCTCACTATTGCCCAAAGAAACCGCAGAAATCAAAAATCCCAATCGACTCGAAGGCACGCTGGCCTATATTTCCCCAGAACAAACCGGACGGATGAATCGAGGAATTGACTACCGCAGTGATTTCTATGCTTTGGGGGTGACATTATTTGAATTATTAGCCGGACAATTGCCCTACCAGTCGGATGACCCGATGGAGTTGGTGCATTGCCACATCGCCAAACAACCGCCTTCTCTGACCCAATTCAACATTCCAGAAGCTGGCGATCAAATCGTGGCGAAACTGATGGCGAAGAATGCCGAAGAGCGTTACCAGAGTGCATTGGGGTTAAAACACGATGTAGAGAAGTGCTTGTCTGAATGGAAAGAAACGGGAGAAATCTCCCCGTTTGAATTGGGAGAACGGGATATAGCAGATCGCTTTTTAATCCCAGAAAAACTCTACGGTCGAGAGCGAGAAGTTCAAACGCTATTGCAAGCCTTCGATCGGGTGGCGAGTGGCAGTTCTGAGCTAATGTTGGTCGCGGGCTTTTCGGGGATTGGCAAAACCGCCGTTGTCAACGAAGTCCACAAACCGATCGTGCGGCAACGGGGCTACTTCATCAAAGGCAAATTTGACCAGTTTAATCGCAATATTCCCCTGTCTGCCTTTGTGCAAGCCTTGCGTGATTTGATGGGACAATTGTTGTCCGAATCCGACGTACAACTGGCGCAATGGCAAGCCAAGATCCTGGCAGCCGTGGGTGAGAATGGGCAAGTTCTGATTGATGTGCTTCCAGAACTAGAACAAATTATTGGCAAACAACCGATCGCGCCAGAACTATCGGGTAGTGCGGCACAGAATCGGTTTAATTTATTATTCCAAAAGTTTATCGCAGTGTTTACAACGGTAGAGCATCCCTTAGTGATGTTTTTGGATGACTTGCAGTGGGCAGATTTGGCTTCGCTGCACTTGCTCAAACTGTTGATGAATGACAATAGCTATCTGCTGCTGTTGGGCGCTTATCGAGATAATGAAGTGTCGCCTACCCATCCGTTCATCATGACGGTAGAGGAATTGCAGAAGGCGCAGAATATCGTTAATACTATTACCCTGAAACCACTGGCTTTTGAGGATACTAATCATCTCGTTGCCGATACGTTGAATTGTTGGCAGGAACTCGCACAACCGCTGACTGAATTAATCGATCGCAAAACTCAAGGGAATCCATTCTTTACAACTCAATTTCTCAAAGCGTTACACGACGATGGCTATATTCGCTTTGATCGCGATCGCCGCTATTGGGAGTGCGATATTACCCAGGTGAATGCATTGGCACTCACTGATGATGTGGTGGAATTTATGGCGCTGCAATTGCAGAAATTACCCGCCGAGACGCAGCAGGTTTTGAAACTTGCCGCTTGTATTGGCAACCAGTTTGATTTGGCTACTTTGGCGATCGTCTCGGAACAATCCTCTACTGATGCTGCAACAGCACTCTGGAAAGCTTTACAGGAAGGTTTGCTTTTACCCACGAGTCAGATCTACAAGTTCTTTCAGGGTACAGAATCATCAGATGTTCAAAGTAACGCCAATCCGACCTATCGTTTCTTGCACGATCGCGTTCAACAGGCTGCCTATTCTCTGATTCCAGAAGACCAAAAACAGTCAACTCATTTAGCAATTGCTCGCTTGCTGCGACAAAACACCCCAGACGCAGAACTAGAAGCCAATATTTTTGAGATTGTCAACCACTGGAATCGGGCGGTCGCACTCCTCATTGATCCACTTGAAAAAACTAATCTCGCCCAATTCAACTTAATCGCTGGAAGCAAAGCCAAAGCGTCTAATGCCTATGAATCGGCTCTGAAGTATTGCAGGACAGGTCTAGATATTCTAGATGATCTGGGCTGGCAGAGCCAACCTAGCCTGATGCTGGCATTGCATGAAGGTGCAGCCGCAGCCGCTTATCTCTGTGGCGATTTTGCTCAAATGGAGCAGTGGGTAAGCGAGATCTTCGCTCAAAAACTGCATCCTCTCGATCGGATCAAAACCTATGAAATCCAGATTCAAGCCTATAGTACTCAGAGTCGGTTTCCGGAGGCGATCGCCATTGCACAGAAAGCTCTAGAGCAATTTAATATTTATCTACCCAACCAACCAACAGCCGCCGATATCGTCCCAGCGATGCAAGATGTTGCGGTACTCCTCAGTGGTAGAACTGCCCATGATTTACTCGATTTGCCCGTGATGACAGACGCGGTATCGTTGGCAAGTATGCAGTTACTGTCAAGTATTATCACGACGGCTTACGTTTCTGCCCCCTTACTGTTTCCCTTTGTAATTTTGGCTCAAGTCAAGCTCTCAATTCAAGACGGTAACACAGCCCTCTCTGCTTCTGGCTACAGTACCTATGGTATTTTACTAAGCGGTGTTTTAGAAGACTTGGATGCAGCCTATGAATTTGGTCAGCTAGGCTTGAAACTGGCAGAAAAGTTTAAAGAGCAGACTGTTCAGACAAAGGTGAATATGATTGTCGGATCGGCTCTTATCCACTGTAAATCTCACCTCCAAAATAGTCTGCCTCTGTTCGCGGAAACATTCAAAATTGGACTAGAAGTGGGTGATTTTGAATACGCGGGTCACGGTACTAGCTTTCTTTGTCAATTTTCCTATGCTGCTGGTCAAGAATTAACGACGCTGCTGGCAGAAATAGAAATTTATATCGCCACACTCCTGAAGCTTAAGATTGTTTCCACCACCAACTATTGTTTTGCTGTTTTGCAGACTATCCAGCGATTGCTATCCACACAAAATCAGTCTGTGTTGACTGCCCAAAAAGAGTTGCATAATACCTTAACTATTTCTAATGATTTAACCGGATTACATTTTTATTGGGTTTATCGGCTCACAGCTTCCTACTTGCTTAACGAGATGGTTGAGGCAAAACAAGATGCGGCGGAAGCACGCCAAACCTTAGCCGCCGGGGTAGGTCTGATTAGCATACCCATTTTTTACTTCTATGATTCTCTGATGGTATTGGCTGACCTTTCGGAGGTGATAGACAAAACGGCAGTCTTCGATCGCGTTTCTGCAAACCAGGCTCAGCTTCAAAATCGTGCTGATCATGCACCAATGAACTTTCAACATAAATATGATTTGGTAGAGGCAGAGCGATATCGCGTTTTGGACAATAAAATTGAGGCGATCGCCCTCTACGATCGCGCGATCGCCGGAGCCAAAGCCAACGGTTATATCCAAGAAGCAGCCCTCGCCAACGAACTCGCCGCCAAATTTTACCTCGATTGGGGCAAAGAAAAAATCGCCCAAGAGTACCTGATCAATGCCTACTACGGCTATGCTCACTGGGGTGCACTAGCCAAAGTTCAAGACTTAGAACACCGCTATCCCCAACTGCTCGCACCAATTTTTTTGCAACAGCAGCAAGTAGCTTTGTCTGCGACTGAAACCGTGTCGGCGACAACCTCTCTCGCCACATCTCAGGCTTCTGGTACACAGTCCTCCAGTTCCGGTAGTAGCAGTATTTCTGCCACCCTTGACCTAGCCACCGTTCTGAAAGCCTCCCAAACTCTGTCCAGTGAAATTGAACTCGATAAGCTGTTGGCAACATTGCTGTATACGGTGCTAGAAAATGCGGGGGCTGACAAAGGCGCCTTACTGATGCCCCATGAAAATCAGTGGTTTGTGGAAGCGATCGCCACCGTCGATCGGCCCGCACGGGTACAATCCATCGCCTTGTCCGACAGTTCCGAGGTTCCTCAATCCTTAATTAATACCGTTAAACGCAGTCGGGAACCCGTGGTGATTGTCGATGCCTCTGTCCATCCCACCCTGGCGATGGATAGTTATGTCGTGGCACAGCAACCCAAAAGCCTGCTGTGTACCCCAATTCTGAACCAGGGTAAACTCGTGGCGATTTTGTATTTGGAGAATCATGTCTCCGTTGGCGCATTTACGCGCGATCGCGTCGAACTGCTCAACCTGATCTGTTCCCAAGCTGCTATCTCGCTGCAAAATGCGCGCCTGTATCAGCAACTCGAAGACTATTCCCACAAGCTTGAGGTCAAAGTTGCAGAACGGAC
>NZ_BLAY01000336.1 GCF_020521235.1 Microseira wollei NIES-4236 | reverse complement strand
GAGATTATCGGGTCAGCGTCACCAACCCACCTAATGGGTTCAATCCCACCCAAACCCAACCCAACCCGATTGCGGTCAACGCCCAAAACTCCAATATTCCAACGGCGGATTTTGGTTTTACCCAACAGGGAACTGGTACCATCAGCGGGCGTCTGTTCAACGCTGGCAATAACGCTGCCTTACCTGGGACTACCGTTGAACTGGTAGACCCCAACGGCAACGTTATCGCCACGGTGCAAACTGGCCCAGACGGTAGCTATACCTTCCCCAATGTCCCGTTTGGCAACAACTACACAGTGCGCGTCCCTGGTAGCGTCCCCAATCCCCAAGGCGGCGCGCCTTTGACCGCAAACAATACCGTCATCGGTTCGATTAATCTGGATGGGAATAACCCCAATCGTCCCAACGTAGACTTCCCCTATCAAGCACCACCGCCACCCCCGACGGCACCAGACTTGACCATCACCAAAACCGCCATCGGGCCGTTTGTGGTTGGGCAACAAGGTACGTACCAAATCACCGTCACCAACGCTGCCAATGCTGCTGCTACAACTGGCCCGATTCAAATTGTCGATACTTTACCCAATGGCACGGTGTTCTTCGGTTCTAGCGGTGACGGCTGGAGTTGTACGGCAACGGGACAGCAACAGATTACCTGTACTAACCCCAACCAGTTAGCCCCTGGTGCTAGCACTACCTTAACCATAACGGTTACTTCTACTCAGGCTGGAAGCGGTACTAACGTGGCGGATGTTTCTACGCCTGGGGAAACAAATACCGGCAACAACCGGGCGCAAGCACCCACTACGATTAACAATCCGCCCAACCGACCGCCCGTTGCCAACGACGACAGCACCAGCACCAACCCAGGCGTACCCGTCAATATCCCCGTTCTGGGCAACGACAGCGACCCCGACAATAACCTCAACCCGGGCAGCGTCACAATTATTACCAATCCCGGTCGCGGTACTGTCACGCCCAATCCAGATGGCACTATTACCTACACTCCCGGCCCCGGATTTAATACAGGTACTGATACTTTTGTATACCAAGTATGCGACGCGTCTGGGCTGTGCGATACTGCGACCGTTACCGTAACGGTTCCAGCCACTGCCCAGTTGCCCCCCGTGGCTCAAGATCGATCCACGCCGCCTTCGCTCAACACTAGCCCCATCCAAGTGCCGCCATTACTCGGTACTGACCCGGATGGTCAGGTAGTAAGGTATACGATTACCACCTTGCCCACTCCGGAACAAGGGACGCTGCTACTGAATGGGCAACCAGTACAACCAGGACAAAATTTGACACCAGAGCAAGTGAGTCAGCTGGTGTTCCAACCCAACCCCAACTTTACCGGCACGGTTACATTTAATTACACGGTGACCGATAACCAAGGGCTGACTTCTCCCCCAGCCACGGTGACGATTCCAGTTGTTGCCCCGGGCAACCAACCTCCTGTGGCTGAAAACAGGTCTACACCGCCTTTACCCAACACGAGTCCGATACCCGTGCCGCAACTAATAGGCCGGGACCCGGATGGGACGGTAGTAAGGTATACGATTACCACTTTGCCGACTCCGGAACAAGGCACGCTGCTACTGAATGGGCAACCAGTACAACCAGGGCAAAATTTGACACCAGAGCAAGTGAGTCAGCTGGTGTTCCAACCCAACCCCAACTTTACCGGCACGGTTACATTTAATTACACGGTGACCGATAACCAAGGGTTGACCTCGCCTCCAGCAACGGTGACAATTCCGGTGATAGCTTCGCCTCGCGTGCAGATTGGGGATACGGTCTTCAATGATGTCAACGGCAATGGGGTACAAGACCAAGGCGAACCGGGCCTGCCCAAGGTGACGGTCACCCTCACCTCTCCTGGCGCAGATGGCATCTTAGGTACTCCCGACGACAGCACCCAAACCACAACAACCAACAACAACGGCAACTACAGCTTCTCAGACCTACCGCCCGGTAATTACCGGGTAACGATAACGCCTCCCTCTGGGTTGGGCCCCACTACCCCTACCTCCCAAACTATTAGCGTCACCGATAACAACCCCAACTTTGACTTTGGTCTGCGCCAGAATCAACCGCCGGTTGCCAACAATACAACTACGCCTTCAATTCCCAGTACCAGCGGGAGTCCGGTGCAACTGCCGCTGTTGACAGCTAACGACCCGGATGGCAGTGTGGTTTCGTTTACCATCCCCACCTTGCCGCCGCCAGAACAAGGAACTTTGTTCTTGGGTAACCCGGCATCGGGCGGCGTACCCGTGACCCCAGGTCAACCTATCCCAGCAGACCAAATCGGCAATCTGTTCTTCCAGCCGAATCCCAACTTTACCGGGAATGTGACGATTCCCTTCACTGCCACGGATAACCAGGGTGCCGTATCTCCCCCGGCAACGTTGACTATCCCCGTCACTGCCCCAAACCAGCCGCCGGTAGCGAATAACGACGTGATTGGAACTAACCCCGGTCAGCCGGTCAATATCAATCCTTTAATTAACGATCGCTCTCCCGACGGCACTCCTCTCAATCCCGGTAGCCTTCGCATCGTGTCTAACCCAACCAATGGCACGGTGCGGGTCAACCCGGACGGCACGGTTACCTACACGCCTAACCCCGGTTTCACTACAGGTACGGATACCTTTGTCTACGAAATCTGCGATATCCGGGGCGTGTGCGATACGGCAACGATTACCGTCACCGTCCCCGCCCCCGTCCAGCAACCGCCAGTGGCTACGGATGACCGCGCCAGCACCAACCCGAATACTCCGGTAGTTATCAACGTCCTGGATAACGATACCGACCCGAACAATAACCTCAATCCGACGAACGTGACAATTGTTACGCCGCCAACGAACGGGACGGTGAGCGTTAACCCAGTCACGGGTCAGATTACTTACACTCCTAACCCTGGTTTTAATTCGGGTACGGATACGTTTGAATACCAAGTATGCGATACGACCGGACAGTGCGATCGCGCCACTGTAACGGTAGCGGTTCCGGTGACCGCCACCAATCCACCCGTCGCGAACAACGACAGCACCAGCACTAACCCGAATACCCCCGTGCTGATCGATATTCTCAACAACGATAGCGACCCGGATAATAACCTCAACCCCAGAACCGTCACGATTATTTCCAATCCCGCTAACGGTACGGTCAGGGTTAATCCAGACGGTACGGTCGTCTATACTCCCAACCCCGGTTTTACCAGCGGGACGGATATCTTTACTTACCAAGTCTGCGATTCGACGGGGCTGTGCGATACGGCGACGGTGACGGTGACGGTTCCTGGAACGGTTCCCAGACCGCCCGTTGCCACCAACGATACCACCAGTACCAATCCCGGTACGCCGGTATTGATTAACGTGGCGGCGAACGATCGCGACCCCGATGGCAATCTCGACCCCACGACGGTTCAAATTATTAACCCACCGCAAAACGGTACGGTGCGAATCGATCCGGCAACGGGTAATATTATTTACCAGCCTAATCCAGGCTTCACCAGGGGAACCGATACGTTTACTTACCGCATCTGCGATACGACGGGATTGTGTAGCGAGGCGACGGTAACGGTAAACGTGCCGGTTGCTACAAACAACCCGCCCGTGGCTAACCCGGATGCGATCGCTACCAACCCCAACACCCCCGTGACGATCAACGTCTTGGGCAACGATAGCGGCAACCTCAACCCGGCAACGCTCCGCATCATCACCCAACCCGCGAATGGCAGGGTTGTAGTTAACCCGGACGGTACGGTCACCTTCATCCCCAACCCTGGATTTACCTCCGGTACGGATACTTTCACGTATCAAATTTGCGACACCGCAGGCAATTGCACCGAGGGGCGGGTAACGGTGGCGGTTCCATTGCCCAGCGCCAATCAATCGGAAGTTCAGACGAGCGTAACTGGCCCAACAACTCCGGTAACAGCGGGAACCAACGTCACCTTCAATGGTGTTGTAACGAACAATGGCCCTGGGATCGCGACGGGGGTGACTTTAACCTTCCCGTTACCTGCGGGCACCACGTTTGTTTCAGCGACGCCTTCCCAGGGAACTTGCGTAGAGTCCAACGGCGTTGTCACCTGCAACCTGGGTAACTTGAATCCCGGTCAATCTGTGTCGATTCCGATTGTCCTCAGACCGACGCAACCGGAAACGATCAACCTGACGACGACGGTTACATCACAAAACGATGCAATTGTCAATAACAATACCGCGACGGCTACGGCAGTTGCGATCGCAGGTACACCCCGCGTGATTTTGGTCAAGCGCATTACGGCTGTCACGAGCAACGGCACGACGACCAACTTCACCAACTTTGTCGATGACCCCAGCACCCAAAACGATAATGCCTCTGGTTGGTCTTCGCTGCGTCCAGTCGGGGAAATTCAGCCATCTGCGCCCCTCAGAAGCGGCGATATTGTCGAGTACACCATCTACTTCTTGTCCGAAGGCAACGTACCGGCGCAAAACGTCAACTTCTGCGACGCCATTCCCACCGATACCACATTTATCGCCGATGGTTTTGGGCCTCGCACGGGCATTCAATTAAATCAAGCGGGAACCAATTCGTCGCTGACCAACGCGCAAGATGGCGATGTGGGTGCATTTTTCTCGCCGCTGTCGCCTTTGCCCAACGGCAATGCTTGTGCGGAACAAAGCAATCGCAATGGATCGGTAATTCTGAACCTGAGAGAGATTACCAATACTCCTAATGGTAATGTTGGTTTCGTTCGGTTCCGAGTCACGATCGATTAAATTAGGGATCGGTAGTCAGCCTGGAAATAAATTACTTGCTCAAAGCTTGGAGTTTGTTGAAACTGATAACTTGCACCAGTTTCAACCATCGGGAGGCAGATCCTCCAAACCCTCGTTCAACCATCGGGAGGCAGATCCTCCAAACCCTCGTTCAACCATCGGGAGGCAGATCCTCCAAACCCTCGTTCAACCATCGGGAGGCAGATCCTCCAAACCCTCGTTCAACCATCGGGAGGCAGATC
>NZ_BLAY01000335.1 GCF_020521235.1 Microseira wollei NIES-4236 | reverse complement strand
CAATGATGTCAGTCTTGGCTTGCTCCAATGTCATGGAAGCGGACAAATGAGGAGCGGAATGATGCGAAAGTATCACGTTCCGTTCTGGAGAGCAGCGGCTCTTGTAAGGGAGTCGCCGACTTTAATCACCGTGCGGGGAATATTGCACCTTTACCCGCCGCAATTGGTTTACGCACAAACTCGCTCGCTCGTGCCTGGAGAAGGCGATACTTTGCCGTCGTTTATTCCTGGTGTGGACAAACAGCCAGTTCCCTCTGATGGCTATGAAGTTGTGAGGGTAATGGTTTTTGGCTCACATTATGGCGTCAATTACACAATTCGTTGGCTTTACAGACTCAATTTTGCTCAGGTGAGCGAGTGGAGTTTTCTTATGCCTGCGCCCAATCCAGGCGAAGTCATGAGCATTGTGACTAAGCGAATCCCGCTCGGTCGCACCAGCTGATCTGTCTGGGATCTGAGATCTCGCACCAGTCGCAATAACCCGCCAGGGAATAAATTCCCACAGCGAGCAGCTTAAGTCCTCTTAAGAGGACTTAACCCTAACATGGCATGGATTTCAGTCCATTTTAATGGACTTTTGCTATGAGCAACGGAAATTTATTTCCGGGGGGGTTTTGAGGCTGATTGAGAATGGTGCCAGATCTCAATTGGATCAAAGTTGGTAACAACGAAAGTAGCAGCAGTGCTGGCGATCGCTGTTATATTGGCAGTTCGTTGCGATATGCCTCCCTTCCGCAGCTGCCTTGAGTCGCAGCTGGCGATCGCCGCTGTTGGACTTCGTGGATGATTTAGTACACCGTCCGCCAAATCAAGAGCAGATGCGCCAAATCAAGGAACTGCTTTTACAAGAACAGAAGGCGATCGCTCAACTCATCGCCCTAATCGACAAGTACCTAGAGTAGCTATCTGCCCTTCAAATTGTCCAGCAATGTCCAGTGATTCGCTGGAATTTGTTCTGTGCAGAAATCAGCTATCAGCCCTAGGGAAAAAGTTTAGACTGTGCGGGCGCGATCGCACTGACCCAGATTGATTGGGGGAGCGATCGCGTTTGCCTAGCGTGCGCGTCTGCGCTTTGTTCAGCTCAGCCTATGACTGCTCAAAGCAAGACTCATAGCACAATCGCGTCAAACTCTTGACGTTTAGTAAATATTTCGTTACAGTAATTTACATAAGTTAACAAATAGCAGAGAACAAACTATGTACACCACCGACAACGAAGGTCTGCTCAACAACTACGCTGTTGAACCCCAGATTTACTATGCAGAATACCCCTCACCAGAACAGCAACGGCGCTATGCCCTTCAAGGTGCAGTAGGCTTTTTGATCGCTAGCGCGATGGTTTTGATCGCGTTGGGCGTCAGCTAGAAACAAGAATTTTCACCAGAATTAACTGAACGCTCATTGAATTTCTGCCTCTTCTCTCAACTCCAGCCTGCCAGCTGGGGTTTTTGCTGTTTGAGGGGAAAGCGTTGCCAGCGTGCTTATCCAGCCATGCTCTGGATATTTATTTGCAACTATTGAACATTGTTGACATTCTGACCGACGATCAACTCTTCAAACAGGAATGTTTCAACGCCTTGTTCAGAAACGATCAATTTACAGCATCTAAACTCGCGCAGTGTAAAAATAGGTACTTGGTGGTGGATGAGGAGTGAGGCGTGAGGAGCGATAAAAATAAAGCAATTGCAAAAGCTAAACAAATCAAAGTCTGTTTTTCGTTTCTTTTGCCGATTGCTGTTCTGGTGATACCCGTAAGGGCGATCGCTCAACAAGCACGACTAGGGGTAGTCAGAAGTCAAGAAAATGCCACGCAATGGGGAGGAATTATCAACCGCCTCAATGCTAGCGGCGTTCCCTACTGCGTTGTTGACTTGCAAAATATCAGATCCCAGGCAGATTTAGCAGGGCCAGCGGTGCTATTTTTGCCCAACGTGGAAACCTTGACCCAGGAACAAGCGATCGCTCTAGAAGCGTGGATGAGCAAAGGCGGTCGCGTTATCGTCTCAGGTCCGGTAGGAAACCTTTCCGCTCCCGGCGTGCGCCAGCTATTGCGAAGTATGCTAGGCGCTTACTGGGCGTTTCCCCTCTCCGAACCTACTATGGTACAGCCTTTGCGTACCCGCACCCAAGAATGGGTGACTCGCGACCTCGCTGGGACAATCCACGGCGGCGTTGTGGTTCCCACCGGGTTAAACAGCCAAACCGCAGCCACTTGGAGCGGTCCCGATACCCCACCCGCCGTTGTTACCACCAACCGGACGACCTTTTTTGGTTGGCGCTGGGGCGTGGATACAGTGGCCGCTCCAACACTCGATCTGGGCTGGCTAAAAGCCGCTATGAGCCGTTACGGCAATCGTCCAGGGGGGGGGACGACCGTTGCGAGTCAGGGCGCTGCTAGCGGCAACTGCGTGCCTCCGGGAGCGATTGCCAGAGCTTCTGCCACTACCAGACAATCCCCTCAAACCCCACCCAGAATACTAGGAACGGGGTCTTTTATTGAGGCAGGGGAGCAGGTGAGCAGGGGGGCCCAGGTGCAGGGGAGAGTTGCTAGTCCTCAGTTGCCGGTTTCTACTGTGCAACAGGGGACGCCAACTCGGCAAACTGTGACTCGACAAACGCCTGCACCCACCCCTCGGAGAAGGAACGATCCGACGCAAGAGGTGGCGGCGGCGGGAATTCGGTTTAGACCGGGGGGGCAAAGAATTAGTTCGGGGGAAGCGATCGCAATGCGCCAAGAGTTAGAAAATCTAATTGGTCGCGTGGAAAGCGCCCTTTTAGCCGCCAATACCGCTAACCGTGGCGCTCTTAGGGTAGCAGAGGCGCAGGGAAGTACTGGAAAAACCGATGATTCTTTCGTCGCATCCCCTGCAACACCGATTGCAACGGTTGCTTCTACTGTTTCACTTAGCACGCAACCTTCCCCACCCGCAGCAATTCAATCTGCACGAGAATTACTGCAAAATTTACCCCGATTAATTGCTAGCCGAGACTACGCTAATGCTCGCCAACAATGGCTGCAAGCGCGTCAAAATTTATGGAATCTTTATCCCATCGATCGACCTAACGCTCAAGCGGAAATTCGGGCGATTTGGCTCGACCGTGGTTCTATTATTGAAGCAGGTTCGGAACAGGGATTGGCGAGAATTTTTGACCAACTGGCGGCGGCTGGAATTAATACAATTTTCTTTGAAACCGTTAACGCTGGATATCCGATTTATCCCTCACAAGTCGCACCCGAACAAAACCCGCTCGTTAGAGGTTGGGACCCCTTAGCATCTGCGGTTAAATTAGCCCATGCGCGGGGAATGGAATTGCACGCTTGGGTGTGGACATTTGCGGCGGGGAACCAAATTCACAATACGATTGTGGGACAACCTGCGAATTATCTTGGTCCGGTGCTTACAGCTAATCCCAGTTGGGCGAATTATGATAATCGGGGGAATATTATTCCCATTGGACAAACGAAGCCGTTTTTAGATCCGGCGAATCCAGAAGTGCGGCAATATTTAATGCGATTGTTTGAAGAAATAGTCACCCGCTATAACGTGGATGGATTGCAATTGGATTACATTCGCTATCCGTTTCAAGACCCTGGGGCGGGTAGGATATACGGTTATGGTAGGGCGGCGCGCGAGCAATTTCAACAGCAATATGGCGTCGATCCGATACGGATTTCCCTGCGCGATCGCACCCGCTGGCAACAATGGACGGAGTTTCGCACCACCCAAATCAATTCCTTTGTCGCCGAAGTTTCCCAAATGCTGCGCCAGCGTCGATCTAATTTAATTCTATCCGTCGCAGTTTTCGGCTATCCAGAACAAGAACGCATTCAAAAATTACAGCAAAATTGGGAAGTTTGGGCGCGTCAAGGCGATGTAGATTTAATTGTCCCCATGACCTATGCTCCCGATACCAATCGCTTCCAACAATTAGCACAACCTTGGCTCAAACATACAAATTTAGGTTCTAGTTTGATATCCCCAGGAATCTATTTATTGAGATTACCCGAAGTCGGAGCAATCGATCAAATTCAGCTAGTAAGAGATCTGCCAAGCGGCGGTTACTCTTTATTTGCATTAGAACATTTCGGCAACAACTTGCAAGCAATCCTCAGTCGCACCCAAGGGATAAGGCAAGGAAATACAAAAGAACCGATTCCTTTCCGCCAACCTTTCGCCGCCGCTGCTGCGCGTTTTGGTAGCTTATCCCAAGAAT
This sequence comes from Microseira wollei NIES-4236, assembly GCF_020521235.1. Lineage (GTDB taxonomy): Bacteria > Cyanobacteriota > Cyanobacteriia > Cyanobacteriales > Aerosakkonemataceae > Microseira > Microseira wollei. Next base: position 904 of record NZ_BLAY01000335.1, on the reverse strand, counting down.
GGAATTTTCTCCTAGATACCAATCAACTGCGATTGGAAATAGCTCGTTCAAATTGGACTAGCAAAACAGAAGAGCTTGCCACAGCTTTGAATAAGTTAGCGCAAGAACCAAACGCCAGTAATTTTGCAGCAGCAAGGCAATCTTTAACAACCTTTCGCACCCAGTTTCCCATGTGGATGAGCTTGCATACAACGCAAAATTGGTATCAAGTTCAAACTTGGGAAAATCGGTTATTGAGTATGGAAAGACTGCTTAATTATGGAGAACGGATTTTGATAAATCGGCAAAATACACCTAACGCTCAACAGTAGGCGATCGCATCTCAAAGAAAGCAGCAGGAGAGATCTGGAAAAAATCGGCGAGTTTGCGAATATGCTCGACTGTAAGCTGGCGCTGACCGTTGAGCACGGCTGATACAATAGATTCAGTTTTAAAGATAGGAACTAAATCTTTTTGTCGCAGATCGAATTCATCTATTAAAGCTTGGAGTAACTCGACTCCAAAAATATCGGGTATGGTTTCGTGTTTTTGTTCGTATTCGTAGACTAGAGTACCCAAAACATTGAGGTAATCTTGTTCGTCTGGTGTTAATTCGTTCCGATCTATCAGCGAGTCAATTACTTTTTGAGTTGCTAGTAATTCCTCCTCAGAATTGATCGGACGAGGCGGAAAGGTTTTGAGCAATTCGATGTCAGCGCTAGTGCTACCTGTACCACCGATCATTTTTCCAGTCCTCTTGCCCGTAAGTCATAGCAGGCGAGACGCCTACGCCACAAGAGATGAATTTTTCTTGTGGCATGGGCATCTTGCCCGTAAGTCATAGCAGGCGAGACGCCTACCCCACAACAGATGAATTTTTCTTGTGGCATGGGCATCTTGCCCGTAAGTCATAGCAGGCGAGACG
>NZ_BLAY01000334.1 GCF_020521235.1 Microseira wollei NIES-4236 | reverse complement strand
GCGCTATATGCTGTTGATGCGGCTTTTTGTCTTCACTCCCAGGCTGGGGCGGTAGTGTTGCCCTTAAGCATAGGCGATTTCCTCTTTGGCGCACCTGCACGCCGATATTTGCCGCTTTGAGTTCGGCATTAACTTCCGCCAGTCGATTTTGTGGTGTCACAGCTTCCCTAAATCTTCCCTAAATTTTTCGGGTTATTAGGGCTTGGTTAAAGCCCTATAGAGTAGCGAAAAAGATAGGATTATTGTACCGAAAGGCTTGAGCCGTGGGGGTTGGGGATATATAAAAAGAAGGGCGAACGATGGGACTCGAACCCACGAATGGTGGAACCACAATCCACTGCCTTAACCACTTGGCTACGCTCGCCATTGCGATTACCTAATATAGCACAAGGATCGGAAATTGATCTAGGGGGTAATCGATAATATCAGCTAATCTGGAATGCAGGCATCCGTCGGGGGCAGTCTCAAATCCCATGCACAAGTTGAAATCGATCAAATCCGCTCTCAGCGGGCTTCTGGCTGTTGTCGGGGCGGCGATGGCGATCGCTAACCCCAGTCAGCCCCAGTACGAGGAGTATGCGATCGCTCAGTTGACGGGCTACCTCAAAGATAATGTCTGCACCCAAGCCCCTAAAGATTTGGGCGCGGTTCTGCCAAGTTACTGCACATCCCTGGTCGATGTTGGGGGTCCTCAACTACAAAAAATGATCGCCGAGAATACCGACCAACTTAATTTTATTTTCTTTAGTATTTATCGCACAGAACTTTCTATCGGCCCTTTCCTGCCTGCTTACCAGTTTGAAACTGTGGCAGTTTTTCACAAATTCTATACCTACCAAGCTCAAAAGCAGTATTAGGTTTTGGTTTGGAAAACTTCTCTTCTTTTGGTCAGAGTTACTTCCTGCTTTTCTATTTCTCGCGAAAGAGCCTTGCTCCAGCTATTTTTCCAGCTTTAGATTGATTTACTTTTAACATATCAGTCTTATCTTGTCAAGAGTCAGACAAAACAAATCAAAAATTTCAATAATTTTCCAGGTTTGTAGGTTCGCGGAGGTTTATATGGCTAGTCGTTATAACCAGAACCAATCCCCATTGGTTAAAATCGTTTACTCCAAAGTATTGGTCAAGGGTAAACTTGAATTGATCCCGCTAGAATTGTACGCAGACGGCTCTCTCAAACGATCTAGCTGATGAAGGTCGAGGGAAAGCTACTTCAAAAATCAATATTACTTAGGCAAGGGCGTTCCTAGAAACCGGGTTTCTCAGAGAAACCAAGAAACCGGGTTTCTGCCTAGAACTCTGATTTACATAAACGATTTTTCAGAGAAACCCGGTTTCTTGGCATAAGTCCAAACCAAGTCTAAAAAAGGCAGAGTTAAAAAAAAATCTGAGAGATACTAAGTAGGTGCAGGTAAATAAAGTGAAAATAGCTATCCCTACCTATGGCGGGCGATTAGCCCACCCCACAAAACCTTCAATCTCTTGTGGGGTAGGCGTCCCGCCCGCCATTGTGGTGAGTTTATTTATATTCACATACTTAACACCTCTCCCTTCTCGCATAATTGCAGACACCAAAACTTACTTTACAACTCGCTAGGTTGGGGATACATTGGGTAGGTAGAGTCTGCTTTTACACCTGGCTATGAACTACTGCGTTACCCCTGGATGTCTCAATCCCCAAAACCCGGATAACGCTAAATTTTGCCACAGTTGTGGTGCTAGATTATTGCTACTAGACCGATATCGTCCGATTCAACCGATTGGTCGGGGGGGATTTGGCAGAACTTTTCTGGGTGTGGACGAACAAATTCCTTCTAAACCCCGCTGTGTTATTAAGCAACTTTATCTTCAAACTCAAGGCAGTTTAGCTTTAAAAAAAGCCACTCAATTATTCCACCAAGAAGCGCAGCGTTTGGATGAGTTGGGGCAGCATCCTCAAATTCCGACGCTGCTGGCTCACTTTGAACAGCAAAAGCAACTTTATTTGGTACAAGAATTTATTCAGGGGCAGACTCTAGAACGAGAATTGCACAAAGGGAATTTCAACGAAACTCAGATTTTGGAACTGCTGCAAGGTGTATTGCCCGTCCTCAAATTTATCCACGATCGCAAGGTACTTCACCGGGATATTAAACCGAGCAATATTATGCGGCGCAGTCAGGATGGCAAAATCGTTCTGATCGATTTTGGCGTTGCTAAACAGATTACTGACTCGGCTTTATTTCACACCGGGACAGCTGTAGGAACTCCCGGATATACGTCCCCCGAACAAGAAAAGGGGAAAGCTTTACCTGCTAGCGATCTCTACAGTCTGGGAGTGACTTGCATTCACTTGCTGACTGGGGTGTCTGCGTTTGAGTTGTTTGATTTTTCCAATCATCGTTGGGTTTGGCGCGATTTTTTGCTTAGCGGTACGACGGTGAGCGATCGCTTAGCCCGTATCCTAGATAAATTACTGCAACATCCCCTCAACTTGCGTTACAAATCTGCCGATGAAGTCTTGCAAGCACTAACGCCACAACCCGCACCGAAGAAACCATTACCACCACCCAAGGAAACTAACCCGATAGCCAACCTCTGGCGGCGATATGCTGCTAAACCCCAGGGGGATGTTTTGAATTCCGCAGTGGGAGTCGATTATACGAACTTACAGCGTCTACTCGCTGCTGGTAAATGGCAACAAGCAGACCAAGAAACTTGGGCGCGGATGTGCGAAGCCCTGGAAAAATCACCCCGCAGTTATATTCAATCGAGCGAGATCGATAAATTTCCAGGCGTTGATTTGCAAACAATTAATCAACTCTGGGTAAAGTACAGCCAAGGGCGCTTTGGCTTCACCGTGCAAAAGCAAATCTACGATAGCGTCGAACAAGACTTTGGCAAGTTCTGCGCTAGCATCGGTTGGCTACCCTACAAACAATTCCGTTCTTACTTGCAATTTCGCGATTCTGCCCCAATAGGACACTTGCCTTCCTGGAGTTGGGCCAATGGTACTCAATTGTCGCGTCACGCGGCGACGCTGTCAGCCTTGCTGGAAACCTGTCAAATCCTTTGACGACAGCACCTGTAGAAAAATTTTCCTATTTTCTTATTGTGAATTGATTGCAATTTACTCACCCGCTTAGCTGTTGCCAATGCCATTACGTTATAGCTAAGCGCAGGGCTTGCTTAACCGAATGTTAATTATTGAAAATAAATCCTATGAAGCAGCCGACTGGATATTGACGCCAATATAAAGAGTGATAAAGTTAAAGAAATTGAGCCGGGAACTTCTAATAACAAGGGAAAAAACCATGTCGCAAACTCAGGGTATACTACGCTCGATTGACAGGGTGTATGACAATCCGGTTTTATTCGACCACTCGGTAACTACACCTGTCTGCGAAGGTTTCAATATCGCACTGGCTAGTTTTCAGGCGCTTTACCTGCAATATCAGAAGCATCACTTTGTGGTGGAAGGGGCTGAGTTTTACTCGCTGCACAAGTTTTTTGAAGAAAGCTACGAAGAAGTACAAGGACACGTTCACGAAATTGGCGAACGGATGAACGGGTTAGGCGGCGTCCCCGCAGCTAGCTTTACCAAACTTGCCGAATTGTGTTGCTTTACACCAGAATCTGATGGGGTTTATTCTTGTCGGGACATGGTACAGCACGACTTGCAAGCCGAACAAGCGATGATTCAGCTGATTCGTCGCCAAGCAGCACAAGCAGAAAGTTTAGGCGATCGCGCAACTCGCTATCTGTATGAAAAAATACTGATGGAAACCGAAGATAGAGCATTTCACCTCGCTCACTTCCTCGCTCACGATAGTCTAACCCTCGGCTTTGTCCAAGCTTCTAGCAACTAAACAAGTCAACATTTGACACTCTTTAAGAAACCCGGTTTTGTGAAAAAACCGGGTTTATCAGTTATTACCTCCTGCCTCTCTTAAGATAGAGATACTGCAACGACTAACTCTATCTCCAGAGCCAAGATTAACTTGAAAGCCTGCGATAAGCTACCAATGTAGGTAAAGGTTGACACAAGTTATCCCATGGGGTAGCTTTTTCAGTTTTAAGGCACGAGGTTATTCATTTATGTTGTTTCACAAAAAACAATTAATGCATTCGGTAGATATCGTCGAACCTCACCCGCGTTTTGCTCAACTTCTGCTAGAACAGTTTGGTGGAGCGACGGGGGAATTAACCGCAGCATTACAATATTGGGTGCAGTCTTTTCATTGCGAAAATGCTGGGATTCGGGACATGCTCCAAGATATCGCTATCGAAGAGTTTAGCCATTTAGAAGTAGTTGGCAGACTAATCGAACAACACACCAAAAACGTCGATCAAACCGACGCTTTTAGGAGTACTTTGTTTGCCGTTCGCGGTATGGGGCCGCATTTTTTAGATAGTCAGGGCGTCGCTTGGACGGCAGCTTACATCAACGAAGGCGGCGATGTAGTGCGCGATTTGCGCGCCAATGTTGCCGCTGAAGCCGGAGCGCGTCAAACTTATGAAGAGTTGATTAAAATGGCTCCCGATAAAGGCACCAAAGATGCGCTTGTGTTTCTCCTAACCCGGGAAATTTCCCATACCCACATGTTTATGAAAGGTCTGGAGTCATTGGGTAAGCTCACCGACCCCTTCTTTGGCAATATTCAGCCAGATCAAACCGTCGATCTTTACTTTAATTTGTCTCAAGGTGGTAAAGAGGAAGAAATTTCACCTACTACCTCTGGTAAGGACGAACGCGGGCCTTGGAATGAGGAACCGACTTTCAAATATATTGCTCAACCTTTAGCAGAACGTTAGCAATCATCTGACGTTGGCATTGTAGGGGCACGGCAGGCGAAAATCTTGGATAACTGCCACAAAACTGGCGGATGCCGTCCCCCTACCCCTGGCAATCCCCTATAAAGGGCACGGCAGGCGAAAATCTTGGATAAATGCCACAAAACTGGCGGATGCCGTCCCCCTACCCCTGGCAATCCCCTATAAAGGGCACGGCAGGCGAAAATCTTGGATAACTGCCACAAAACTGGCGGATGCCGTGCCCCTACCCCTGGCAATCCCCTATAAAGGGCACGGCAGGCGAAAATCTTGGATAACTGCCACAAAACTGGCGGATGCCGTCCCCCTACCCCTGGCAATCCCCTATAAAGGGCACGGCAGGCGAAAATCTTGGATAACTGCCACAAAACTGGCGGATGCCGTGCCCCTACCCCTGGCAATCCCC
>NZ_BLAY01000333.1 GCF_020521235.1 Microseira wollei NIES-4236 | reverse complement strand
TGTCACAGGCACATACACGGTGTGAACAATGAGTTGCTCAAGGCTTGAGCCGGATGATGGGAAACTGTCAAGTCCGGTTCTTAGGGGAGGGGGACACGGTGACGTGTGCCTCCTTACCCGACAGAGATTCCCCTCTGCTTGGATATGGAAACATCTTCAAGTAAGGGAACTCGAAGAAAGAGAAAGTCTGATCGGTAACGATTAGAATCCCTGCGCCTTCAGGCCAGGGAGAACGTCAAGAAAATCTCTTTCTCCCGCTGCATAAAGCATTAGGAGTTCAACAGCATCCATGTCTTTAACTTTAATGTATTTTCCCCTGGGACTATGCTAGTCTATTTATTAAAGATTATTCCAGGTCAGATGAGTTAGCATTAGCACCCAGTCCCATAACGTCAATAATGATTTTTCTCATAATTACTAATTGGATAATTGGTAATTTTAAGAAACTGCCATTACCAATTACCCATTAACTATTACCAAATTAAACCGGAAATCATTCCCGCGAGTACAACAAAACCAATCCAGACGTTTTGGCGAAAGATTTGACCGTAAACTGGTTTCGGTAAATCTTCCTGTTTTAATCGGAAATAGTGCCAAATCCAGCCAATTGTTGTGATTCCCAGTGTTACCCAAAAAGGCCAGTGCAGGTGCATGAAGACGCCCAGCCACGCGAGTAAACTGGCAGTACCGATAAAAAAGATCCCAACTGCATCGGCGGCATATTTGCCAAAGAATATGGCACTGGAATTAATACCAATGCGTTGGTCGTCTTCTCTGTCACTCATGGCATACACGGTATCAAATCCTAGCGTCCAGAGGACTACCGCGCCCCAAAGTATCCAACTAGCGGGTTCTAAGTTAGACTTCGCAGCACTCCAACTAATCAATACCGCAAATCCCCAAGCAATGGAAAGCACCAACTGGGGGACGGGAAACACGCGCTTCGCGGTAGGGTAAAAAACGATCGCCGGAATTGCCGCCACGCACAACCAAAAGCTGAGAGGATTGAGATACAGCGCTAAAATTCCGGCGCAACTCATCGCTACAATCGCTACCACAGCGCCAGTGCGGACGGATAAAGCGCGAGAAGCGAGGGGACGAGTGCGCGTCCTTTCCACTTGCGGATCGATATCTCGATCCCACAAGTCGTTGATGACACAACCAGCCGCACTTGTCGCTAACGTACCTAATATAATCACGCCTACTAGCGGCGCTGGCGGCATTCCGTGACAAGCTAAAAATACAGCCCAAAGTGCCGGTATCATTAAAATCAGGCGTCCCGCAGGTTTGTCCCACCTCAACAGCCGAATAATCGTTAGCCAGGTGGGTTCGTCTTGGCTTTCTTGGTGGGTAAGCATATTCGAGTCCTCGACGTTCTACTAGGAATTTATACCTTTAAATTTCAGGCTAAATCAAATAAACTTACATTTGCATTTTTTTGACTTCAATAGGATATCTTTATTCTTGGGGGGCTGGATAATCATCGTGGATGCGTCTAAGTAGCAAGGTGCCGATTTTACCGAAATTGGTGATGAAGCCCTGAATCGTGAGAGAAGACGGTGAAGAAAGAACTAACGACGACCAACCTGCGTCCTGCTAACTAATTTATGGGTGAGTTTGTTTTGGTAGGGATGTCTTCTTTGCCGCCAAAGTCGCCTTTACCAAGTAACAACTACCGACTACTTAGGTGACAACTCCCACCGCTAACCGCAAAGCGCGGTGTAGCGGGGGATCTCTCAAACTCACGATTGAGAGTTGCTGCTTCACAGGCAGGGCATCCCCTAAGCCTCCACAGCCAGCAAACGCTAGTCCAAGCGTCCGTTGAACCCGATTCAAAATGTTGATTCCGCTATTCCAATCGCGGTCAATTATTAACCCGCAGTGAGGGCAGTCATGCACACGGTCTTTCAGCGTCTTCTCAACCCGTTCACCGCAACTCGAACACTCGATACTGGTTCCGCTGGCATTGCCTTCCATTGCCCACTTGCCGCGTTTTACCGCTACTGCTTGCAGGATGTTCAAGAATGCGCCCCAAGCGGCATCCAGAATCGACTTAGCCAGTCGGGTTTTAGCCAAGCCTTTGATGTTCAGGTTCTCAAACGCTATCAGGTCGTACAGGCTGCACAGCCAATGCGCCACCTGATAGTGAAAGTCTTTGCGCAAACGGGCAATGTGCAGGTGCAACCGCGCTACTTTGTTCGCTTGCTGGCGGTGATTGTTAGACCCCTTCTGCATTCGAGAGAGCTGGCGCTGTTGCCGCGCTAACTGCTGTTGAGATTTCCGGTAGAACTGCGGGATTTTAACAGCTTGCCCATCCGATGTTGCCAAAAACTTTTCTAGCCCCATATCTATGCCAACAGCAAACTTAATTTCATCGACTGGTAACGGCTCTGGAACCGTGCCATATTCCAGCGAAAAGTTGACATACCAGCCGTCTGCTTTGTGTAAAATCGTGGCTTGCTTGATTGTGAAGCCGTCAGGGATTGGGCGGTACACAATCACCTCAATTTCACCAATCTTTGAGAGCTTCAAGGCGTTGTCACCCAGATGCGCTCCCGCCTTAGCACAGTTCACCCTTGGGAAGGTAAATGAGCAGATATTACCCCGCTTCTTAAACCGTGGCTTGCCACCCCGCTTGCCGGACTTGTCAGGAATCAGCCAGCGCTTCCAAGTTCTGTCCAGTCGCATCAGGTTTTGCTGTTGGCAGTCAGCGTAGATGTCTTTGTATTCGGGAAATAGTTCTTTAGTTTGGCGTAACTCCGATGCTTGAGTGTAGTAATCAACCCTGTTTGGTATGTCGCCAATCGGCTCAGACACAATGCTGCAACGATCAATGGGTGAACCTGTCCGGTACAACCAATCCAGCCGTTGCCCTAGCGCATAGTTCCAGTGGCGACGCAGCAACTCACCCCAAAGCGCCATCGTTGCCGCTTGTGGTTCAGTCGGGTTGAGTTTTTACTGATAGGTGAGTAGCATAGTAATATTGTACAGCATTTATCCGTACATTGTAGCTATGACTGCGCGACTAGATATCAGACTTCCAGATTCAGAATTAGAGATTTTGAAAGCTTACTGCGAGCAGGAAGGCAGAACCCAAACAGAAGTAATTAGAGAGTTTATCCGTAATCTCAAGAGGAAAGTGAAACATGCACCCGATAAGTAATTGGCAATCTCGCCCGCATCGAGCGGGCGAGATTGCAGCACAATATCCCCATCAGCGCTAATCGGAGTACCGATGTGGCGGGAGTATCCCGGAGGTTTAGATGGTAAATTCAAACTCAGAAAATTCGGTGAATGTTTCGGCTCGTGCTGGCTCCCAAGATCGCATTATAGCGGCGATTGACATCGGTACGAATTCGATTCATATGGTGGTAGTGCGGATTATTCCTTCGCTACCGGCTTTTACGATTATTGACCGAGAAAAAGATACAGTGAGGTTGGGCGATCGCGACCCGATCACCAAATGCCTCAAAGAAGAAGCAATGCAACGATCGATCGCTGCATTGCGTCGCTGTCTCGAAGTCGCCAAGTCCCTTAACGCCGAACAAATTATTGCGATCGCAACTAGCGCGGTGCGCGAGTCTCCCAACGGACGAGACTTCCTGCAACGGATAGAAGCCGAAATTGGACTGCACGTCGATTTAATTTCCGGTCAAGAAGAAGCGCGCCGCATTTATTTAGGCGTGCTGTCGGGGATGGAATTTAATAACCAGCCCCACATTATTATCGATATCGGCGGCGGTTCGACGGAATTAATTTTAGGCGATAGTCACGAACCGCAAAGTCTCAGCAGCACCAAAATAGGCGCGGTGCGACTCAGCGCAGAATTAGTCAAAACCGACCCCATCAGCAACGCCGAATATCAGTTTTTGCAAGCTTACGTGCGCGGGATGTTAGAACGTCCCGTAGAAGACTTGCAAACACACTTAAAACCGGGGGAAATTCCCCGCCTCGTCGGAACTGCGGGTACGATTGAAACCATAGCCGCGATTAATGCCCGCGAAAAGTTGGGGATACTTCCCTCGACGCTCAATGGGTATCAGTTTAGTTTAAAAGATTTGCGCGAGTGGGTGAATCGCTTCCGGAGGTTGAATTATGCAGAACGCGCCGCGATTCCTGGAATGTCGGATCGCCGTTCCGAAATTATTCTAGCTGGGGCAGTGATTTTGCAGGAAGCGATGACATTGCTGGGAGTGGAAGCGATCGCAGTTTGCGAACGCAGTCTGCGGGAAGGTGCGATCGTAGACTGGATGCTAACCCACGGTTTAATTGAAGACCGATTGCGCTATCAAAGTTCGGTGCGTCAGCGCAGCGTGCTTAAAACTGCCCAAAAATATCAAGTCAATTTGGAACATTCCCAGCGCGTGGCAGAATTTGCCATGAGTTTATTCGACCAAACTCAAGGACGCCTGCACAACTGGGGTGCAGCAGAACGAGAACTATTGTGGGCTGCGGCAATTTTACACAACAGCGGTCACCACGTCAGTCACTCGGCGCACCACCAACATTCTTATTATTTAGTTCGTCACAGCGAGTTACTCGGTTATACCGAATGCGAGATTGAATTGATTGCCAATTTAGCTCGCTATCACCGCAAAAGTGCGCCCAAGAAAAAGCACGATGCTTACCGCAATTTGCCCACAAAAGAACAGCGGCAAATGGTATGCCAATTGAGTGCTTTGTTGCGCTTAGCCGTGGCGCTAGATCGGCGACAAATTGGTGGAGTGAAGCGCGTCAAGTGCGAGTATCGTCCAGAATTGCGAGAATTTCGCTTGCACCTGGAACCTGCACAAAGTAACGATGAATGCACGTTAGAACTGTGGAATTTGGATTATAAAAAGATGCCGTTTGAACAGGAATTCGGCGTTAGGTTGATGACCAAATTATCACCAGTTCCAGTTGCTGTTGGTTAGGATGCGGCACGATTAACGTGGTAGGGACACGGCAGGATTAACATTTTCCCATCACCGATAGATTGATTGTGCCTTGTCCCGCCGACCGATTAATCGTCGGTGGTAGGGGCACGGCAAGATTAACATTTTCCCATCAGCGATAGATTTATTGTGCCTTGTCCCGCCGACCGATTAATCGTTGGTGGTAGGGGCACGGCAAGATTAACATTTTCCCATCAGCGATAGATTTATTGTGCCTTGTCCCGCCGACCGATTAATCGTTGGTGGTAGGGGCACGGCAAGATTAACATTTTCCCATCACCGATAGATTGATTGTGCCTTGTCCCGCCGACCGATTAATCGTTGGTGGTAGGGGCACGGCAAGATTA
>NZ_BLAY01000332.1 GCF_020521235.1 Microseira wollei NIES-4236 | reverse complement strand
GGAACAAGTATTAAAATTCAATTGTGGCAGGGAGATGGAAATGACGGTTTAACGCTAACTCCTAACACAATTGGTATTTCCAGCGATGCTAACTTTAATAACGCTGTAAATATTAATTATGGTTCAAACGAAAATTTTCCTATTAGGTGGACGACTTTTCAATCACAAGAGATTGCAATGGTAGTCGCAATTCGACCCGAAAACAATGCTGGGTTGTGTTCTGCCGGTTTTCTTTGTCCTGCGGTTAAACCAACTTGGTGGCCTAATAATTCGCTGTACTCATTTGCTCCTAACGGAAATGACGTTAGTAGATTCAGGGTGTTACCTGGCAACCCATTATCGCCAAACCAGCATGATATTGTGTTTAATCCAGAATCGTTCCCTGCAAATTTCAATCCAGGTGGTACGAGAGATTTGTTGAAACGGTTGGTTTTGTCTTCAGTAATTGGCAATGGAATTGTTGGACTGACATCTTCTGATTTTGGCATTATTGCTGCTAACGGATTAAACAGTTTATCCCAATTAACCATTGATGGGCAGACCTGGGTAAATGTCCGTGCAGGTAGTTGGTCGTTCGCGGTGAGGATAGCCTGATCATACTGATATGGGGAGAGCAAGAACTTTCCAGCGGGGCAGCGATTGCATCTCCACTGTTGCCGCCTAACGAGACTCCTGTCAGCCAGTGGGACACAAGGGACTTTCGCGGTCTGTGGAATCAGCCGATGCTGGTCTGGCAGGGTTTCCCCCCCAATAACTTGCCGCTATCCTACCCCGTGCCGTGGCAGGTCTACCCCCGGTAGTAAATTACTGGGGATTCACTTAAGAAGTGTCGCGTCAAATACCACACGCACAAGGCGATGTGGCTTGTAACTCGTCCAAAGCACAGACCAAGTGAGCATGACGGTCACATCCGGGCAATTGACTGTGCCCTGTTCCTCCGGTCAGTAGTGCGTAGCCTTGCTGACAGAGGAAAGAATTACTCGCTATCTCCCTCTGGGTGGGATGGTCTGTCGTCATTTCCCCTAACCTGCTTTCCCTATTAGCAACAAGGCGTTGCTGATGAGATGACGGAGATCAGACAGTCCCGATTGCTGTAGCGGACTCTTGTACTAAGAATATCATGAAACTCAGTCCAGACAAAGCGTATAGGTTTTCCCGACCAGAGAGTGTCGGTTCAAAAGTCGATGGCAATCTCTCGGACAAGCTACGCTTGCCAACGTTCTTGCCATCAACTCGTCACCGACCGGGCTTACATCCGCACCCACAAGGGGAATGCGGTTTTACGCCCGAGCAAATAAAAAATAAGCAACTCGAACTAAGGGTCCCCAAGTTCGGTTGCTTTTGTTACTTCTTCAGTCGCATCCGCGCCCTAGCAGAGATGATTCTCTGCTATGACTGACCAACCTTAGTCATCGTAGATCCGGCATTCTGCTGCGTCTGGGTTGTCATCGCAATATTGCTCAAAAGAATTCTTTTGTTTATCTTGCTTACGATGGGATGCTTCTGCTTGCAGTTCTTCTACCGCATCCCAAGCTGCGGCACATTCTTTAGAGGTTGCTCCTTCGGTATCGCAGACGGTGCGGGCGTTTTCGAGTTCTTGTTCGATTTGTGTTTGGATGTTGTTCATAGCTCTTGGTTTCAACAGACACTTTCGTTCGTTAGGATCTTTTCTGTTATAGAGGGAGTTTTTTGGAAAATCTTACCTAACTAAAGATGGTATTTAAAAGATCCTAACTGTTCAGTATTACAGCAAGCCGAGTCATCGACTGGGGAATGATGTTTATTTCTTAAGATTTAACCAAACCTCACCCTACAACAAAGATTCGCCGTAAATTTTTTTTTGCCTACATATACCTTAACACTTCTTAAAGCGATCGCGCTATAACCCAGGTAATAATTTTTTCCATCGCTTTTAAGTAAAATTGCTCTGGTGCGCGGCTGCACTTGTGGGTTCGGCTTCTGTGCCATCCCCATAAATGTTATACAGTAATCTTTGAAGTATGGCTGTGGGGGCGCAGCACCGAATAACTTCACATAGGATAAGGAAGATGGTCGAACCCGTAAATAACCAGATGCAGTGGGTCAATGCGCTTTCAACCCGTCCTTCTTTGGAAGGGGCAGTTGAGGAAGTTGTAGAAAGGGTAACAGCAGCGTTACCAGCAAAAGCGGATCTGGGACTGGTGTTTATCTCCGCTGCCTTTGCCAGCGAGTATACGCGGCTGATGCCTTTACTACAAGAGCGACTTGAGGTGCCGGTGTTAATCGGTTGCAGCGGCGGTGGCGTGATTGGGATGAAACCGAACCAAGAGGCGCAAGAGGTAGAAGGCGAACCCGGTTTAAGCTTGCATCTGGCGCATCTTCCCGGCGTCAATGTGAAAGCGTTTCATATCTTTGCCGAATCGATGCCGGATTTGGATAGTCCTCCAGATGCTTGGGTAGAATTAATCGGCGTCTCGCCGCAGGAGCAACCCCAGTTTATTTTATTAGCCGATCCGTTCTCGTCTAAAGTCAACGACCTGATTCAGGGTTTAGATTTTGCCTATCCGGGTGCGGTAAAAGTCGGGGGACTTGCCAGCGGCAGCGCTAGGATTGGCGGCACGGGATTGTTTTGTAACTACAAGCTTTATCGCGAAGGCACGATCGGCGTTGCCCTCAGCGGTAATATTGTGATGGAAACGATTGTGGCGCAAGGATGTCGCCCTATCGGTCAGCCTTATCGGGTGACTCTTGGCGAGCGAAATATTGTCCTGGGAATGGAGGCAGAAAGCGCAGCAGGGGTGGGTGCAACTGCTAAATCTGGCACGCCTTTAGAAGTGCTGCGGGATTTGATCCAAAGTCTGAGCGAAGAAGACCGGATGCTGGCGCAGCATTCGCTGTTTGTCGGGGTGGCGCGGGATGAATTTAAGCAAAATTTAGAGCAGGGAGACTTTTTAATCCGCAATTTGCTGGGAGTTGAACCATCAGCGGGTGCGATCGCCATCGGGGATCGGGTTCGTGCTGGACAGCGCATCCAATTCCACCTCCGCGACGCCAACACCTCTGCTGAAGACTTGGAACTGTTACTTTCACGCTATCAACAGCAAGCGAATACAACAGCCGCTCGCGGTGCTTTAATGTTCTCTTGTATGGGACGGGGAGAAGGTCTTTATGGCAGTCCTAATTTTGATTCCCATCTGTTCCACCGCTACCTAAGCAATATTCCTCTGGGTGGTTTCTTCTGCAATGGCGAAATTGGTCCAGTGGGTGGTAGCACCTTCCTCCACGGTTACACTTCCGTCTTTGGGATTTGTCGCCAACCTTAATTCGGCAATGGCGCGGGGTAGGGGCATGGCAACCTGGATATATCGGGTAATTTAACAACATTACTCATGTTCCCTACCGCAAACGGCATTTTTGCCAGCACCAAGCTGTAGGGGCACGGCAACCTGGATATATCGGGTGGTTTAACAACATTACTAATGTTCCCTACCGCAAACGGCTTTCTGCACATTGAGACACTTGGCGAACGTACAGAGCGATCGCCAGTCTCCAGTAAAATTGGGCTTCGGGTGAATCATGGCAGATATTCAGGTGGCGATTGAGCGAGAAGGTGCAATTGACGCGACAGAAGCGCTTTTGGCAATTCCTGGTATATCGGGAAGCTACGAGGTGAGTTCGCAACAACCTGACAAAGAGGGTGTGGTAGCAACTATTGCCTCAATTGTCGGGATTGTTGGGGGAACGATTGCGATCGCCGCACAAATCCGCAAGTGATATCAAGAGTATAAACTGCAACAGTCGGGTAAAAGAATTGCCAAAGTTTTGATTGTTGGGCGCAATGGACAAAGGCTGCTGTTAGAAAATGCCACCCTTGAAGATATCCGCAAGGCTTTAGAGGATTGATTCTCTCTTTCTCAGGCGTGAGCCCGGAGAACGCAGCATTGTCGCACACCGGACAGCCCGCCCGGAAATCAATTTCCACAGCTATAGCTAAAGTCGGTTAAAACCGACTAATTGCCCCATTTACAGTTTGTTTTAACGGACTTTCGCTAAAAGCCCTTGGATTTTAATCCCTGGCGGGCTGTCCGGTTGGCGGATTGGCGGATTGGCGGGCTGGCGGGCTGGCGGGCACAGGGACTATCCGGAACGATCCAGGTTAACCTTGAGGATATTACTGACGTCCTCGGTTACAAACGTGCGGTCGCGTAGCTTGCGGTCGGCATATCGCTCCACCTCGACCTCAAAATTGCGGATAATTACGTATAGCTACGTTTCTTTGAATACAATCCGAACCAGTATGAGCGGCGCTCGCTCGCCTTAGATCAAATCGCCGAATTGATCCAGCTAGCGGAACGAGACTACTATGTCAGCTTGCCGGAGGATTACGCCATCACCGGGCGCAGGTTGTATAACTGGTTGGATGGGAGCGAAAGGTTTCTGCAACGGTTGTTGGAGCGATATCGGCGCGAGGGGATTGTTTTGGCGATTAGTGCGGCGGCAAAACTTGCCCACTTGCCTTGGGAAGTGCTGCACGATGGCAACAGTTTTCTGGTGCAGCGCGTGCCTGCGATCGCTCCGGTGCGGTGGGTGGTGACAGGCGAGACGCCTATCCCACAATTATCCATCGAGAGGGCGCCGGAAAATCGGGCGCTGCAAGTCTTGTTTATGGCGACTTCGCCCCTGGGGGTGCAACCCGTCCTCGATTATGAAGCGGAGGAAGCGCGGATTCTCACGGCGACGGCGCGGCAACCTTTGGCGCTGCGGGTGGAAGAAAGCGGTTGTTTGTCGGAATTAGGTTATTTGGTTGACGATTATGGCAGCGGGTATTTTGATGTCTTGCACCTGACTGGACACGCGACGTTTCAAGAGGGATTCGCTTGCTTTATTACCGAAACCGAGACGGGGGAAGCTTTCTATGCCAGCGCCGCCGACATTGCCCAAGAACTGCAATTCCGATTGCCTAAACTAATTTTCCTCTCCGGTTGTCGCACCGGGCAAGCAGGCAATTCGGGGGCGGTGCCTTCGATGGCGGAAGAATTGCTCAAACAGGGGGCGACGGCGGTTTTGGGTTGGGGACAAAAGGTTTTAGATACGGATGCGACAGCTGCGGCGGCGGCGTTGTATCGGGAATTGGCGGCGGGGAAGCAAGTCACCGAGGCAGTTGCTTTGACTTATAAACGATGACGAGAAGTGCAAAACTCCCGGCGTTTACGCGGGAGTTTTGCACGAACGGGACGTTTAAGTCCCGTCAAGTAACGTCATGATGGCGCTGTGCCTCAATATACCTTCCCACAGTTTCGCTGCTAACAT
>NZ_BLAY01000331.1 GCF_020521235.1 Microseira wollei NIES-4236 | reverse complement strand
ATGCCCCAATTATGAAGAACAAACGAATTACTGTCAGGTTTGAAGATGAAGAATACACCTTACTGCTAGTCAAAGCCTCGCAAGCGGGAATGTCAGTCAGCGATTACGTGCGAGAAACATCGCTATGGAGACACATTCGCTCGCGCCAGATCCCAACTGGACATCAAAACATATCGAACGCTGTCGGAAATTGCCTCATCTCTTCAAACACTCCAAGCAGATATCAGGCAGGCACTTCAAGAAGGACGCAATATCCCCAAAGATTTGAATTGCCAAGTCCTAACCTCACTCCACACAGAGGTGAAACAACTCAGAAAGAAAATTGCGATTCCAGATGCAAGTTGCACAGAATCTTAGCACCTGATTATGATTGTGAAACAAACCATTGGCGACCAATTCTACCCCTGCCTCAATTACGTCCTCTCCAAACAGGATGCCGTGTTGATTGGCGGCAACATGGAAGGTGAAACGCCAGCAGAATTAGTCGAAGAATTCCAATTATCTATCCAACAGCACCACCGACTTAAAGCTAAAGAAGGTAAAAGAACCACTCAAAAAATGGTTTACCACGCTTCTTTAAGCGTGCCAATTGGTCAAAGGCTTTCCGATAAAAATTGGCAATTTATCAGTCACGACTACCTACGAGGGATGGGGTTTGACGACAATCAATATGTGCTGGTACGCCACCAAGATACGCAGCACGACCACTGTCATATTGTTGCCTGTCGTCTGAAATTAGACGGTACAGTTGTTAATAGTTCTTGGAACTACTATCGCGATCAAAAAGTACTGCGACAATTAGAAACTGCTTACAACTTAGAACCTGTGGCGAGTAGCTGGGAAATAGAACGAACTGCACCCAGCACTGGACAAATGCGACGAATGATGAAGGAACAAGTGCGATACGAACAAGGCTTGCGTTTGCTACCTCCAATTGAACCTGTAAATCGGCGGATACAACATATAATTGATGAGGAAAGCACCAAGCAGCCTACTTTAACTCAACTGGTGAAAAGACTTAGAAACTCTGGGGTTGAGGTTTTCCCCAAAATTAGCGAAACTGGGATAATTCAAGGATTAACCTTTGAATTAGAAGGAATTAGATTTCCCGGCTACAAGTTAGGACGAGCCTATTCTTTACCAGGACTGCAAAAATATCGGGGAATCCATTTTGACCCAGAACGAGACATAGTTGCGTTGCAATTAACAAATAGGGGGACTGATAACACAGAGATATCTACAGAATTCATCGACGAGTTTGAAGTGCAGCAGCAGCGAACCCAAATAGTAGCGCCTATCGTAGCTGCTTATTTGGTGAGTTTGAATCGCACTGGTATGAGGGGTAACCATTATTTATTCTGCCTGCTTATTGGGAAGAGCGTCAATTGGTGCTAGTTCGCCGTAGTGATGGGACACAGTTGATGAGAGCTACATATGTGGAAGGGGAATGGGAATCAGTAGAGACTTCGCAACTCACCGCAGAAGATGTCGCGCACTTTGAGCAATTCATTCCCATCATCGGGCAGATCAAAGAATTGGAGAAAGGGGCTTGCGATCGCCAACGCGTTGAAATTGATTAGTTAATACTGACGAACAACCATGACACAAGAATACATTTTTGAACAAAGCACTGGCAACGTATTCGCTGACCTTGGATTGGAGGATGCTTCGGAACTTTTTACGCGGGGCAAAATAGGGATTCAAGTAATCCGTATCCTGAAACAACGCAACTTGAAACAGCGCGAAATTATTCAACTTCTTGGCATTCCACAGCCTGAAGTATCTCATTTAATGAATGGAGTGTTTCAACGCTTGGGCGAAGGAAAACTACTGATTTTCCTCAAGCGACTCGATACGGAAATTACCTTACATCTTCGCCCTCGTAATCGGGGAAATCAATCTGCTGAAACTGTGATATTGCTATAGGGGTTGATGAAAGAGGATGGTAATGTCGTTCGTGAGTGTATCCGCATCTTGGTAAATGCGATCGCTCGATAGTTTGAGTAGCGATCGCATCCACAAATCGCGAGACTAACTTAACTTTTGCTGCTTGGTAGATTTAACTGGAGTATGAGGAAGCGATCGCCTCGCCATCGCTGCCTTTCGATCGGATCGCTGGCGATCGTGCAAACACCGATTTGTCGGTTCTTCCTTGTCTATTTCACTTGGCTCTTCTGTGTGTAACGCAGTCAGAATTTGAAAGCACAGCCTGAGCATAAAAAGTAAAAATCCTGCTTGGGGATTGAGCCAGGTGGCAACACCTACTACGGCAAACTCGATTACTTTGAGCCATTTCTTTTTGTTCTTACCAGACATAGCTTAGACCTCTTGTGAATTGCTTAAATCCACTGTCTCAAGAGGATTTGAGAGATTTCATCCAAACATTAGGCTGACTTTGGCTGACTTTGGCTGACTTGTCTCCAAGAATCGCAAAGTAGTGGCTAGAATAGCTGTAAAGCTTTAATGTCAATCGATGCAGTTGTTACCGCGTCAGTTTCTTGCCGAATTAGCTCAGAAGTATGACCTTTCTCCAGAACAAGAGGAAGCTTTCGTTGCAAGTTTTAGTAGCAAGGAAAATGATTCAGAAGTCGCAAGAACCATTGGTATCTCGGAATCCGCATTAAGCACTCGGATGAGCGGAGTGTATGGAAAGTTCAGCATTGGTGGTAAGGGACCAGGTAAACTCCGAAAGCTGCACGATTTCCTACTGAAGGAATATCAGAAGTCAAATCCTTCTGGAACTTTAGGTTTCAGCAACAAGGCAAGTGAGATTGATGAGTTGGTGCGGGAAGTGCGATCGCGCCTACTACCTTTCATCACTGCCTCAGATAGTCCCATTGGCACAATGAGGATGTTGTCCGTGAATCGATCTGTGCCAGTGGATAAAATTTACATTGACCTGAATGTGTTGGAACAATTGAGTTGTTCATCTTATTTTTCCGACTGGCGGCACAAGTTTGACCCAGACAATCGTCATGACTTCGATCGCTTGGGTTTGGGTAGGGTCAGAGAGCGACGAGTGGAGGCGCTTTCAGCCGTCAAAGATTACCCAAAATTGATGATGTTGGGTAAACCGGGAGCGGGAAAGACAACGTTGCTCAAATCGTTAGCTGTAGAATGCGTTCAACCAGAGACAGAGTTATTTGCCAATCTAGTACCGCTGTTTGTGACGTTGCGGGATTTTGCGAAAGAGGCAAGAAGCAAAACGCAGTCGTGGAAGTTGTTGGATTATTTGACATGGTTATTAGCAGAGGTATGGAACGGATGCGATCGTGCCAGTGCAGAACAGATTTTAATGCAGGAGCGATCGTTGGTTTTGCTAGATGGTTTGGATGAAGTACCTCCAGATGATTTAGAGAATGTGCTTGATGCAGTGCGAGAGTTTGGATACCGCTTTAACCGATTGGTCATTACCTGCCGAACCCAAAGCCAGCAATATCTGGACGGTTTTACGGATGTGGAAGTAGCTGACTTTACACCGCAACAGGTCGATCGATTTGTGGATAACTGGTTCAAAATTGTGGATTCAGGTTCTCAAGTATCGCTTGCTCCCCAATTACAGCAGCAACTTCGACAAAAAGAGAACAAAGCCATTGCGGAACTTGCCGTTACACCTGTATTGCTGAATTTGATTTGTGTAGTGTTTCAGGATCGGCAAGGCAACCTACCTGAAAAACGCTTTCAACTTTATGACCATGCGATGCGTCTGTTATTAGAGCGATTGAAAAGACAACCCATTGATGAGACATTAGACTTTGCTGCTAAAGAGAAGTTTTTAGCAGAACTAGCATTCATGCTATTTCAGAACAATGACTATTTCCCAGAAGAACGAACTCTAGCAGAATTTATTGAAAGCTGCTTTGGATATGACCGCTTTGCCGCTAGAAAAATTCTGGAAATCTTTGAGACAGAGACTGGACTGCTGATCGAACGATCCGCAGGCTATTGGTCATTCTCACACCTAACATTTCATGAATATTTTGTATCCAAAAAGATTGTTTAATTCAATGGCAAAGTCACTGATTCAGAAATCAAGCAATTATTGAATCGTCATATCCTCGACAATAATTGGTATGAAGTATTTCGTTTGATTGCGGAGCAAAACGGCAATGAATAATGATGAGTATCTGCCATGGATGAAGCAAGCAATTGATGAATCGATTAAAGAAGATGAGAAAATTCAACAGTTTCTAGTATGGTTGCACCAAAAAACAAAATCACTTGGTTCTCCTTATCAAGGAGCTGCTTTGAGAGCTATTTTTATGGCTTTTATTTTAGATATAGAGAATAACCCCGTAAACCATCTTTTTACAAAAATTGACCAAAGTCTTAACTTTGAATATCAATCATTGTACGATTTGCTTTATGGCTTTTTCTCGCGTCCCAACAATTCAACTTATGATTTTGCAGTCCTTTTGATTATCAATAAACTGGAGAATGGAAAATTTAACACTCATTTCAAAAAAATCGAACTACCAAATAGAGATTGGGAACCTGATGATAAATTGGGATTTGATACTTATAAATATTTATGCTTTGTCTTAGAAGATAATCAGTATATAAATGGAGATATTTTAAATTTATTGCCTTCATTTGAATATTATCTGCCTAAAGATGCGTCTGGCGCTGAGCAAAGTTTACGGTGGGGTTATCTAGATGATTGGTGGACAGTCAACAATGATGATTGGTCAAAACAGATCCAAATTATTTTAAATAATTATCGTAATTTAGGTAATAGTTGGCAACCCAATGATAAACAAAAAGAGATATTAAAAAATTCCTATGATGCTAATAAGTTATTAATGGATTGTCTAAACAGTAGCACTTCAGTTAGCGATGAAATCAGACGAGATATTGAAGATCCCCTACTATTACCCATAGCCGAAATAGAAAAGCGCAAACGTGAAAAAGCCAAGTAGGGCAATCCTACTCAAGATATGGAGCGATCGCAACAGAAAGTGACTCCTAAAAATCCCACTCTTCAAACAAGTCGGCAACAGCCATCGAAAACCCTGGAACTACCACTTCACCGTCTAACCTGTCTTGAGGACGAAGGAAGCGATCGGGTTCGGGAGAATGGTAAACCAACAGGTATTTTTCATCAGGATGAATCACCCACACTAAACGAGTGTCATTCTCAAAATATTCCACAATTTTTTCGTGAAGTTCCTCAACCGTATTGTTAGGTGAAAGAATTTCAACAGCTAGATCGGGGGAACCTTGAAAGAAACCGCGTGGGGGACGCTTTAAACCCTTAAGTCGTTCTTTCGCCACAAAAGAAACAGGACTGCGATCGC
>NZ_BLAY01000330.1 GCF_020521235.1 Microseira wollei NIES-4236 | reverse complement strand
ACGGGCTATTAACTTACGGAAAATCAATTGTATTCTATTAAGTCACAATCCGCTATAAAATCCATCTCACCTGCCGAAGAAGCCCACCTGCTCACCTGCTATTTTCAAGACAGGTCTATATGACTAGCACCCTTAAGGGTGCCGCTATACAAACTCAGCCCGTCTACACGGGCTATTAACTTACGGAAAATCAATTGTATTCTATTAAGTCACAATCCGCTATAAAATCCATCTCACCTGCCGAAGAAGCCCACCTGCTCACCTGCTATTTTCAAGACAGGTCTATATGACTAGGGACTAATTAATACCTGAAAATAAAAGCCGGAATCTTGAGCATTTTCACCTCTGTCGCTGAGGTTAATTAAGGGATAAGCGTAATCAAGGCGCAAGTTTACTTTAGGAATTGGTTGCCACAATAACCCTAAACCTACTCCGGCTAAAAATCTTTGGTCTGATGAGGAATTGGGATTATTTGATACGTTCCAAACTGAACCAAAATCGATAAATGGTGCTACCTGAAAGATGGCGGCACCATCGGCATCCCGTTGTAAGGTAATGCGGTCTTCGATTGAGAATCTGAAACCATTATCACCAGAGCGAATGTTTTGCCGATAGCCGCGCAAGGATTGACCGCCGCCGATGACAAATTGCTGGGATGGTAATAAGCTGTTTGGTGTTAGTTGGACGTCGGCTTGTAAAATTAGCAAATTAGATTCAGAAAGCCTTTGCACGCGCTGGACTTGACCCAGCCAACTGAAAAAGCGAGCATCTGGAATCGGGTCGGGATTGGTGGTGGCGTCGAATAAACTGGTGCCGAAACTAAATTGACTTCGCACCGCTGTTGCTCCCATTGCATCTCGGCGAATATAATCTTGTCCAAATTTGAAGGTGCTGGTGCGGCTTCTACCTTCTTCTTGATCTGGTCCAATGCCAAAACCAAACGGGCGATCGCCGATAAATGTTTGACCGTCTTGAAATGTAAAGCCAAGGGATAAAGCAAATTCTTGTCGCACAGATCGAATCAACGGCTGTCGGAAACTAATTTCGTATAATTGAGAATCGCCGTTAATATTTAATTCGTCAAAGTCTGGGGCGGTTACTTCAAACCAATTCGGTGCAACTCGCAATTGTAAAGTGCCTTCTCTTGCATTCAACGGAATGCGATAGGTAAAGTCAAGGGCATTTGAACCTCCTGTGGTAGAACGGTAATAAGAAGCAGAAATTTCATCTCCCAATCCGGTAAGATTGCGATAGATAAAATTAACGCCCAATCGTTCCGAACCAACGCTAGGCGGCGAGTAATTGTCAACGCTAAAGTTACTTCTAAATTGGTCAGCTTCTGTAACGCGAACCCGCAGAATACTTTGACCCAGACGGCTTCCAGAACGCAGGTTGGCTTCTATATTTTCAAATAGAGGATTCGTTCGCAGCAGTCGCAGTTGCTCTTCTAATTCGGTGGTATTGAGGGGCGTACCCGTTCCCAAGCGCACGCGCGATCGCACATATCCACTATTCAACCTGCGCGTTCCTTCAATCTCAATCCGCTCTACACTGCCTTCAATAACCCGAATTTGCACTATCCCATCGGCGATGGTTTGGTCTGGCAAAACCGCTCTGGAGGTAATATAACCCCGGTCTATGTAAAGTTGAGTAATCGCATCCGCAACGCCCCTCAGTTCTTCTAAAGTCACTTCCCGTCCTTCATACTTTTGGATGATGCGATTAAGCTCATCTTGAGAGAAAATAGTACTACCGCTAACTTGAATTTTCCGCACAGAAATCCTCACCGGAGGGGTTTCTGGCGAGGGTGTAGGCGTGGGAGTCGGTAATATGGGTTCCTCTTGTTCGGGGGTTGTCGGTTGGGGGGTTGGGGCGGGTTGCAGGAAACGATCTTCGTTGGGGTTGGGTTGAGGATTAAATGGTGGAATCGGCAGATTTTCTCTTGGTTGAGGATTATCTATGGGCGGTGCAGTCTGGGCGATGGGTTGTGTCGCCGGGGGTATTTCAGCCGCAGGGAGGGATTTGGCTGTGGCGATTGGCGTCGCAACGGCAACGCCCTTCGCACCAGTCAGACAAATAGCACCGATCGAGAGTTGAAGCAGCAAAAAGCGCGAATACACTAGAAATCCTTTCCTAAAGGAGGCTATGCGGAAGGCACCCACCTACAGAAGCACAATTATTTTATTGCGATTGACGACCTGCAATAGTTTACGAAGTTGGCAACGGCTATCAAATTAAATGCTATGTGTATATTTGAATATGGGATTTGGAACGATGATGAACATCACAAACAAGAATGATTTAGATCGCGATCTGCCTGATGGGAACGGGTAATACTAATAGACAACTGAACTCTAGCCGAGTCATCGACAGGGAACACACGAGCCGCCGACAGTTTCTCCAAGCAGACTGTCGGTTTTTTATTTGAATTAGGTAATGGGTCATGGGTAATGGGTCATGGGTATGGGTGATTAGACATGTGGCAAAAATAACACTGGAGGGGCAGGATGCCCATCCCACAAGAGTCATTGTTTCTGGTGGGGTAGGCGTCCCGCCTGCCCAAGAATTTGATCAAAGGGACTTTTCCAGATCGGGACTGACGCAAACACCAAAGTTTCTATGAAAAATCGTCGGTTTGGCAACTAGAGATCCCAGCTGGAAACAAAGGTGATAGGTCTCCCAAGCGTAAGTCCTGAAGATTTCTATTGCAAAGCCCTTCTCAAGCATGAACGATGACCCATTACCAATTACCAATTACCAATGACCCAATTAAAATTTCCCCACCGCCTGGCGGTACTCTGACACAGCTTATGCCAGGAAGCACCGCCAAGGGTGGGGAACTTAGCTAAGATCAAACAAGAGGTATCGGTCAAAGCAGCTTCTCGCCGGTTTTTGGTGCTGCTGCCAAAGCGAACTTAGGACATTGACTGAATGATGTAGTCAAAGTAAGGAGCTGCTTCGGTGGCGTCTTCCTCGGAAAGGAGTGCTAAAGAAGCTTTTTTCAGACAGCGGATCGATTCAACCATGCCGGGGACGGGGACGCCCAGGGAATTGTACATTTCCTTGACGCCAATCAACCCAATTTTCTCAATCGGTTCTTTGTCTCCGGAGAGAATTCCGTAGGTAATTAGACGCAGATACCAGCCGTAGTCTCTCAGACAAAGCGCCCGCTGACGTTGCCCGTAGGCGTTTCCACCCGGTGCGATAAAATCGGGACGTTTCTGCCAAAGCTGTTTGCTGGCTTCTTCTACTATCTTTTTCTCGTTTTCGGCTAATGTGTTGGCGATCCGCACCCGCTGTTCGCCGGTTTGAAAAAAGTCTTTGATACCTTTGAGTTCGCCGCTGCTGGGATATCGAAGTTCGTCGTCGGCTTTGAGAATAACTTGGCTAACTACACTCATGATTATTAGAGGTTGGGTGAATATCAATTTGTAGTTTAACGATTGAGTGGGACACAAATAAAGGGAGGGGAGCAGGTGAGCAAGCGAGCAGGTGAGCAGAGGAGCAGAGGAGCAGGGCGCCAGGGGGGAAAACTTAATCGCCAATCCGATCCCCCCCTGCCCCCCCTTCACAAGGGGGGGAGCCACCATCGCCCATCGGAGCCCCCCCTGCCCCCCCTTAAGAAGGGGGGGAGCCACCATCGCCAATCCGATCCCCCCCTGCCCCCCCTTAAGAAGGGGGGGAGCCACCATCGCCAATCCGATCCCCCCCTGCCCCCCCTTAAGAAGGGGGGGAGCCACCATCGCCCATCGGAGCCCCCCCTGCCCCCCCTTAAGAAGGGGAGAACCAGGGGGGACTCCGAGCCTCCCCAGCCGCCCGTTGGCAAGGGGGGGACCAGGGGGGGCTCCGAGCCTCCCCAGCCGCCCGTTGGCAAGGGGGGGACCAGGGGGGGCTCCGCTCCCGCCCTGCACCCCGTTCACAAGGGGGGGACCAGGGGGGGATCTCAATGGCAGCAGGGGGAATTGGTGGAGGTGAGGATTACCGATCTGACTGATGAGGGGGATGGGGTGGGGCGCACCCTTGAGCGGGTGGTGTTTGTGCCGGATACTGTAGTGGGCGATCGCATTCTCGTCCGCCTAGTCCGCGTTAAACCCGAATACGCTTTTGGCAAATTACACCAAATTTTGGAACCTTCGCGCGATCGCATCCGCCCTAGTTGCATTGTGGCGGATAAATGCGGCGGCTGTCAGTGGCAGCACATTAACTATGAATATCAGCTAGAAGCGAAGCGAAATCAAGTTATTCAAGCTTTAGAACGCATCGGCGGCATTTCTCACCCGCCTGTCGATGCGGTGTTAGCGGCGAATTCGCCTTTGGGTTACCGCAACAAAGCTACCTATCCCCTGGGAATCTCATCTACTGGTGTTGTGCAAGCGGGATATTACCAAAAATCGAGCCACCATCTCATTAATTTAAATCAATGCCCCGTGCAAGATTCGCGGTTAAATCCTTTGCTGGCAAATGTAAAGAAAGATATCGAAAACCGGGGTTGGCAGGTATACGATGAAAAACGCCACAAAGGGCAGGTGCGCCATTTGGGTCTGCGAATTGGGCGGCGGACTGGGGAAATGCTGCTAACGCTGGTAGTAAAGGATTGGCATTTACCGGGAATTGAAGCGCAGGCGCAGGAATGGTTGCAGCGATATCCTAATTTGGTGGGAGTGTCGTTAAATCGCAATCCCCAACGCACGAATGCTATTTTTGGCAATGAAACTCGCTGCATTGCGGGAAAACCCGATCTGGTAGAAGAATTTGCCAATTTGAAATTCCACATTCGCCCGGATACGTTTTTCCAAGTGAATACAGAAGTTGCCGAAGCGCTGGTGCAGGCGATTATAGATGAGTTAAATTTGCAAGGCGATGAAATGCTAGTCGATGCTTATTGTGGCATTGGTACGATGACGTTACCGCTAGCAAAACAAGTGCGTCAAGCAATGGGTTTGGAATTGCAAGGGGAAGCTATTGAACAAGCAAAGGCAAATGCAGAATTAAACGGGATAAATAATATTACATTCCAGGTGGGGGCGGTGGAGAAATTGCTGCCCGATTTAGAAGTAATGCCGGATATTGTATTGCTCGATCCGCCCCGTAAGGGATGCGATCGCAATGTCATGGATACCCTTTTACAGATTAAACCCCAGCGCATTGTCTATGTCAGTTGCAAACCCGCTACCCTCGCCCGCGATTTGAAATTATTATCTCAGGATGGGGAATATCGATTAACGCGGGTACAACCTGCTGATTTCTTCCCCCAAACATCCCACGTTGAATGCGCTGCTTTCTTGGTGCGACAGCAAGCGATCGCTCTGTAGGGGCAAGGCAGCAACTAGAGCGAGCTGCATCGCTCAAAGATTTTCCCCCGCCTGTAGGGGCAAGGCAGCAACTAGAGCGAGCTGCATCGCTCAAAGATTTTCCCCCGCCTGTAGGGGCAAG
>NZ_BLAY01000329.1 GCF_020521235.1 Microseira wollei NIES-4236 | reverse complement strand
TAAGGCTTTGCTTCACTCACTGGCAATCTGCTGTAATGCTGCCCGCACACCGCTGTCCTTGCCATAAGGCTTTGCTTCACTCACTGGCAATCTGCTGTAATGCTGCCCGCACACCGCTGTCCTTGCCATAAGGCTTTGCTTCACTCACTGGCAATCTGCTGCGAGCGCTTTTTGCAAAGTTTTGTAAGGAAAGATAGGGTTTGGCAGAAAAATGGCTAATAAAGTTTGAGATAGAGATAGAAGCTCATAAATTCAGGGTTGTAAATGGATGTTCAACTAAATGAGCAGCTTAAACAACTAGCGCGAGCAGCTCAACAACAGCCACCGCTGACGCTCTTAAGGCAGCTAGCTTTGCGGAAATTGGTGAATGGAATTTTAACTTCTGGCAGGCTTTGTCGCCCACAGCCTGGTCAATTTTCAGGTGTTTATGAGGATATTTACGATGAAGCAGTTCAAGAATTATTGCTTTATATTTGCCAAAATATTGACAAGTATAACCCGGAGCGAGGTGAGGTAATGGCATGGGTAAATGTTCTGCTAGAGCGGCGGTTTTTTAAAGAAGCTATTCCCAAAATTATGGACAAACAAGACATTCAAAGAATGAGCCTTTCTGATTTAGATGAAATTGCTCCACCTGAATCTAATCCATGCTTGACGGAAATAATTAAACAGTGTATTGAGTTAGACCCGGAGAATCTTTTCAAAAAGGAACATATAGAAAATCATCCTAGAGCGAATTTTCAAGCATTAGCAAGGAGAAGGCTTTTAGGGAAATCTTGGAAAGAAATTGCAGCAGAATTCGAGCTGAAAATTTCAACTGTAAGTAGATTTTATGACCGCTGTTTAACAAAATTTTCTGCAAAAATAAAAGAATATTGTACAGATATGTAATCGCCAGAGCCAAATCACGATGAAAAACTTGTCAGAAACTTTAACGTTTACTCTTCCCCTTGGCTCCAATGCCCACGCTCTAGCCAAACAGTTTTGGAGGCAGCAAAGCGATTCTCAGAAAGCCAAACAGGTTTATTTGAATACTTTAGCGGTGTATGCAGTAAATTTTTACCTGAACTGCATGGGAATTAAAACCAATTGGTCAGCGAGTTATAGTTGTAATTCAATTAGGCAAATACTTGCTGATGTTGCTGATTTGGAAATTCCTCATGTAGGGTTGTTAGAATGTCGTCCTGTGTTACCAAAAATGCAGGCGATTGACATCCCGCCAGAAGCTTGGTCAGATCGGATTGGTTATGTTGCCGTACAGCTTGACGAATCGCTACGAATGGCGACATTGCTAGGATTTAGCGAAACTGCGGGGACGGGTGAATTAGCGGTGGAACAGTTGCAATCCCTCGAAGACTTACTAGCACATCTAACAGCAAAAACATCCCAATCTACAATCTGCATTCCCAGGCAGGAGCCTGGGAACGAGCCACAGGAGCCTGGGAACGAGCCACAGGAGCCTGGGAACGAGCCACAGGAGCCTGGGAACGAGCCACAGGAGCCTGGGAACGAGCCACAGGAGCCTGGGAACGAGCCAAGGCAGGAGCCTGGGAACGAGCCAAAAATCCAATTGAGTCAATGGTTAGAAAATATCTTTGAGATAGGTTGGCAATCGATTGAAACAATTTTAGGAGCAGAACAACAGAATTTAGCCTTTAGTCTCAGAAGCAATTCTCACTCGCTCAATTCTAGTATTAAGCGAGCGAAGCTGATTGACTTAGGATTGCAACTGGGAAATCGCTCTCTAGCACTGTTGGTAGCAATTACACCAGAAACCGAACAAAAAGTGGGCATTTTAGTGCAGCTTCATCCAATGGAAGGAGAAACTTATCTGCCGCCTAACCTAAAACTCAGTATGCTTTCAGAATCGGGAGAAATTCTCCAAGAAGTTGAATCTCGAAGTGTGGATAATTACATCCAAATGAAAAGATTTCGGGGTTTACCCGGAGAAAGTTTTGCGATTCAATTAACCTTTGGCGAGGTGAGTGTAACGGAGGATTTTGTCATATAAATGTCTTGATTTTGGGAGATTATTACTGTATAATATCTTGTTAACGGTTGACAGATGATGAAGGCTCAAATTTGTCCATCGCATGAGTAGATTAGTCGTCCTAAACTTGGCAAATGGTGACTTGTACAACGGCTTTCCTGCCGTTAGCGCTCAGGTTTGGAATTATGGCGCTCGCTTGCCGATGAGGTGTACGGGGTGCTTACCCGCAGCACCAGAAATTTCTAAACTCTACAGATCTTGGCAGTTGCTTTACGAAGCACTGTGTTGCCGTTTGTGTCCCCGGATTGAAATTGAGGTGACAGATGTTACCAATGTTTCTCAAATCGAGTTCAGAGATTTATGCCAGCAGTTGTCCAATAAAATCAATATTTGGCTTAATTCCGAATCGTTTCGCAATATCGATCAGCGATTGCGAACGCAATTAGACCCGGATGAAGAAATTAGATTTATTATTGAAACCAACGATAACTTATTGCGGCGACTTCCCTGGCATTTGTGGAAATTTTTTGAGGACTATCCTAAAGCAGAAATAGCCTTGAGTGCGCCAGAATATAGACAACCGCACCGCTTGCTGACAAAAAGATATGGAAATAAAGTTAGAGTTTTAGCTGTGTTTGGCGATCGCACAGGAATTGACCTGGAACAAGACCGGATGTTTCTGTCGCAATTATCCCATCGAGTAGAAACAGAATTTTTAGTCGAACCGCAACCAGAAAATTTAGATGACCGACTGCGGCAAGATTGGGATATCCTGTTTTTTGCCGGTCATAGTTCCAGCCAAGAACAAGGTCTACTTCGGCTTAATAAAACTGATAGTTTGACCCTCGATAAATTAAGACACGCGCTTAAAAGAGCAATCGGTCGTGGTTTGCAACTGGCGATTTTTAACTCTTGCGATGGGTTGGGTTTAGTCAAGTCTTTAGAAGAGTTGCATATTCCGCAAGTCATTGCAATGCGAGAACCCGTACCGGATGCGATCGCTCATGTTTTTTTAAAGTATTTTCTGGTCGCATTCTTTTTAGAAGAACAATCTTTATATGCGTCGGTGCGAGAAGCTAGAGAAAGACTGCAAAGACTAGAAACTCAATATCCTTGCGCGACTTGGCTACCCGTTATTTGTCAGAATCCCGCTACAGAACCGATTAGTTGGCAAACATTGCGGGGATGGGAAAACAGCTTACCCATCTCTACACAAATTAAAACGGTACTGCTAGCAAGTATATTAGTAACTGCATCCGTTATCGGAGTGCGACAGTTGGGAGTTTTACAACCATTAGAATTGTCAGCTTTTGATCGTCTGATGACATGGCGACCCAAAGAAGAACCAGAACCGCGCATTTTGATAGTAACCGTCACAGAAAAAGACGTACAAAATCAGAATCCCCAGGAAAGAAGAGGTGCGTCAATATCAGATCGTTCCCTGGCGAAACTGCTAGAAAAACTACAACAGCATCAACCGCAAGCGATTGGATTGGATATTTATCGCGATTTTCCTGTAGAGCCGAAATATGCAAAATTAACCAATTATATGAAGCAAAATCGGCGCTTTATTGCTGTATGCGAAGTGGGTGGAAATAAAGACCACTCCGGTACTAGACCACCGCCTGGAATGCCAAAATCTCGCTTAAGTTTTAGTGACATTCCAGTTGACCCCGATCAAACGATCCGTCGCCAATTATTGGGGATGACTGTTGACCCTAAATCTTTTTGTGCCACAGATACTTCCTTTAGCTTGCGAGTCGCAGAAGCTTATCTAGCTGCAAAGGGAATTCAATCTCAGCGAAAACCGGATGAAGATTTGCAGATAGGCAGCGTCGTTTTTAAGAAATTAGAAACAGATGCGGGTGGCTATCAACAAATAGATGGGCGGGGTTATCAAATTATGCTGAATTATCGTGCTTCCCAAGTCGTTGCCCAGCAAGTTACGCTGAGTGAAATTTTGAGCGATCGCATCTCGACCCAACTCCCCAATCTGGTCAAAAATCGCATTATTTTAATTGGCACAACTGCCCCCAGTTTTAAAGATTATTTTCCCACACCTTACACGACAATTAGAGCATCTGAAGAAATGCCAGGGGTAATTATTCAAGCACATATGGTTAGTCAAATCCTCAGTGCCGTTTTAGACCGGCGTCCATTGTTGTGGTGGTTGCCAGCTTGGGGCGAAATTATTTGGGTTTGGAGTTGGTCTTTAGTGGGAATATTAACTCGATACATTCGGTCATCATTACGTTTAGTATTGGCTGGCAGTGCAACAATAATTATCTTAGGCGGAATCTGTTTTGTTATGTTGCTAAACGGGGGTTGGATGCCATTGGTTCCATCGGTGTTTGTTTTAGTCATTGGTCTGGCAGTAATGGCTTACATGAAAGCAGAAAAACCTGGGTTATAAGCATCTACAAATTTAGGAGATTTGAGTTATGAAATTATGGCTATCGCCAATAACATCTCTTTTTACAATCACCTGGGCATTTGTTAGTTTTAGCGGCTATCAGTCACGAGGTTGGGCGCAATTTCACCAACCAATTAACAACTTTTTCAGGCAACAATCAAAGCTGGAAAAACGGAATTCACCCGATTATTCAGGAGACGGTAGGCCAAGTTCGGGTAATCGAACCGGAGGTGCAAGCCGTAGCCCCTGCCCATATACAAATCCACCGCTCACAGCCTTGATACCTAATATTCTCCGGGGAAAAACAGTTGCCGAGCGTCCTACTTTGTGGTTTTACGTTCCTTATTCTTCCCAACAAGCGAGCGCTGGAGAATTTGTCTTGAAAGAAAAAGGAGATAAAGAGATATTTCGCATTCCTTTCACCTTGCCTAGAACGCCAGGGTTGGTTAGCTTCAGCATTCCCTCTACGAAAGCACCTTTAGAGATTGACAAAGAATATGTTTGGTTTTTCAAAGTTATTTGTCAGCCGCAAGAAGCATCTGTTTCTGAGCCTAGCTTAGAACCAGGAATATTAGTTCAAGGATGGGTGCAAAGAGTTAGGCCAACTCCCGAACTTGAGAGCGAGTTGAAGGCAAAAACAGAACCGGAGTACACCATCTATACCAACCATCTCATTTGGTACGATGCTCTAGACAGTCTAACCAAGCTTCGCATCACCCAGCCTACGAATACTAAACTCACTGATGAGTGGATTAACCTGTTCAAATTGAAAGGTATTGAAGGTTCTGACTTAGACCCGCAAAAACTTAAACAACCTATCCTTGGGAGTGTTGTAGTACAATCATCTTAATAACAGGACTTACGCACGACGATACTATCGATCCTATCACCTTTGTTTCTTGCTACGTTCGCGTAGCGGAAGGGAGGCATATCTTTAGTTTCCCAGCGACGAGTTTTCATAGAAACTTTGGCGATCACCTCGTCCTGGGTAAGTCCTGATTTTATTAACTCCCCTTGTTGGTGCGTTACGTTAACACTAACGCACCCTACATTTACTAGAGATCTAGGTCACAACTTTGGTGATGACCTAGTTGTGCGTAAGTCCTGATTTTATT
>NZ_BLAY01000328.1 GCF_020521235.1 Microseira wollei NIES-4236 | reverse complement strand
TGAGCTTGTAAATCCAACAATCAACATTAATTAAGCTTAATATTGACGGCAGATAAATCTGCTCGTGTCGATTTTCCGCCCCGCAATGAATTGACGGGGCTACCAATCTCCCGAAATTTTTAGGTGTAACTTTGGATCGATTGCCACTAACGCTTTCGCTTAGCAGATGCCCGACATCGCTGTTCGACATCAGCCTTAACCAGCGGCCCCCAGTTAGAGACTCGATAGTAATCGTGTCTGCGATTAACTACCTCGCACCGACCGATAAACATATTAAATTGGTACCAAGCGCCCCATACGTGCTTCCTGGGGTTCACCCCTAGATAGGCGGACACGGGGCGCGGCAATCTCTCACTCAAGTTCATACCTCTTCTAGCAATTGCAATCGCAGCAGCAATATCCGAGGATAATCCATACATCCGAGCGTATTTAACCAGTCCAATTAAACTGGTATAAGCTGGATTGCGAGTAAATAAAGAGATTCCACGATTGGATAAAATCGAATCTAAAAGTTGATAAAAACGGCTATAAGCCCAGCTAGACAGCATCCGAGCATACTTGGCACCTTTCTCCCTTAACTGTGCTTTCTTACCAGTAAAATCTAAGGATTCGCAAACAATCGGACAAGCAAACGCAGTAGCTAATTCAGCTAGCTGCAAGATGGCACCTACAATTTGAGCATCTTGTTTGCCACGAGGCAAACCCATTTGCATCGGAATTTTACCCGACGAGCTTAAATTACCTCGATCGTCGATGTATGCCCAACCAATTGAACTCGGATTGAGATCGATACCAATACAACCGTACTCGAGCGTTCGGCTCACTTGCGAGACTGGTAATGGAGTAAATTGTACTGCTACTACCCAGCGATGATCCTGGCGGTAAAAGTGCCAAGTTTTCGCACCAGCCTCGGGCAATCGATCAATATTTCTGTCAAAATTACCGATGGCTGAAGTTATATATTTGCCAAATTTAGCTGACAGGCAATTAGGCACTCTAAATTTCAGGTTATTACCATCCCACTGGCAAGTTTTATTGCCATAGCTTTCATCTTTCGACCCCACAATAAATACTTCACAGGAGTTGACTTTGACTCTCAGTGGTGCCACTTTCAGGTAGGCGAGGGTTTGAGTTAATTTATAGATGTATCTTTTCTTGTTGTGAATGGCAAATTTAGTTTGATGCCAGTTGGTTTTGCGAGTCTTCCTGTCGATCGCCAGGGGAAAATTACACCCTGTTTTCGAGTGCTGCCAATGTCGTTTGGCGTAAAACTTTTGAGCCAGAAGGAGTTTCCTTTGTGCTTTCTTTAACCAAGACACAGCGGATGTGAGTCTTTGTTCTAATTGTTTGAGGTGTCTGGTTCTTGATGCTTTCGCTGCATCTACTTTGCCTGCTGATAAAGCAATTACTCCATTGGCATGACGCTTGCTGATGCCGTAGGTCTGCTGTATGTGAGTATTCCAACTAGATTTATTGAATTTGATTTCTCGATTTAATAAATGGTTAACCGTCTCGATTGTCCCTCGATAAAACACTCCTGAAAATGCTGCCAGAAATAACTCAAACTCGCTCTCACCAATGGCCGTGAGTTCGGAGGTGCGAGTTGGTAAGCCTTTGCAGTAAGTGAGAATGGTCATAGCTTGAGAGCTACCTCCCTCAATTCTTCTACTATCTTTTTATTTTTCTGACTTCTGCTGCCATAGAGACGAGCTGAAAATACTGTAATAATTTCTAATACATCTGCCGCCAAGTCTTCCTCGAATGTACTCTCATCTGAGCGATTGATAATTATCACTTCCGTTCCAAATTTTTCACAGAGTGTAAAGATTAAATCAGAACCAAATCTGAGAAGTCGATCTTTATGCGTTAATACTAACCTTTCTACTTGGTAACTGGTAATTAGTTTGATTAATCGAATCAGCCCTTTCTTCTTGTAGTTCATGCCACTGCCTTGGTCTTGAATAATCTCAAATTCCCATCCATGCTTGGCGCAGTAACTTTCCAAGACTAAAACTTGTCTATTGAGATCATCTTTTTGGTCGTGACTGGATACTCTGGCATAACCAACGGTTAATTCATTACTGGATCTGTTGCCAATTAACTCAGCCATATCGTATCTGCGATGACCGCCTGCAGTCCGAGTTGATTTGATTTTGCCATCAAGCTCCCATCGATGTAAGGTTTTGACCGTCACACCCAATAGAGTAGCTGCTTCTTGAGGAGTTAAACTAGACATCACAGCATTATATCAGATTAAATGTCTAGTTATGTAACGAATTGTCCAGATATCGCTGGACTGTTCTCAAACCCCATCAGCAGCCTTGCTCTTCTGAGAATAAATTGTAAGACAGTCTCTTCTCTAGAAATAATCTCAGTTGTACCTTCCATTCCCGATTGAATAGTACACTTGCGTCCCCCAATACTCAGAGTAAGAGCTTCTGGCTCAATAGTCACATCGTAGGCGGCATCAACAGCAACGGCAATACTCGCTTGTGCAGTATTGGTATCTTTGCCTTGAGGCTTAATAGCGTCTGGAGAAATGGTGCTAACTTTGCCTTTGAGAGTGCCGTAGTCGGGATAGGGACAGGCAGACACCCGCAGATACGCGGTTTGGCTCGTTTCCACCTTGCCGATATCTTGAGATAACACCATTGCTTTGATCACCAAAGGCGCTTCGCTGGGAGCAATTTGGGCGATCGCATCCCCTGGACGTACCACTTGATCGGTGTTGCGAAGATTCAGTTGCAAGATGGTGCCAGATGCAGAGGCGCGAATCACAGTGTTGGCGAGTTCTGTTTCCAATTGTTGCAGTTCTTGCCGATCGCGGTTGATTTGATTTTGGAATTCAACTTTTCGCTGAATTAATTGCTCTCGTTCTTGTTTTAATCTGGCGAGGGTAGCTTTACCCGTAGCACTTTCTGCGGCAATTTTCTCCTTTACCATTGTCACAGTGGCATCGCTGGGATTGAGGGCAGCTTGAGTTCCTTGCCATCTTGATTCGGCAGCTTCAACCGCTCGTTTTTGCCGCTCGATATCTTGTTGTTTCGCCAAAATCGCTGCTTTTTGGGATTCTTGCGCCTGTTCTTGTTGTTCTACTGCTAGTTGTGCTTCCTGGTATTTATCTAGAGAAATTGCGCCCGCTTCGGCTAAAGGTTTATATCTGTCTTGCTTGGTTGTTGCTGCTTTTAAGGCAGCTTGGATTGACTTTAAATCTGCTTTGGCTGCTGTTAACTCGACCTGCGCTTTTTGCCATTCTTCTTGTGCTATCCTTAAGTTCGCTTCAGCTTCGTTGGCTTGCGCTACAGTGGTGATTTGTTTGTCTTTTAAGTCCCGTTGGGTGCGGCTGAGTTCAGCTTGAAATGAGGCGATCGCGCGCTTGGTGCGGTCAGCTTCAGCGGCAATTTGACTATCTAAGGCACTTGCCTGGATTTCGATTTGAGCCAGTTGCAGAGTAGCTTGCTGGATATTTCCTTGCAATTGCCGCTTTTTAGTTTGCAGGCGGGAATCGTCGATATTGGCAATGATATCCCCTTGTTTGACCACCTGATTCGCTGCGACTTTGATACTTTTGACTGTTCCTTCAACGGATGACTGCACAATTCGCAATTCGCCGTAAGGACGAATGGTGGCAGGGGCTTTGACGCTGACTTTATATTTTAGGATACTGGCGAGGGCGATCGCAAAGCTGAAGCCTGCGAGGAGAACCAACCCTCCTAAAATTGTCCACCGACTGATGGGGGGCAAGAATTCATCTGGGGTGGCGGGGTGGAGAAAAATTGCCTTAGCCTCCCCTTGGGAAGGGGTAGTTAGAGAGGGTGGTTTGGGAATGAAAGTGGGTGCGGTCATAACCGATCCTTAATCCAAAATTGTGTTTCAAGGGTTCAAAAAGTCCAAATGCTCGCCGGGAAGCTGACGCAACGCCTCTGGACTTCCTTGCAATTTCAACTCTCCTTGCACTAGCATGACGATCCAATCTGCACGCAGGATGACTCTGGGGCGGTGGCTAATCAGAATGGTGGTTTTGCCCTGTCGGTAATATAAAAGTTTATCCAGCACCTTAGCTTCCAATACGGGGTCGAGAGCGCCTGTGGATTCATCTAAAATTAGCACTGGCGGGTCAGTAATAATTGCTCTGGCTATGGCTAATCTTTGCTTTTGGCCTCCTGAGATATTGGCGCCGAATTCTCCTAAAACGGTTTGATATTTGTCCGGCAGTTCGCTGATAAACTCGTCTGCACTGGCAATCTGGCAAGCCCTGACAATTTGCTCGAAGGTAACTTGGGGATAGGAAAAGCGGAAGTTATCAAAAATTGAGCGACTCCAGAAGTGAGGTTCTTGAGGAACCAGCACTACCTGTTGCCGCAGGCATTCTAAGGAGAGGTCTTGCTGGTTATAGATGCCATAGCGGATATTACCCGATTGCAGCGGATATAATCCAGCAATCAGTTTAGCGAGGGTACTTTTGCCGCAACCGGATTGACCAATCAGTGCCGTTACTTTACCCCCTGGAATAATCAGATTGAAGTCTTTTAGCAGGTCAACTCTCCCCGCGTGGTGGAAGTTGAGATGGGTACAAATAATATCAGCATCGCTGGAAATTGTTGCCCAAGGTTTGGGAGTTGCGTTTTCGTCTTCTGGGGTGGCATCGAGGACTTCCGAGAGGCGTTGAATCACAATCTGGGCGGTAATAAATTCATCAATTAGTCCAACGACTAATCCCAGGAAGCCGAGAAAGTTGCCACTCATGCCATTAAAGGCAATCAACTGACCAATGCTTAAGGTGCGATTAATCACGAAGTAGCTGCCTAACCAAAGTAAACCGACAGTCGTCAGATTAGAAATTATCCCCGTGATGGTACTGCTGTATAAACCCAGCTTCATTGTTCCCCACCCTAGATTGGCGAGGCGACCAAAATTCCTCTGATACTCTTCCCAAGCTTGGGGAGTAGCTTGGGTGGTTTTGAGGACGAGGGCGCCGCGAAAGGTTTCTACCAAAAAGCCTTGGTTTTCCGTCGCTTCAATGATTGCGCTGCGGGTTTTTTGGCGCAAGGCGGGAAGGAAAAGCAGGTTGATCAAAGTAACGACGACAAAGGCGACGAGGGAGGCGACGCTGAGTTGCCAACTGTAGAACAGCATCAACCCCAAGGAGACGAGGGCAATAAAAAATTGACTGGGTAAACCCAGGACAATTTGGGAAACGAGGGCGTTAATCGTTCTCACGTCGGAGATGCGACTGACTACTTCTCCACTGCGATGGGAATCAAAGTAGGATAAGGGCAACCGCAGGAGTTTAAACCCATAATCTAGGGTTAATCCCAGTTGCAGCCGTTGACCAAAGTGACCGATCAGGTGAGATTGGACTAAGCCGATAATACTCCTGAACAGGTTCATGGCAATGACTGCGATCGCCACGGTAGTCAGGAGTTCTGTATCTCCCCGCACCAATACGTCATCGGTGAGGAGTTGCATCATCATGGGGGAGGCGAGGGAGAGGAGTCCAACGGCGAGGTTAACTGGACAGACGGGAATTCCCCCGCTATAGGTGTACTCACCTTAGCGGCGGGATGAAAGGCGAGTGAGAAGACGATTGCACCGCCGACCAATCGAACAATCGCAGATCTTGGCAGGAGAGGCGG
>NZ_BLAY01000327.1 GCF_020521235.1 Microseira wollei NIES-4236 | reverse complement strand
CCCTACATTTTGACCGTTGGTTTTATTCTGGTAAACGCCATCTGTGCCGCTACACAAACTCAGGTGTACCTGATCCGGGTGGAAACCGCTATATCGTTTCCGATTGCTTCTATTCGAGCAAAATTGGTGGTAGGGGCAGGTTGGCGGTAGGGGAACGGCATCAATAAACTTTGCTTAAAACTCGAAAGTTTTCTGCCTTAGCCCCTACATTTTGACCGTTGGTTTTATTCTGGTAAACGCCATCTGTGCCGCTACACAAACTCAGGTGTACCTGATCCGGGTGGAAACCGCTATATCGTTTCCGATTGCTTCTATTCGAGCAAAATTGGCGGTAGGGGCAGGTTGGCGGTAGGGGCTAAGGCAGAAAACTTTGCTTAAAACTCGAAAGTTTTCTGCCTTAGCCCCTACATTTTGACCGTTGGTTTTATTCTGGTAAACGCCATCCTAGTCGGGTTGGCTGTTGGTAAATCCGCTTGAGAGTGTTAATATCTCTGGGAGAAATTAAGGGCGGATTGCGAACTTGGGAAAAGTAAAGCGCATCTGTTTCTAATTGGCTGTGTCCCCAAATACCTAATGCATGACCGAGTTCGTGACGGGCGCTGGCTAAGATCGATTGCGGTGCAGCGTTAGGATTTAAATTGATCGTAAATCGGTGCGATAAAATTCCTGATGGGCGAATGTATAATTCGTAACGCGCTTCTGCTGCACGGGCGCGTGAGATTTGAAATTGTCCGGTATTGCGGTTAAAGGATACTTGTAGGGGAGGGCGCGATCGCCAAACCACAATATCCCCCTCTTCTAACTCGTCTACAACCTGCAAAGGCAAATAAACCCCCCATTCCCGCACCGCCTGTAATACTGCGTCAACCCATGCTTGAGACGCATCAGACGCCAATGGCACGTTTACCTTCGGACTCCGGAGGCGGAGCCTCCCTAACTCGTTCCCAGGCTCAGCCTGGGAACGAGATCCTAGAGGCTCTGCCTCGCTACTTTTGGTTGCATTCGGCTCAGACGAGCTTATAGCTGGCTCTACGTAGATTTTTACGGGGAACTGGGACCAAACTAAATAACCGACTTGCGTAGGTTTTACAGCAGAAAAGTAATCGCCGCTATTGGTTGAATCTTGCCATTGTACCAGCGTTGACGGCACGGGATGTTGTTGCAGGGGCGGTAAATTTGCTGGAATTGCCCCTAGTTTACCCGCCGCCAAACATAAAACGGCGGTGCTGATGGCTAGTGCGATCGCTATCAGTAACCGCCGCATTCTCAACCTGATTATTTGGGTAACCAACCGGCACTTAAAACCACGGTTAAACCCATAAAAATGGCTGTCAGCGTCCAAGTTATGCGGTTAAGGGTGGTTTCTGCACTCTTAGTGCTGCTAAACAACTGCGCTTGTCCCCCAATCGCTGCAATTCCATCGCCTTTGGGACTGTGCAGCAGCACTAAAATAACTATACCTAAAGCAGAGATTGCCCAAATAATTTCGATAACGTTGGTGATGGTCATGGGTTTGGTAATGGGTAATGGGTAATGGGTAATGGGTAATTGCTAATTGCTAATTGCTAATTGGGAGAAGGACTGGGGTAGAGGGAAGTTAATTTCTGTTTTCCCGTTTTCCTGTGTCCTGTTTCTTTTCTCTTTTCCTATTAGCCATTAGCCATTAGCCATTAGCCATTAGCCATTACCCAATTATAGAGAAAGACGCACGGGGGTTCGATTGAGTTTGACTTGAAATTCGGCTGGTAGCAGCATCGAGTTACCTGTCATTTCCGCTGGTTGCGGTAGTCGTAAAATTTCTAAGATGGTGGGAGCGATATCGCACAGACGACCATCGCTGCGCAAGTTTACTTCGGTGCCGTATCCGGGAATTTTCACCCCTTCGCCTTCTACCAGGATCAAGGGAACCGGGTTGGTTGTGTGCGCTGTCCAGGGGTTGCCTTGAGAGTCCCACATGTATTCGGCGTTACCGTGGTCGGCGGTGATAATAGCTGTTCCCCCGGCTTTAATAATGCTTTCTAGCAGGCGTCCCAAACTGCGATCGACGGCTTCTAAGGCGGTAATGGTGGCTTCCCAGATGCCTGTATGCCCCACCATGTCTGGGTTAGCGTAGTTGATGACGATGAGGGAGTATATGCGTTTTTCGATGGCTGCGATCGCAACATCGGTCACTTGTTCGGCAGACATCCTGGGTGCTTTATCATACGTCGCCACCATCGGACTTTGCACTAATTCTCGATCTTCTCCGGGAAATGGCTCTTCTAAACCGCCGTTGAAGAAATAGGTGACGTGGGCGTATTTTTCGGTTTCTGCGGTGCGAAACTGCTTTAAACCCTGCTGGGAAATGACTTCTCCCAGCAAATTTTTCAGGTTCTGGGGTTCAAATGCCACCAATACGGGAAATTCTGGATCGTATTGAGTAAAGGTAACGTAGGTCAGGGGTTGGATAAGACTGCGCTCAAACCCGGTAAAATCTGAACTAACAAATGCTTGCGTTAACTGTCGCGCTCGATCTGGGCGGAAGTTAAAGAAAATAATCCCATCTCCCGCTGCTACTGCACCCGGTGCAATGCGAGTCGGGATAACAAACTCATCCGTCACCCCTGCTGCGTAGGAAGCTTGTAAAACCTCAACCGCAGAACGTCCATCGCCTTCGCCATCTTGCGTCATTAAGTCGTAAGCAAGTTTAACCCGATCCCATCGTCTGTCGCGATCCATCGCGTAATAGCGACCGCTAATAGTAACGATACGCCCCACACCGATGCGGTCAATATAGTCTTGAATCTTTTGAATCGCTTCTACGCCTTCTTTAGGATTAGTATCCCGCCCATCGGTAATCGCGTGAACGCACACTTGGGAAATTCCCCATGCTTTGGCGAGATCTAGCAATCCCAGTAGATGACTTAGATGGGAATGCACCCCACCTTCCGAACACAACCCCATCAGGTGCAACTTGCTACCCCGACTTTTCACATCTTGGCAAACTTTCACCAACGCTGGGTTACTTTGTATGCTGCCATCTTCCACAGCATCCGAGATCCGAACTAATTCTTGCGGGACGACTCTGCCTGCGCCTATATTCAGGTGTCCGACTTCCGAGTTACCCATTTGGCCTTCTGGTAACCCCACAGCCTTCCCGGAAGTGCGGATCAGCGTGTGGGGATAGGCTGCCCAGAGGCTATCCATTACGGGTGTGTTAGCAGCCGCTATGGCGTTTCCTTCGGTTTCTTCTCGGTAACCCCAGCCATCCAGTATTATTAGCACTACTGGAGAAACAGGCGCTTGCGCCATACTAAATCGCCCTTTGTTCAAGTCTTACTTCGGAAATGATACCACCCACTTTGGGGTTCTTACTTCAGGTTATACCTATTTTCTCAGCTTTTATATCTACCCCTTGGAGTGTTTTACAAGTCCACAAACCCTTTTTTATCGGGACTTGTTGACCATTTCTCAGTCGCTTACCTCCAGGTTCTTCCCTTGAGCCTTGTTAAATCTAGAACATTCTCAATATTAGTTTACTAAATTTACTCGTTCTTAAATTGTTTCTCAGAAAGCGCTCTAGTACGGCAGTAGGGAATTCTTCAGGATGTTAGTGTGTCGAATAAGTCATTTGATTGAGATCTTGCACCAATCTAATAACCCGCCAGGGAATAAATTCCCACAGCTGACAGCGCCAGTCCGTTAAAACAAACTGGTTTGATGGCATTGAGTCGGTTTTAACCGACTTGTAGAGACGTTACATGTAACGTCTCTACAATCCGGAAATTTATTTCCGGGCGGGTTGGGAGACTGATGCCAGATCTGAATTGACAAAAATGTCTCCTACCAAATCTCTCTTTGTGATGAGGAATTCAATTCAATCTGCAATTATTTCTTAAAGCAGTTGGCAGCGGAGGCTTTTCCCTATGACTCAGGATGTGTTTGAACTACCAGGACCAGAGGGTAACTCAATTGTTGGTAATTTGCTAGACCTGGGACAAGATCCGTTAGGATTTCTAGAGCGTTGTCGCGATTATGGTGATATTGTACCTTTGCGTCTGGGACTGACACCTGTTTGCTTATTATTTAATCCTGACTACATTGAACAAGTGCTAAAAGAGCGGGACGCTTTTATTAAAAGTAGGGGCTTTCGCGTCTTAAAAACGCTTTTAGGTGAAGGGTTGTTAACCGCTCTTGGAGAATCTTGGTTTTGGCAGCGTCGTCTTGCTCAACCAGTATTTCAGCAAAAGCGGATTAATGGCTATGGCGAAATTATGGTGCAATACGCCGATAGGATGTTGCAAACTTGGAAAGACGGCGAAGTCCGCGATATTCACGCAGATATGATGCGCCTGACTTTGCAAATTGTCATGAAGTGTATTTTCAACACCGATGTCGATAATGGAGAAGCTCAAGTTGTTGCGAATGCTTTAGATGTGGCGATGCATTGGTTTGAGAGCAAGCGCCGGCAAAATTTCCTCGTGTGGGAATGGTTTCCCAGACCGGAAAATATTCGGTATCGCCATGCGATCGCACAAATGGACGAAGCAATTTACAACCTCATCCGCCACAGTCGCAACAGCACCGAAAAAACCAACGATCTGCTCTCGATGCTAATCGAAGCCCGCGATGAAGATACGGGTCAACAAATGGATGATAAACTGTTGCGCGATGAAGTCGCAACCCTCATGTTAGCCGGTCACGAAACTACCGCTAATGCCCTTAGTTGGACGTGGATGCTGTTAGCTCAACATCCCGAAGTTAAAGAGAAACTGCAAGGGGAACTAAAACAAGTTTTGGCAGGCAGGTTGCCAACTGTAGCTGATATTAAAAGCTTGCGCTATACCGACCAAATCATCAAAGAATCGATGCGTCTTTATCCTCCCGTCGCCATGTTTGGGCGCGAAGCCGCACGGGATGCCACAATTGGCGATTACTCGATCCCTGAAGGCACAACGGTGATGATTAGTCAATGGGCGATGCATCGAAATCCCAAGTATTTCGACCAACCAGAAAAGTTTATGCCGGAACGCTGGACAGATGAGTTTGAAAAACAACTGCCGCGAGGAGTTTATATTCCCTTTGGCGATGGTCCGCGCATTTGTATCGGTAAAGGTTTTGCTCAGATGGAAGCGACTTTGCTTTTGGCTGCGATCGCGCAACAATTCGAGTTAGAGTTAGTGCCGGGATTCCCAATTGTACCTCAACCCTCAATTACCCTACGTCCTGAATACGGAATTAAGGTACAGATCAAGCAGATCGGCAACCAGCCTAAATCTGAACCAAGAGAAGTAGCGGCATCGTTGTAGGGACACGGCAATATAGAGATCTCCCATGGTTTAACAGCGTATCTCATGCCGTG
This sequence comes from Microseira wollei NIES-4236, assembly GCF_020521235.1. Taxonomy (GTDB): domain Bacteria; phylum Cyanobacteriota; class Cyanobacteriia; order Cyanobacteriales; family Aerosakkonemataceae; genus Microseira; species Microseira wollei. Next base: position 331 of record NZ_BLAY01000327.1, on the reverse strand, counting down.
TCCCTACCGCAAACTGAACCAACACAAGCCGCCCCATCGTTGTAGGGACACGGCAATATAGAGATCTCCCATGGTTTAACAGCGTATCTCATGCCTTGTCCCTAGGGCAAACTGAACCAACACAAGCCGCCCCATCGTTGTAGGGACACGGCAATATAGAGATCTCGGATAGTTTAACAACCTATGTAATGCCGTGTCCCTACCGCAAACTGAACCAACACAAGCCGCCCCATCGTTGTAGGGACACGGCAATATAGAGATCTCGGATAGTTTAACAACCTATGTAATGCCGTGTCCCTAGGGCAAACTGAACCAACACAAGCCGCCCCAT
>NZ_BLAY01000326.1 GCF_020521235.1 Microseira wollei NIES-4236 | reverse complement strand
GCTGATAGCATTAGTGTAGCATATTTCTACTACAGGCGTGATGATTGAGGAAGATCCAGTGCAGAGTTGATTGGGGACTGTATCAAAAGGTTGCCTTTCCAAGGCTGTTTCGGTGGCATTGAGCCAGCGAAACAGCCTTGAGGTGTCCATGTATCCCGACGCTCACCTTACAGGTAGAGCGCGGGACTTATAGCCCCTCAAACTCCCCATTAGTTAAATTAAACTTTTGACCGATCCGTCAAAATTTCGTAACCTGTTTCGGTCACCAACACGGTATGTTCAAACTGGGCAGATAGGGAATTGTCTACCGTCACCGCCGTCCAACGATCCGATAAAATGCGTGTGTGCCTGGAACCGGCGTTTAAAATCGGTTCAATTGCCAGGGTCATTCCGGCGCGCAGCTTGACGTTAGGCATTTCGCGAGTGCGGAAGTTAAATACCGAAGGTTCTTCGTGCAGGTTGCGCCCAACTCCATGTCCTGTAAAATCTTCTACAACGGTAAAGCCGTTTGCTTTGACATGATCTTCTATTGCACCGGCAAGATCGAGTAAATAGTTTCCCGCTTTAACTTGTTCGATACCTTTATAAAGCGCTTCTTCGGCGACGCGAATTAATCTAGCTGCTTCCGGCGTTACCTCGCCTACGGGGATGGTGATGCAGGAGTCGCCGTGAAAGCCTTGGTAATATGCGCCCGTATCTACTTTTAATACATCTCCAGCGCGAATCACTTTTTTGGCGCTGGGAATGCCGTGTACCACTTCGTTGTTGATGCTCGAGCAAATCGAGCCGGGGAACCCGTGGTAACCTTTGAAACTAGGGGTAGCGCCCATTTGGCGGATGCGTTTTTCTGCATGGGCATCCAAGTCGGCGGTTGTCATCCCCGGTTTTACCATCTGGGAAATTTCTTTCAGCACCGTCGCCACGATCTTCGCCGCCTCGCGCATCACTTCTATTTCTCGCTGGGACTTGATTTCAACGCCTCTGCGTTTTTGTTTGCTGCGCGCGGGTTGGACGGGTTGGGTGAGTAAATTGCTCAGAATGTTCATGCTTATTTGCCAGATGGTGAGGATTAGGGGTTCAACTATTTTAGAAGGCTACCAAGGGCGATCGCGTCTCTGCTAGACAATCCCTCGGTAGACTCCATTATCAGTAACTTTTCTCAGATATTTCTATCCTAAATTAACTTTATATAAATTTGCGTTACACTCTTTCACAGAAAGGGTTGTTGGCTTTTTGTGCTTTACCAGCAGAATTTACCTACTTATCCGATAATGAGGTATAATTTTATACTGCTTTTTTAGCCAATGCGTCTTACCGGACACCTGATATATTATTACAATTTAGTTACCTTTTTAGGAATCAGACATGAGCGGATTTGACCGACAGTTGTGGAATCGATTTTGGGCGATCGCAAAGCCTTATTGGTTTTCGGAGGAAAAACGCGGAGCTAGAGGACTCCTGGCGGTTTTGCTATTGTTATCGTTAGCCGTTAGCGGACTCAACGTTATCATTAGTTATGTAGGCCGAGACTTTATGACGGCGCTTTCCAAGAAAGATGCCGAGCAATATTTTCGGCTTTTATTTATCTATGGCAGCGTTTTTGTTGTCGGCACGCCTATTGTTGTTTTCTATCGATATACTAGAGAATTACTCGGTTTATACTGGCGGCAGTGGCTGACCAATAGTTTTCTAAATAGATATTTTCGGAACCGGGCTTATTACGAAATTAATTTACGAGATAAAATCGACAACCCAGATCAGCGGGTTTCTGAAGATATTAGGTCGTTTACAACGGACAGCCTGTTTTTTCTGTTAATTATTCTTAGCTCAATAATTAACCTATTCGCCTTCACAGGAATTCTTTGGTCAATTTCGCCTTTGCTTGCGGGTATCCTAGTAGCATACGCTGTTGTTGGGACAACGGTTACTGTGATTTTTGGTAAGCGATTGATTGGTCTGAACTTCCAGCAACTCAAAAAAGAAGCTGATTTCCGCTATGGTATGGTTCACATCCGCGATAATGCTGAATCAATCGCATTTTATCGAGGCGAAAATCAAGAATCGGGAGAAGTGAAGCGGCGCTTTTTTGAGACGATTTGCAATTATAAATTACTGGTGGAATGGCAAAGGAATTTGGGATTTTTTACTCAAGGATATGATTACATTATTATCATCCTGCCTGCATTGGTAATTGCACCGCGCTATTTTGCAGGGGAGGTAGAGTTTGGGGTAATTAGCCAAGCAAGTTTTGCATTTAGCATGGTTTTAAATGCAATTTCAATTATTGTGGATCAGATTTACAAACTGAGTGCTTTTGCCGCAGGAGTTAACCGTTTAGCCACATTCTCAGAATCCTTAGAAGATCCGACAGAATCGCAAAAACCTGGTGTTACTAGAATCGATACGGTGGAAGATGGTCGCTTATCTCTCGAACAGGTAACTTTGTTGACTCCGAGATACGATCATACTTTAGTCAAAGACTTGATCGCTTCGGTGCAACCAGGTGAAGGTTTAGCAATTGTAGGTCAAAGCGGCACGGGTAAGAGTTCGTTGCTCAGAGCGATCGCCGGACTGTGGAATAATGGTACGGGCCGGATTGTGCGACCGCATCTTTCCGAAATGCTATTTTTACCTCAGCGTCCTTACATGCTTTTAGGCTCGCTTAGAAGTCAACTGCTTTATCCCAACACGAGTCAAGAAGTTTCCGACGAAAAACTGTACGAGGTTTTGAAACAAGTCAACTTGGCAAACCTACCGGAAAGAGTGGGTGGATTTGATGTCGTGTTAGATTGGGCAGATATTCTTTCATTAGGGGAACAACAGCGACTCGCGTTTGCGCGACTTTTACTGACTCAACCTCGCTACGCAATTTTGGACGAAGCAACGAGTGCTTTAGATATCAAAAACGAAGAACGCCTCTATAAGCAACTGCAAGCAACAGGAACAACTTTTATCAGCGTCGGACACCGTTCTAGCTTGTTAAAGTATCACGATCAGGTTTTAGAATTGGAGGGCGAAGCCAAATGGCGTCTATGTGCGGTGCAAGATTATAATCCCGGCGTGAGTGCGCTAGCTTGAGCCAAGGATAGGAGGGGTGAGCGCGCGCGCTCCCCTTTACTTGTCCAAAGTCCAAATCTGCTATAGATAACGATCTGCTTGCATGTTGTACATCGTCGCATAGCGTCCCTTCAAAGCCATCAGTTCAGTGTGACTACCAGATTCAGTAACTTGACCATCTTCAATGACTAAAATTTGGTCAGCCATTCGTACTGTTGAAAAGCGATGACTAATCAGAAGTGCGGTTTTGCCAGCAACCAACTCTCGGAAACGCCTAAATAGCTGGTACTCTGCCTCAGCATCAAGTGCAGCAGTCGGTTCATCGAGAATGACAAGTGCAGCGTCACGAATAAAACTACGAGCCAAAGCAACTTTCTGCCACTCTCCACCTGACAGCTCTGTGCCATCATGAAATGTACGATTGACATCCTCCCCGCCCTAAAAGGGACGGGGATTCCAATCTACCCAAACAGATTCAAAGATAACTGTATAGGTTCCTGGTGGGTTGACGCTTCACCGGATGCTGCTGACTTTACGCCAGTCTTACGCCTTCCTCCACATCCGTTTTTAGTCTCCGAATGTCCGACCGCGACTTTAATGTTTATCGCAGCGTTCACATCCCTGTCGTGAGTAGCTTCACAATTTAAACAAGTCCATTCCCGAATTTTGAGGTCTAGCTTGCCACCTCTAAATCCACAGCATGAACAAGTTTGACTGGTTGGCTCCCACCGACTAATAATGCGAAATTCACGCCCATATTTTTGGGCTTTTCCTTCTAGGAATGTTCTAAATTGTCGCCATCCTAAATCGCTAATTGCTAAGGATAGCTTCCGGCTTTTGAGCATTCCTGAGACATTCAAATCTTCTAGGACAATCGTTTGGTTCTCACGAATCAGCCTAGTAGATAACTTGTGCCAAAAATCTGTTCTAGTATCTTTGAGTTTAGCTTGCAGTCTGGCCCGGCGACGACGTGCTTTTTCGTATCGGTTAGAACCTCGTGTTTTACGAGATAGGTTTTTATTAAGCCGTCTTACCCTGACAATACGTTTTTTGAGTGGTTTGGGAGCATCCACTTTCTCACCAGTGCTAAGGCAAGCGAAGGTTGTGATACCCAAATCCACGCCAACAGCATTATCAGTAGGGGGTAAAACTAAGGGTTGAACTTCTACAACAAAGCTAACAAAATAACGCTTTGCTGCATCTTTGATGATTGTTACAGAAGACGGTTGAGCGGGTAGCGGACGTGACCAAACAACCTTTACCTTACCTATTTTGGCAAGATAAACAGATGTTTGATGCACCTTAAAACCACCTTTGGTAAAACCTGCAGACTGAGCTGCCCGACGCTTCTTAAACCTGGGTGGTCTAACAGGCTTGCCTTTACGCTTTCCGTTACATGACTTAAAGAAGTTTTGGTATGCCTGCTCTAAATCGTTGAGGGATTGCTGCAAGGGAATGTTAGAAACCTCTGATAGCCAAACCCGATCCTTTGTTTTCTTAGCTTGGGTAATGAACTGCTTCTGTAGATCTGCCCCCTTTGGTTTCTTGTTTCCTGATTGATATTGGGCAACACAGTTGGCTAACGCATCATTCCACACCACGCGAACACTTCCAAACAGCTTGTTAAGTGCCAACTGTTGAGACAAAGTGGGGTAGACGCGGTAGCGGTAACGTGCTTTCATAGCAATACTGTAACCTATTTAGGACACGAATGGCCAGACCAAATATATTTAAAGTAAGGCTTACGGATGAGGAGCTTGAGTGGTTGCTTTTCTTATGCCGAACAGAAGCAATTAACTACTGCTCTTGTAGTAAGACAATATATACAAACACTCAAACCAAAACAAAAGTCGCCCTGAAGGGCGAGGCTTGTATCCCATTTTTTCGGTCAGTTGAGTGTTGTAGCCGTGAGGCAACGTTTCTGCAACTTTATCTGCCCCCGCCCAACGGGCTACAGCTTCAAAACGAACACGATCCTGCCCAAGAACTAAGTCGCCAACCATTATGTTTTCCCTCATCGTCAGCGCAAAATGGGCAAAGTCTTGGTACATCACTGCAACGCGGCTGCGCCAAGAGTCTAGAGCGTAATCGCTTAAAGGGATTCCATCGATCGCAATCTTACCGTTAGTAGGGTCATACATGGGCGTGAGTAGCTTAACAAAAGTACTCTTACCCGAGCCATTTGTGCCTACTAAGGCTGTCACCTTTCCAGCAGGCAGAATGGCATTGACTTTTTTGAGGGCATATTCGGAACCGAACGGATAACGAAACTGGACTTGTTCAAAACTAATTTCCTGGGACAGGTTAGTAGGAGCAAGACGTCCCTGATTTAAGGAGGGTATTGCAATAACGGGCTTTGCTCCCTCAATCAGGGAGAAAAGTCCGCGAAGGTGAAGGGCAGCCTCGTACAGAAAAGTAATTGAGAACGGCAGAGCCATTGCTAATTTTTGGGATTGCAGCACGGTATTTAAGTAGAGTGCGATGTCACCCAGTGTGAACCTACCAGCACTAGCTTGAGCTGCAACATAGCAAAATCCACCAACCAATGTGAGAGTATGCAGGAGATTGACATCCTCCCGCCGCTAATTCGGAGTACCGAATATAGCGGGGGATTCCAAAGATTGCTCTTTAGGCTTCCTCTTTCCACGAGTTGACTTACTTGGAGGAGTTTCCCCACCCAAATATTGGTC
>NZ_BLAY01000325.1 GCF_020521235.1 Microseira wollei NIES-4236 | reverse complement strand
CACTACAGAGCTAAAATTCTTGTGGGGTGGGCATTGTGCCCACCACTACAGAGCTAAAATTCTTGTGGGGTGGGCATTGTGCCCACCACTACAGAGCTAAAATTCTTGTGGGGTGGGCATTGTGCCCACCACTACAGAGCTAAAATTCTTGTGGGGTGGGCATTGTGCCCGCCACTACAGAGCTAAAATTCTTGTGGGGTGGGCATTGTGTTTGCCACTACAGAGCTAAAATTCTTGTGGGGTGGGCATTGTGTTTGCCACTACAGAGCTAAAATTCTTGTGGGGTGGGCATTGTGCCCGCCACTACAGAGCTAAAATTCTTGTGGGGTGGGCATTGTGTTTGCCCAGAGAGCTAAAATTCTTGTGGGGTGGGCATTGTGCCCGCCACTACAGAGCTAAAATTCTTGTGGGGTGGGCATTGTGCCCGCCACTACAGAGCTAAAATTCTTGTGGGGTGGGCATTGTGCCCGCCACTACAGAGCTAAAATTCTTGTGGGGTGGGCATTGTGTTTGCCCAGAGAGCTACAAAGAAATCCGGTTTCTGGCCTCCTGGTGCGTAAGTCCTAAATTGGTCGGATTAAACCAGGATTTATATTCTCACAAACAATGAGCAATTAGCGATTAGCTTTAAAATTTTAGGGAATAGCAGATCCAACCCAAATCGTTCCTCAACAGATGCAGGACTTACGCGCGACCAGGTCATCACCTTTGTTCTATAGTTCCCAAACCAACGACTTTTCATACAAACAAAGGTGATTTGCGTAATTCCTGAGATGGTTAGAATCGCTTGCTCAGGTGATTTTGAGGTTTTTTGAATAGCTTATATCAATTCTCTAATATTTTGCTACACATCAATCCCCGCGTCTGGGCGTCTGGGCGTCAGCCATCTGTAGCAAACTTAAAGAGAAACCATATTATTCTTCTAGGGTTCTCATCATGAGAAAACAGAGTACCTCGACGATTGAGAATAGTAATTTAAACCCTTTTGTCAAATGCAATGTTGTTGGGGACTTGCGAATTAACAATCGCTATTAACTCAAGTTGCTAGTTATCTCTCTGGGAGCGGCTAATGGCGTTCCCAGGCAGGAGCCTGGGAACGAGGCTAATGGCTAATGTCAGTAAAAATCCTATATTAGCAATTAGCAATTAGCAATTAGCAACGGCCTTGTTTATAACTAGCAACTTGCGTTATTACCTGATTCTTAACCAGGGAAATAGCCTCGCAACCTGTTCCTCTACATTAGCATCGCAAGTAGCTCGGTTTGAGGTTGATGGACAGCGCCTGGAAATTGTCGAAGCCGAGAATTCTCCAAATCTTAACTCAGATATTGCTGCGATCTTAACTGGCCGAGAACTGCAAATTGCGACTTTTGTTGCTGTCGGCTTCCCATTAGTGATATGATGTCCGCCTAATTACCCTTAATAAAAATCTCGACCCGTCACCGTGTCACCGTGTCACCGCGTCATACCTAACTATGGGTATTTAACCGGACATGGTATGAGTGGACTGTTTCGACCCATTGGCGCCGAATCTTTGCCAAGCTAGGGGTAGATAGCCGCGCTGGGATGGTCTATCGATGTGGCTCGCTGCTGACCTCTACCTGATGCTGGCGTGCAGCAAGAGCGTTCGGCAAAGCAGTCGCGTAGCGAATCGCTTCCACCATAATCTTATGCTCCTGTACTTGTATCCGCGCGTGCAAGGTTTCTGGCGTATCGTCGGGTAACACTGGCACAGCAGCTTGGATGAGAATTGGGCCGCTGTCAACTTCTGGAACAACTAAGTGAACCGTACACCCAGTAATTTTTACACCTGCGGCGAGAGCTTGCTCTACTGCCCCAATCCCTTTAAAACTAGGTAATAAACTGGGGTGAATATTGATAATTCGGTTGGGGAAAGCATCAATAAAACCAGGAGTTATAATTCGCATCCAACCTGCTAAAATAACCCACTCGACATCATATTCCCGCAAGGTTTGGACGATTTGGGCGTCTAAGTCTTGGCGACGCTTAAAGTCTCGATGGTTGAGCAAGAAGGCGGGAACGTTCCAGCGTTCGGCTCTTGCTGCGGCTTTGATGCCAGGATTATTGTAAATCAAAACTTGTATTTTAGCATTTAGGTGTCCGTCGGCGATCGCTTGTGCAATAGCCTCAAAGTTACTACCACTCCCAGAAGCCAGAATACCTAGTTTCACAGGTGCATCTTGTTGGGGAAGTTTGGCTGGAATGGTTGGAGAAACGAGGCTCAAGGTAGAATCATCTGATATTGGGGTCACAGTCATGGCAGATGGGAGGTTTGATTGCAGAGGCCAAAACTATATAGTAAGTCGTGGTCGGATTCAGATGCGATCGCTGCCTGGATCTTTTTATCTCCTGCTCCGATCCTACTGGGTATCTTCCTCCTCTGGCCCATCGCCTACCTGTTTTACCTCAGCCCCTACCTATTGGAACTTTACCATTAGCGGCACTCGCTGGGTAGGTTTCAGAAATTATCTGCGCTTTGATTTTGGCTACGCCGCCGCAGCTGCAACGGTGTTGCTAGCTGTTACGCTGGTGCTAGTTTACTTGCAACTGCTTCCTTGGGGCGAAGAAAATTATTAGTTGTGAGACTGGTGCAATGGAAGAGCGATCGCAAATACAACAGGTTATAGAAACGCTTAAAAAGGATTTACCAACGCTTTTTGAGCAAGATATTTCTTATGATATTTATACGCCGGATATCTACTTTCAAGACCCGGTCAACAAGTTTAAATGGAAATTCAACTATCGGATTATTTTCTGGACGCTGCGATTTCACGCCAGGCTATTTTTTAGCGAAATTTACTTCGATTTGCACGATATTGCTCGGAAAACTGAGGATACAATTATTGCCAATTGGACGGTGCGTGGTGTTTTGCGAGTTCCTTGGAAAGCTGGCATATTTTTTAATGGCTATTCTACGTATAAACTCAATGAAAATGGTTTGATATACGAACATATCGATACTTGGGATCGGAAACCGGGAGATATTTTAAAGCAATTTATCCGCAAGGGAGAGGATAGCTAATATTTAATCAACCCCAGAGGCGCAGAACCGGGAAGACAAGAGATCTAATCAGGAGGAGAGTTTTTATTACGCTCGGCTTGCTGAGAAAAAATTCTCAATTCATCTGGAGCGCCGGTATTTAATTTGCTTTGATCCATATCGACTAAATTGTATTGCACGTTTTCAGTAAAAATTGTCAAAATAATTTTTGTGATTTCCAAGAATTTAATCACCCAATGGCATTCTTCTTGGGAATAATCTTCATAGTATCGAATTAAATTTGCCATACAAACTTCTAAATGAGTCCGAGTCGGCGGGCAGATTAAAATCAGTTTGAGCAAAATAATTGCTAATGTTAAAGGATTTCCTTGAGAAGCTAAGGCAATAAACAAGGAAGAAGGTTCTCCATTTCTGGGGATAGTCAACCATTCTATCGTGCGATTGCAAGTTTTGAGCAGCAGCGGTTTATTTAATACCTCTTCGTCATATTCTTGATAAATGCCTTCTAGTTTTTCAGTTAGCTTTGTTCTCAGATTATCTACTAATCCTTGATTAGAGACAGAGAAAAACAAGTATTTTATTAAACTTTGCTTAAAATGTTTGTATTTAAGCCGGTGAGTTTGTTGGATAAAAATATTCGCTAAATTGCCATAGCTAAAAAAACTGCGTTTGGCTACAACTTTTTTGATTAATTCCAGTGCTTCATCGCCGAGAAATGTTGGATTTTGAGTTCTTTGCTCGTGAGGCGCATCAGGATGAGAATGTGCTGTGTACATAGCCAAATCCACCTTAAATTTATCTTGTAACTGCTGGGATAATGCTTTAGCCGCTTGGCGCTGTTCTAGGGAGTTTTGAGAATTAGCATACTGAGAAGTTAACAAATAAGAAGTGTAGTGGTTCTTCCAGTGTTGTTTTTGTTGATAGTCGTATTTAGCAACAAATACTTTTATTTCTTGGTATTCTTGACTCTTGATAAAATTATCTAGCCAAGTACTCAGATGATTGAGCGTTTGGGATTTTGTGCAACAATTAACGGGAGCATTACCAAGCAATTCAATCAGAGCCTGTGCTGGCTTGTATTCCCGGCGAAAAATCCAGTTGTTAAGAATAATATAAATAGTTCGCGTTAAGGTGTTTTTAAACTCTGATTCATCGCGAGAAATAATTATTTTATAAAACGCTTTTTGCGGTTCTGTCTGAACCACAACAAACTGGATAAATAAATTTTTAAATTCAGCTAAAACTAAGTCTGGTGACGATTGCTTAACAAGATTTAGAAAAAACTGGCAGATTGTTTCCCTCTGTGGGGAGAGATCTGGTTGGGGATCGTTTGAATTTGGCAGCGATTCAGTATGATGAACAATGTTTGAGTCATCGCTGGGGAGTGGAGCTTTAATAGCTCTAAAGTGTCCAGTTGTAGCTTGAGGGAAAAAACCTTGAGATACCATCTCAGTGCCGGGAACTCTTACAGTTTAACTGTATAATTCCTCTCTAGGAGGTTTAGCGATCGCAGACCTCTCTCAAGGATGATTGTTACCACAATACCCCGTGAGGCGAGCTACAAGTTGAGGGTGATGCCAGTCACAGGATAGTTTAAGATATCTTTATCAAGCGCGATCGCCTAGTTCTTTGCAGCCCAGACAACAGACCCAGTCACCCACTGCTAGCACAAATTGGCTAACCGGGATCAAAGGCAAAATTTAAGGGCTGCGGCTCGGTTAGATCTATTCCAAGTCTTATTATGGATATGGCAGAAAGAGCGATCGCGGATCTAGATCACAACGCGATCGCCAATTTATCACAGACATCTAGTTTAACTCAGCTGGATTTGCCTCCAACGACTCAAACAAGCGATTCAGACTCGCGACAAACTGCTCAATTTCTCCCTTTGTCATCTCCACCCACCCATCAAATCCCAAGATCGAGGTGACAGTCATCTCCATCACTGGGTAAAAATCCGCGAAGGTTTGCGATGACAGCCACAGTCGAACTTTTCCTTCTTGTGTAGGCTGTCCTGACATTGTAAACAAACATTGGGAGCGATTGCTAGACTTGGTCGCGATCAAATTATCGGCAGGTCCGAATACTAGATTAGTAGGCCAGGGATTCAATGTCAGGTGGTGTTTCTCTGCTGCTTGCGTCACCATCTGAAATTCTGTGCCGATGCCGTGTGCCTCCGCCATTGCCATAATGGCTTCTATGCGTTTATTTTTGGTTCTGTGGGGTTGGATTTTCCCTCCGAAGGTAACGAGAGGAAAGACTGGGGAGGGTGGAGGCTGCTTGATTTGAAGTATTAGTTTTTGTAACTCGGACTGCTGCTGCTGGATCTGGGCGACAGTTTCCCACAGTTGGGGCAGTTTGGCAAGTTCGATGGTGAAGTTTGTTTGGGTCGAGTCGATTTGCGCGATCGCTTTGTTTAATGCCTGTATTTGTCGTTCTAGGGGTGTCGGATCGAACGCTGGGGGTACTGGTTCCTTGTCAGCAATCTGTTGTTGAACTACCGCCGCAAATTGCTTCACTGATTCTATTTGACTCGGTTCCACCCCCTGGTTAAACGCTTGTTTCAATGAGGAAAGTTCCCCTTGCAGTTGCTGTATTTGTTGTTCCAGGGATGAGTCAGCTATTTTTTGGTCAATTGCGGCTGTAGTTTGCTTTAAGTCGGCAATTTGACTTGGTTCCAACCGCTGGTTAAACGCTTGTTTCAATGAGGAAAGTTCCCCTTGCAGTTGCTGTATTTGTTGTTCCAGGGATGAGTCAGCTATTTTTTGGTCAATTGCGGCTGTAGTTTGCTTTAAGTCGGCAATTTGACTT
>NZ_BLAY01000324.1 GCF_020521235.1 Microseira wollei NIES-4236 | reverse complement strand
CAGGTGAGCAGGTGAGCAGGTGGGAGGAAAAAAACAGCTTTTCGCACAATCGACTATATGCAATCTATGCAACCGGACATGATATCACACCCCCACCATACACTACCGATGCCTAAGGACATGATATAACCCGCCACATCAAAGTCAAGGGAACGGCGTCCCCCGATGACCCCAACCTAACCGAATACTGGGAGAAACGTAGAACTCACTACGGGAAAACATACTTTGCAAAAGGTTCAAAGCTATTTAAAGTAGCTCAGGACCAAAGCTGGAAATGCCCAGTATGCGGTGAACACCTGTTTAATGGAGAAAAGCTACACACCCACCATAAAGTACAAGTGAAAGATGGGGGTACTAACAGGGAAGACAACCTAGTCCACCTACACCTCACCTGCCACAAGCATGTACACACGGGTAAATGTTCTGAGGCTCTGGAGGCAATAGCCGGATGATGGGAAACTGTCAAGTCCGGTTCAAAGGGGGGAGAGATGCGGCGATGTATGCTCTCCTACCCGACAATTCGTGCTTGCGATACTGGATGGATAACCAAGGGGTCAATAGATATGACCTCAATAAATATTGCAAAGTACTCAGGGAACAATTTTCTTGGTGCAAAAAGCTCTCGGCTCAGGCTTGTCAAGCTAGTGCTGAGAGAGCTTGGAGTGCCATTGCGAGGTTCTTTGATAATTGCCAGAAAAAGGTTCCAGGTAAGAAAGGATTCCCTGGATTCAAAAAACACCAAACCCACGGATCTGTAGAGTACAAAGTAGACGGGTGGTTTCTATCAGATGACCGATTAACCATTACATTTAGGGATGGTTTTAAGGCTGGAACCTTTAGGATGTGGGGAACTCGTGACTTGCACTTCTACCAAAAAGAGCAGATAAAGCGAGTCCGCGTCCTGCGTCGATCCGATGGGTATTATGTTCAGTTTTCCATTGACACTGAACGAATTGAGAAACACAAACCCACAAACAAAATGTTGGGTATAGATGTTGGTTTAAACTACTTCTACACCGATTCTGATGGCAACAAGATTGAGAATCCCAGGTTTTTAAGAAAAGCAGAGAAAGCGTTAAAACGCGCCCAAAAGCGGGTTTCTCGCCGAACTAAAGGTTCAACAAACCGCAAGAAAGCCATCCAGCGGTTAGGTAGAGCGCATCTGGCGGTATCGAGGCGGCGTAAAGACTTTGCGGTTAAGACTGCAAGGGCGCTCGTCCAGTCGGCAGATTTGGTAGCCATTGAAGACCTAAAAGTGCGGAACATGGTTAAAAACCATCATCTAGCCAAATCAATATCTGATGCTAGCTGGACATTGTTTAGGCAGTGGTTGGAGTATTTTGGCAAAGTATTTGATGTGCCAGTGATTGCTGTAGCACCTCATTACACCAGCCAAAATTGTTCCCATTGTGGGTATGAGGTGAAGAAAGCCTGATCGACACGCACTCATCAATGCCCTCACTGCGGTTACTTAGATGACCGCGATACAAATGCTGCCATCAATATTTTGGTTAAAGCATTACAAGGTCTAGCCCAACTACCGAGGGGCACTCGGAAAGTTACGCCGCTAGGGAGATGACCCGCTACTCGAATGGGGAAACCCAGATGGGTAAGGTTACTCGAAGAACCAGGAAATCTCATCAGCGATGATGGGAATCCCCACCCTCCGCGTCAGCTCTCTTGGGGAGGATGTCAATACGCTTGTCTACTATTTTTGAACGCAACTCAGTGTCTCGCAGATGTCGCTCTCAATTGTCTTATAAGAAAGAAGGCTGAAAACCCCTCGCCAATAGGTGCGGGGATGAAAGCTAACGGCAGTCTTTAGGCTGCCTGTTTTCTGCAGGCAAGGGAAAGCGAGCTATTAGGCTTCTAATTAGCTCGGATTTTGTCATGCCGCGTCGTTTTGCCTCTTGTTCAAGTTGGCGCATCTCATATTCAGTAACCCTAATGTCGAGTCTTAAAGTTTTCATAAATTGTCCCCACATTTGGTGGCACATCTAGTATAGTAGAAATATAGCAAGGAGGTCGAACATGCTAGTTCTGGAATACAAGGTTAAAGCTAAACCATGTTAGTATAAGGCGATAGAGGAAGCGATTCGCACAGTACAATTTGTACGCAATAAATGTTTGCGGTACTGGATGGACGCACCGAAAGAGTTAAAAATCAATGGTTTTGCGAGCAACAAATATTCTACAGAACTACGCAACGAATTTGGGTTCGTTAAAGACCTTAACTCAATGGCAGTACAAGCATCTGCGGAAAGAGCATGGTTGGCAATTTCTCGGTTTTACGATAATTGTAAAACCAAGAAACTTGGTAAAAAGGGATTCCCGCGCTTTCAAAAAGACAATGCAAGGGTCGAATACAAGACTAGCGGTTGGAAACTTCACCCAACAAAAAGACAAATTGCTATGACCGATAAAAAGGGTATTGGCGAAATCAAGTTGTTAGGAAAATGGGAGATTCATACCTATCCTATCAAGTCGTTCAAGCGAGTTAGAATTGTACGTCGTGCCGATGGCTAATACTGTCAATTTGCGTTAGAGGTTGATGTCAGCAAAGAATCCCGAATAGCCGATGGGGAAATAGGTATAGACGTTGGGTTAGAGTATTTTTACACTGATTATAACGGTCATCACGAGCCAAACCATAGATTTATACAGAAAGCATAAAAAGCGATTAAACACGCTCAACGACGAATTTACAAGAAAGAAAAAGGGAAGAATCAAAGACGAAAAGCGAGACGAAGATATGCCAAGAAACATTTAAAAGTAAGTAGGCAGCGGGAAGAACACGCTAAGAGACTAGCGCGTAACGTATGCAAGTCTAACGACTGTGGGATTCGTTGCGAGAGAATCACGGTAATAAAGCCCGTAAATAATCTCGCCAACCAACAACCCCTTCGTACAGGGTCGAGGTTGAACTCTCAGACGGATGTAGGTGAAAGTCCTACACATCAGACTCAGATGTTACTCCTGACCTGTCCACACCGACCAAACTCGGAATATTTGGAGGGTGAAGCTGGAAACAGGGCGCAATCAGAGATGAGTTATGGCATCACACTGGCGCTAACAGGGAGTCCCAACGGTGAAACCGAGCCTAAAAAAAAAGCAACCCAAGACTGAGCAGGACATAACAACAATCCTGACTCGATTGGAGAAATAAGAAAATTCCCGCCGCGTCATAGTCGTAACAGCGGTAAGAGTCTAGGGAATCCAATGGTTGAGCGCGACCTGAACTGGTCGTTTAGTACGGGAAGCCTACTTCCCTAGAGGATTCACACCCTCTACCCCTATGTAAAAGACTCTTCTAGAGTCCGGTCACGTACCGAGTAAGCAATGAAAGGACGGAGTGCAGACCACGAACGTAGCCGAAACTGGCAGCCCAAACTGGTTAGGAGCAAAGGGGAGTTCTCGCATGGTAAACGCAAGTGAACTATCACTTAAACTGCGTTATTCGATAAGAAGCCAAATAAGGCTGATAGGCTTCGACCAAAAGGTAAGTGAGTAGATTTATGATTTCAACCTTCATAAATCGTGTGAATATAACCCTCACCGCAGAATAGATAGTACCTAAACGAGAACAGACAACTAAGCGATACAACAGGATAAACCCTACTGAGTCTATCGGAGGTCGATACCGATAGTAAGCCAAGGGTAACCAAAGCAGAACTCTTAGGAGGGTAGAGGATGGAAGAAAAAGCGAATGCTGGCTTGTAATGAGCCAGATAGGGGTTGAAACATTATCCCTGACCGAAAGGAAAGCTAACTTCTTCTGGGTCTTATACGAAAGTAAACCCGACAAAGGAATCAAATCCGAGGACAAGTTAGATGGTGTCAACTACGACAACAAACGGACTGAAGAAACGACTTGAAGACTGGAACCAGGTTAACTGGAAGAAGGTTAGCAAACTCGTTAGAAACCTACGTCAGAGAATCTTTCGTGCGAGAAAACTTGGCAACTTCCGTAAGCTACGAAGCTTGCAGAAATTGATGCTACGAAGCCACGCAAATTTACTATTGTCTGTGGGACGTATCACCCAGACAAATCTTGGCAAAGCAACGGCAGGAATTGACAAAGAGGTGGTCAATACCCCGTCGCAGCGGGTGACTCTGATAAACAACTGGAATGGGGGAAACCTCAAACCGACTCGGAGGGTGGAGATACCGAAGCCTAACGGGAAGTTTCGACCACTCGGTATTCCGACCGTGCGTGACAGAATCGAACAAGCAATAGTAAAGAATTCACTAGAACCCGAATGGGAAGCCGTATTCGAGCAACACTCGTATGGTTTTCGACCGGGAAGAAGCTGTCAAGATGCCATAGAACAAAGCTTCATACGAACCTGTATGAGCAAAACAGGCAGAGACACTTGGGTTCTAGAAGCTGACATCAAGGGATTCTTTGACAACATCGCCCATGAATCCATCCTGTCCATGATGAGTAATTTCCCCAAAAGAGAACTTGTCAAAGGATGGTTAAAAGCGGGGTTTGTGTTCCAAGAGAAACTAAATCCTACGGAACAAGGCACACCACAAGGCGGGGTTATTTCACCCCTATTAGCCAATATTGGATTGCATGGCTTAGAAACTTACATAAAAGCCACCAACTCAAAACTTGGTGTGGTGCGATACGCCGATGACTTTATTGTTACGGCTAGAGACAGGGAAAGTCTCGAAATTGCCCAAAAACTGATACAAGCATGGATGTCAAAACGAGGTCTTGAATTAAGCGCTGAGAAGACGGTCATCACGTCAATGAAAGATGGCTTTGACTTCTTGGGGTTCAACTCCCGACACTAGGATGGAAAACTTCTCATCAAGCCGTCCAAAAAGAAGGTGTTAGCCTTCTGTAAGCGCCTGGGAGAAGAAATCAAAAACCTCAGCAGTGTAGAACAAGAAGTTTTAATCAAAAAGCTTAATCCAATTCTCAGGGGTTTTGCTTACTACAAAGGGGTGGTGAGCAAAGAAACCTTCGGTTATATCCATCATCGGATATGGCAATACCTTTGGCGTTGGGCGAAGCGTCGGCATCCCAACAAAAACTCAAAATGGATACGCAAACGTTACTTCAAGACTATTAAAGGCAATCGATGGACATTCGCTTGCACTACAAGCGACAGACGGGGCAGGGATAAAGAACTTGTCCTATATCAAATTGCATCTACAGCCATCGAGCGCCACATAAAAGTCAAAGGTGACGCTAGCCCAGATGACCCTTCGTTAAGAGAGTATTGGGAAAAACGCCACCAGAAGCTCGGAAAAACTCGCTTCGATAAAGACACTAAGCTTTTTACGATAGCAGAAAACCAAGGCTGGAAGTGTCCAGAATGTGGCGAACCACTATTCAACGGAGAGGAAATCGAAACCCATCACATAGCACTTGTGGCTGAGGGCGGAACGGACGACACGGAAAACCTTCAGCATCTACACAAAGCGTGTCACAAGCAGGTGCATAAAACCCAAGTTAAAACTCGCCTGAAGTAAGGCAATAGCCGGATGAGTGCGAAAGTCTCATGTCCGGTTCTTAGGGGAGGAGAGAGGGGTGACCCTCAAACCTCACCCGACAATGGCTACACCTAAAGGGACAAACAATCTGTCAGAGGGAACGAATAAAAACGAATTGAGGGTCAAGGGGACGGTCGAACCCCAAGTAGGCCAGACGAGTAGCGGAACTCCCTCAATTCGGGTAGGACAGACCGTAATTGGTCTCTCGGTGTTCAGAGTAAATCAACTGGAGCAGAGCATGATTAGACACAGCAGCAATGCTAGTGAATCCTGGAAGAATCTACCGTGGAAGAAATTCCGCAGAAATCTCTTCCGCCTACAAAAGCGAATTTACAAAGCTATTCAAGTTGG
>NZ_BLAY01000323.1 GCF_020521235.1 Microseira wollei NIES-4236 | reverse complement strand
ACACCCAGTCACAACGCCCCCCATGTAGGGGCACGGCATGTTGAAGTTATCTGTATCTGGCAAAATATTTCCCATGCCGTGTCCCAAAACCGATCAAACACCCAGTCACAACGCCCCCCATGTAGGGACACGGCATGTTGAAGTTATCTGTATCTGGCAAAATATTTCCCATGCCGTGTCCCAAAACCGATCAACAAGCTTGTTTCACCCACTCAGCTTCTGCCGGTTCTAGGGTGGAAGTCAGCTTTTCTAATGTGGCTGAATTATACCATTCTAACCACTCCCGCTGTTTCTGAGACAGGCGATTTAAATCGATTAGTCGTTGATCGAACGGAACGTAGGTAAGGGGTTCAAACCCATACCAAGGCGTTGTATTTGCATCGGTTTCGGTAGATAAATCTTTAACTACATAAAGATTTTCAATCCGAATACCACCCCAATTAGGTAGATAATAACCGGGTTCAATGCTAGTTACCATGCCTGGTTCAAGGGTTTCATTTACGCGCTTGCTAATGCCATTTGGTCCTTCGTGGACGTTTAAGAAAGCTCCCACGCCGTGTCCGGTTCCGTGACCAAAGTCGAGTTTTTCTTGCCATAAGGTATAGCGGGTAATCCCATCTAATTGCGCTCCGGTTGTTCCTTTGGGAAACTGTTGCATGGCACAGTTAATGTGGGCTTTTAATACTTCCGTGTAGCGCAGAATTTGTTCTGGAGTTGGCTCGCCTATAATAATCGTTCGAGTGGCGTCGGTAGTACCTCCTAAATACTGCGCGCCGGAGTCTAGCAGGAAGAATTGACCTTGTTTGAGGACTTGATCTGGACTGGGGGTGCCGTAGTGGACAATAGAACTATTAAAGCCTGTAGCGGCAATGGTGTTGAAACTCAAACCTTGGAAATTGGCTTCTTGTTGATAATTATGAGCGATCGCGCGCGCTACATCCAACTCGCTCAAGCTTTCCCCGCTTGCCAATTGTGTGGAAATCCACTTTAAGGTTCGCACTATAGCTCGACTTGCCTTTAAATTCGCCGCCTTCATCTGCGCGATTTCTACAGCATTTTTACGAGCTTTCATCCCTTCAATCGGATTGGCGGTTTCTACAACCCTCGCTCCTTCTAACAGGCCGTAAGTTCCCATTGTCGTATGTTTGGTATCGATCAGTACCCGCAAGTCGTTCTGCGAAACCAAAGTTTTTAAAGTTTCTTCGTATTTTTCGTAGGGAAGTAAAGTAACCTGTCCCTGCAAAGCTGCGCGAATTTCGGCTCCCATGCGCGCCAAATTAGTAAACAGAAACGCTGCATCGGGGGTAATTACTGCATAAGCAATAAAAACGGGATTATAAGGAACATCCCAACCCCGGAGGTTAAATAACCAGGCTATTTGGTCAAGTTTAGTAATGGGAAGAATCTCGGTATTTGCCTTTTGCATTGCTTCTCGCACCCTAGTTAATTTCTGTGCGGTTGTTTCCCCAGTCACCGCATCTGGCACCAGGAATACTTTGGAATTTCCCAACGCGGGTAAGGGTTCTGACTCGCGCCAATGACTTTGGAGGCGAATTTTATCTACCAAGTTTTCTAGGACGAATACCAATTTAATTCCCGCCGGTTCTAGTTGCCTTTGAAAGGTACGGAATTGCTCAACGGCAAGGGTAAACGGATCGAATCCCAAACGGAAACCAGGCTTTGATTTAGCTAAAGTTTCTAAGGTTTCTACTAAAGTTTTCTGTCCTTCTAATCCCAACTTGGAGACTTGAATTAGAGATGGATCGACTTGTAAGTCTGCCTGTTCGTGATAGCGGGAATCGACAAATAGCCAAGCTTGATTTTGTCCCACTAGCATATCCCCCGCCGAGCCGGTGAAGCCACTTGCCCATTCCCGTCGTTGCAGCGCTTCGGGGAGATATTCGTTTAAGTGTTCGTCAGCAGAGGGTATGTAGTAGGCGTCTAACTGATAGGTTGCCATCAGCTCGCGCATTGCGGTTAACTTGGCTTGGATTGACGCTATCTGGGTTTGAGGCTGCAAAACGTCTAAGGATGTCATAGAGGGATCGAGTTTGGCTAATTATGTCAGTTGTATGGAATATTTTAGCGATCGCCGTCTTCCCCATACTGCAACTTGGTATCAGGCGCGCCCCTTGTATCTTTCTTTACCAATCCCTGCTGGCAGTAAGTTTATGAAGAATAGATAAAGATAAAATTAATTTTAGCAGCAATGTTTAAAGATTGTGTAAAAATAATCGAAAACTAATTTCATCAATATCCGTAGCAATACTACAATCTAAAAAATCCCAGCAAAACTATAGGGATTTTTACAGGCAAAATCAGAGAGTAGATCTACTTAAATAGTACAGGAGTAATCGGGAAATATAGGGGATTCCGATAAAGTCGAGAGTCAATGGTGCGATCGCATTAAACCTGATTCGCCCAGCAGAAAGCAACGCGAAGTCAATCGAATTGCGAGAGATTAATCTATGAAAAAAACCATGCTTGGTATAGCAGGCAGATATGGCAAATTGCCTGTAGTGGCTGAATCGATCAAAAGTAGAATCGCTGCGATTAATCGCCAAGCTCGCCAACACTGGGGCGAAATTCTGCTGGTAGTTGCGCTCGCAGCTTGTGCAGCTTTCGCTTCATATCAAGGGGCAGGGCTGATCGACACAACAATTGTCCAGGATCAGAAGGCTTTCGACGTATGGTTTCAAGGGGATATCACTCGCGTCTTTTCAAATATGACCGAGCGGTGGATCGGTCATGAGCGCACTAAGGTACACCCAATATTTTCACTGATAGCTTACCCACCAGCATATTTACTGAAAACTGTCTTGGGTATCAAATCGATTATTGCGGTAAGACTCGTCATTGCTGCCATAGCTGCGCTGTGGATAAGTGCGCTGTTCATTTTATTGAGAATGATTGGTTGCCGACGATTTGACGCCACACTATTTACCATACTTGGGGCAACTAGCGCATCAGCGATATTTTGGTTTGTCGTGCCAGAGACTTACTCGTTTGGCTCGTTAAGCATTCTAGTGGCACTATGTTTTGTCGCCATCACCCAACATCGAAAGCTGTCAGATGGATGGTACGTAATTGTAAGTGCCTTCACATTAAGCATGACTACCACCAACTGGATGGCTGGTATCGTGGCAACATTTACCAACCATCGTCCGAAGCGGGCATTCCAGATTACGGTGAATGCATTTTGCCTGATAACCGTGCTGTGGGGCGTACAGAAGTATCTCTTTCCCAGTTCTGTATTTTTTCTCGGCGATCGCGAGGAAAAAAGATACATACTGGAGCAGGCATCGCGCGGTCTCTTGCACGTCCTCCAGTCTTTTTTTGCTCACACGATGGTGATGCCAGTCTTCCAGATAGTTCATAAAACTAGGGACTGGCCAATCATGCTGACCCAAGTCTCGTCTCCAGGTTCAGCAAGTCTGTGGGGCAGCGTTTCAGTAGTTTTGTGGATGGCACTGTTAGGTTTGGGCTTATGGGGGTTCTTCTCGATCAAAAAGCATGGCAAACTACGCATTGTTTTGGGATTAACCCTGGTGGGACAGCTGGCACTACATCTGGTATACGGGTCAGAGACATTTCTTTACTCATTGCATTTCTTGCCATTGTTAGTAGTTTTGGCAGCATGGAGCGTGCAGACGCCTGCGCGCCCCATAGCCTTGGTACTGGCAGGTATGCTGGTGCTAACTGCGGGTGTGAATAATGGTTCGCAATTGATTAAGGCTAAGGAGTTTGTTCTAACTCAAGGTCCGCCACGCCATCAAGTTTTAGGCCATATGCGGCTGCGCCCGACCGACCCCTGGCCTCGCGGTACGGGACACGTGGTGCTGGCGGCGCCAGGAAGCCGCGAAGTTGATAAAGCCTATCACGAACCGGGTGGCAGTTTCAGCCCTAGCGTGGGCAGCTTCGGCGTTTCCCTGTGGCTGACCGATACATACGGGAATCTCCAGACTACTAGCGATCGCATCCCGTTAAACGATCTCCGCCAGCAGTTAAAGTGGGTCGATGGTCAGGACATACCGGGAATTCTGACTCAAACGAACTACTACCAAGCATTCTGGTCATCCACCAAACCGGGGAGTTGGACGCTCAATCTCAAAACCCAAGCCAATGCAACGACTAAACCAATGGTGGTTATCCGCAGCGTCGGTCCAGCAGGAGGGGCAATTCGCTCTCTCGACTGGAATGGCAAACGGCTGTTAATCAACGACCGTTGGTCTGTGACGCTTTCAACAGCGCCTGCCAAAGTGTACTTAGGTGAGGAAGGGCCAAAGGGTTGGATGAGCGATCCCTCAGAGCGTACCCAATGGCAAAGCGAGAATGGCTGGGGCTATGCTCGGTTTGAGCTAGCCGATAGCAGCAATACGAATATAGTCATCCAGGATTCTACCCCCGCCAAACCGATCAAAGCGCCAACTGTCACCAATACGCGACCTGCCTTAGAATTAAACCTTCCCGACAAGCAATTTACAGCCAGCTTGAACGCACAAGTCGCCCACCTGATGATGGGTATTGTGGGACGGGAAACCCGCCCTGGGGAACCTACCAACTATCCCTTATCTTGGCAGCGCGACGGCGCTTACAAGGTCGTCGCTCTGGCGCGCGCCGGACAGTTGCAAGTCGCAAAAGAACTATCAACCTACTTTGCCGAAAACGATTTCTTCGGTGGTTTCGGAGCGGAAGCCGATGCCCCTGGGTTATCGATTTGGGCGCTCGAAGAGGTGGCTGTGCGTCTAAAGCAGCCAGAATACGACAAATGGCTAATGCCCCACGTGCGCCGAAAAGCAGAATTCATCCTCAAGATGTTGGCAACAGACGAACCGATTCGTCAGACAGCAATCGGTCCGGTCTTGCCGAAATATCAGAAAAACCCAGACTTGACACTGGTTGCAGATCCAGCTAAAAACGGTTTGATCGTCGGTCGAATGGATTGGCATCGCCCCCTACTATTCGTCAATGCTGTCAGCTATCGGGGGCTACTCGATGCCGCGTCTCTGGCAGAACGAGTCGGTCACCCTGCCGATGCTCAGCGTTGGCGCACCAAAGCGGCCCAGTTGAAAAAAGCTTGGGAAAAAGCATTCAAACCACCAGAGTCGGACAACGAGCGGACTTACATCAGCAGTCTTTGGCCTACCTGGGTAGCAACCTCCCATAAAGATGCTCTGCTGCAACGGCTGCAAGAGCGGTGGACTAAGCTACGCGATGCCCAAGGCGAATTTCGCCAAACCCCTCTGTGGACTTATTTCGATATCGCTGAAGCACACCAATGGTTATTTCTGCAACAACCAGAGCGCGTTCGATCGACTTTAAGCTGGTTTTGGCATCATCAGGCATCCCCTGGGTTATACACCTGGTGGGAGGGCAAAGGAGAAGAAAACTCTTCTGGTCGTTGGGAGCGGGTACGTGGCTGGGTGACTCCCCCCCACGTCACGCCCCATTACTGGACTGCTGCCGAAATGTTGTTGCTGCAATTGGATATGCTAGCCTACATTGACCAGACGACCAACCAGCCGACGGTAGTAATTGGTGCCGGAATTCCAGATACCTGGCTGAAGGCGCCGATGCAGGTGCGGGGATTACCGATGCCAAATGGTGAGATTGATTGGAATTGGGACGGCAAGCAAATGCAGGTAAAGCTTCGCGGTAAGAAAGTTAATGTCCGACTGGGAGCAGCGTTTCCCCCTAATACACCTTTAAAGGTCGAATACCTTGACTTGCAATCAAGCTGAGTGACATCCTCCCGACGTTCATCTGAGTACAGATAGAACGCGGGCTTCCTGCTTCGTTGTTACTGCCCTGGTTGGGGCAGAATTTAACGCATTTTTGAGTGAGGCGCTGTCCATCCCCACTGTAT
>NZ_BLAY01000322.1 GCF_020521235.1 Microseira wollei NIES-4236 | reverse complement strand
TTTTCAACCTTTAACAGGTTTTGTAGTAGCACGGCCTAGATAAGTTTTGATTTCTAGCCAAAGATTGTATAATGCCGTGCCCCTGATTTTCAACCTTTAACAGGTTTTGTAGTAGCACGGCCTAGATCAGTTTGGATTTCTAGCCAAAGATTGTATAATGCCGTGCCCCTGATTTTCAACCTTTAACAGGTTTTGTAGTAGCACGGCCTAGATAAGTTTTGATTTCTAGCCAAAGATTGTATAATGCCGTGCCCCTGATTTTCAACCTTTAACAGGTTTTGTAGTAGCACGGCCTAGATAAGTTTTGATTTCTAGCCAAAGATTGTATAATGCCGTGCCCCTGCAGCCTGAAATTTATTTTCAGGCTGGTTCTGGTGCTGCTGCGCCTCTATGGCGGTTCGTTAAATAAAAGTTACCTCGCTGTTTGCTCTTCTTTTTTGGTTAAATATCCGGATCAAGCGTGCAACGGGTGAAGAAATAAGCAGCGGAACATTGGCTGATAGTGGCGAAGACAGCGCTACTACGAATTTAGATAATGCTTCGCCTTTAAATCGGTAAGCTTAAACCAAGCTAACCAGTCGTTAACCTAAGAGAAATGAGCAGCGAGTGGAAGCTATATTCCAACTGCTGTTTAACGAACTCCAGCAGTCAACCCGTGCTGCCAAGCAAAATTGCCGGGATGTCGCTTTCCGTTTAACAGCAGAAATTGTCCGCGTCTGCAATGAAAGCAGACACATACAAGCGTCCGGCGATTTGGCAGCTTGGGCGAATCGAATGGCGAGCCATCGCCTCCAGCAGTGTCTTAACTATTACAGACTGGGGTCGGCTGCCGGACGAGTAGAATTACATAGTACCTTGAGTGCAATTATTTACCGCTACATGAGTCCCGCAGGCATAGGGTTGAGCTATCAAGCGCGGTTGACGTTGATAGAAGATTTTCTTCAGGGATTTTATCTGGAAGCGCTCAAACTATTTCGTAAAGAAGCGCTCCTGGGTGCCACTTATCGTCCCCACACGCTTTTGGAGTTGGCTGAATACTTAGCGTTTACAGAACGTTACGCGAAGCGACGGGTTCACTTATCGAGTCAAAAAACTCAGCAACTGATTGTCCTGCGGGTGCAAACCTTTGTGCAACAGCACCCCAGGGAAATGTCGGTGGATTTGGAACAAGCCGCAGAAAGTCGGTCGTCGGAATCAGAAACTACCTGGGATGAAAGATTGCTGGCGCGGGTACGAGAGATGATGGTGGCAACAGATCCAGATAACGCGGATATGATGCTGCGCCAGTCTGTGATTCGCGAGTTGATAGCATACTTAGAGCAGCGCCAGCAACGAGATTGTGCCGATTACTTTATCCTCCGCTTGCAAAACCTTTGTGCCGATGAAATTGAGCAGATTCTCGATTTAACCCCGCGTCAGCGAGATTATTTGCAACAGCGGTTTAAGTACCATTTGATGCGATTCGCGCTGTTGCACGGGTGGGAATTGGTTCACGAGTGGTTGGGAGCAGATTTAGAGCGCAACCTCGGGTTGACGCCCCAGCAATGGCAAGGGTTTCAGGCTCAATTGAGTCAGGAGCAACTGGGTTTGCTACAGATGAAACAAAGGGGATTAGACGATAAAGCAATCGCTAAGTCCCTGGGTTGGAAAGTCAGCCAGGTTCACAAGCAGTGGTTTAAGCTGCTAGAAACAGCCTGGGTGCTTCGCAATTCTTCAGAATCCGGATCAGGTGCATCGACCCATGAATAGAGATACAGAAGATTTCCCCGAACGATTTCTCGTCTGGCTATTACAAAAGGATAAGGCTCCCGAACCATCCTGCAAACGTGCAAGTGGGGAGGGTTCTCGGTTCCTAACCTTTGGCGAGAGCGATGAAATACAAGACTGGGAAATAGATGAGTTCGACGAACTGGAGTCAGAAATTTTGAACGCCACTGTTGCTAGTCCCGGTGAATCAGCTGTTTATCCTCAATCTCAAAGCGGCAAGGACAATTTTACATTGCAAGACCGTTTTCAAGCGCTGCTAAAGCGTCGATTACAAAAGGAACTGCAAGACAATCCACCCCTGTTTCCCTGGGAGACAGAAATTTCTGACGCAGAACCAGACTACGCCGAACCAGAATCTTTGCCTCCCAACCAATTTTGGACAACTCACCTACAAAGGTTACGCCTGCCAGTTCCCATCCCGCCAGATATTTTCGCCCAACTGCTAGAGTGCTGTCAGGCAGTCGTGCAATCTTCCATTGCCTCGCCGATCAAGTTAGTGCGTGCAGTGGAGGGATTATTTCCCGGTCAGTCCCAGATCCTGCACCAGTTTGCCTCCGTCGTGCTGGCATCTTCGTCTTGCGACAGTTTGGTTGTGGAACAGTCCCAAGTCCCAGCTAACTTTCCCAGCAGTTACGAAGCCGCCACTCCTACCGAGCAGATGGTACTGTTATTAATCGCGGCTCGACAGATGATCGGATCTCTGACTTTAACCTTGTCGCCCCATCAGCCGATCCTAGAGCGAGAATGGCTGACTGGTGTGGGCGAGTTAGTGCTGAGGGCAGAATATCAAGTAGAGCGGCGCTTGTTTGCTTGTTTGCGCGTGCAGGGGCGCTTTCCCTGCGGTGGTAGCTTGAAGTTACAGGTAGGTCAAGCTTGCGCCATCGCATCTCGCCCCGATGCGGGTCAAATCAGCGTCGAATTATCCCAACTCGAACTCAACCAAACTTACCCGTTAGAAGTTCTCTGTCCCCACCTGAATCAGAATCCTCTGATTTTCGGCATTTGTCCTACAAGCTAGCCATTTTGGTAATCGGTAATCAGTAATCGGTAATCGGTAATGGCAAAGAAGCAATTACCCATTAGCAAAATAGCCATTTTACAATTGGGTAATGGGAAAGAACCAATTACCCATTAGCAATTAGCAATTAGCAATTACCCATTACCCAAATGGCAAAAAGCATCGCGATTTTAGGCCAAATTCGGCAGCGCTTAGCCGCGATGCCGCAGCCAGAACCAGAAAACTCGCTTTTATTGCGGGTATTGGTGCAGGCGCTGGTCATCGTCGGAATTGTGGCGACCGATGTAGCGGGAGAAACCTTTGGTACGGGGGAAAGTGTCAGCGTTTGGGCGGTGCCGCTGAGTATTGTAGGTGCGGTTTGGAGTTGGTATCGGCGGCGCGAGCGCAATATCCCAACTAAGTTTGGCATCGCCCTGGGAATGTTAGCCGCGTTGGCTTATTTCCTTTGGCGTCTGAGGGAGGAATTTAACGATACCCGGTTGGTTTTAGCTGGATTGTTAATTCACCTGCAAGTGCTGCACAGTTTCGACCTCCCCCGCCGCAAAGATTTGGGTTATTCCATCGCCATCGGGTTGATTTTGTTGGGGGTGGCGGCTACCGTGAGTCAGACAATGGCTTTTGCGCCGTTGTTGCTGGTGTTTTTAGCCCTCGCTCTCCCAGTTTTGGTGCTGGACTACCGTTCCCGCCTGGGACTCAAACCTTTAAAAATTAAAAATCAAAACTTAAAAACCAAAGATTCTCCCCTTTTTAATTTTAAATTTTTAATTGTTAATTTCATCGTCATCGTCGCCTTGGGATTAACAATTTTTGCTTTTCTCCCCCGCTTACCCGGTTATCAATTACGAACCTTTCCCATTAGTTCTCCCATCGAGTTTACTGGGTCGTTTGACGGTCGCAATGTTGTTAATCCAGGCTATCGCAATCGCGGCAGAAACAATCAAAACCAACAAGGGGGAACTGGTAGCGGCGGACGCAATGTAGAAGATGGCCCTGGGGAACTTGACCCGACTTTTTACTACGGTTTCAATACCAAAATTAACCAGAACCTGCGCGGACAACTCTCACCAGCGGTCGTCATGCGGGTACGTTCCCAAGCTGAGGGATTTTGGCGCGTATTGGGGTTCGATCGCTACACCGGACAGGGTTGGGAAGTTTCTCGCAATGACAAAACTTTTAAGGTTGACCGTCCCTGGTGGTCTTATCGGTTTTATATCCCCATTCTGCCAACGGCTAATCGCACCAAAGAGGTAATTCAGTCCTACACAATTGTCTCCGATTTGCCTAACTTAATTCCGGCGATGGCACAGGCGGAAGAACTTTACTTTCCCACCCAGCAAGTGGCAGTCGATACTGAAGGTGGTTTGCGAAGTCCGCCGCAAGTTGGTTTGCCAGCAGGTGTAACTTATTCGGTTGTCTCGCAAGTTCCTTTCCGCAATCGCACTCGTTTAGGTAAAGCTTCCACCAAGTATCCCAAAACTATCCAGCAATACTATTTGCAAGTTCCTCCCCAAATTCAGGAAAAAGTCCGGAAACTCACCGAAGAAATCCTCGCCAACAAAAATAAAGTGGCTAAGGATAGCAAACCCCTGACTTCAGCTTACGAAAAAGCCTTGTACCTGACGCAATACCTCAAGCAACATCCCAATTACAAACTTCAGAAAGACCCGCCATTTTTAGCCGAAGGCGAAGACTTGGTGGCAGCTTTTCTATTCGGTTATAAAAACAGTCCTCCCGGTGAAAAAATTACCGGCGGATATCCCGATCATTTTTCTACCGTTCTAACTATTATGCTGCGCTCAATTGGCATTCCAGCGCGGTTGGTAGGCGGTTTTGGGTCGGGAGAATTTAATCCGTTTACCGGGTTTTATGTCGTCCGCAACACCGATGCCTATTTGATAACCGAGGTTTATTTCCCCAAATACGGTTGGTTTGCTTTCGATCCAATTCCGGGTCATCCGTTGTTTCCCCCTTCCGTTGAAGAAGACCAGACTTTTAGCGTCTTAAAACAGTTTTGGCAGTGGGTTGCTGGATGGTTACCCTCCCCAGTTTCTAATTTTCTTTCCCATGTATTGGGTGGTGCTATTACTTGGATAATTGGAGCGATCGCTTGGTTTTTGGCACTGT
Source organism: Microseira wollei NIES-4236 (assembly GCF_020521235.1). GTDB lineage: Bacteria > Cyanobacteriota > Cyanobacteriia > Cyanobacteriales > Aerosakkonemataceae > Microseira > Microseira wollei. Next base: position 1,052 of record NZ_BLAY01000322.1, on the reverse strand, counting down.
TTGCTCAAGGTTGGATCGGTTTATTTACCGGGTTGGCGATGGCGATCGCCCTCGCTTTCTGCTTCTGGTTCGCTTGGGACAGATGGCGTGTCTGGCACTACCGACGCGGGTTAGAAAAGCTACCGCCGATGGAAAGTATTTATCGGCAAATGCTTGACATTTTGGCAGTAAAAGGGTATAGGAAACATCCGTCTCAAACGCCGTTAGAGTACGCGAGAACTTCGCGCCAACACCATGACAGAGAATGGGGCGATGGGATTGATGAAATTTCCCAAGCTTATGTTCGCTGGCGTTATGGGGGAGAGTCTCCGAACATAGAGCAATTGCGGCGACGGTTGCAAGACCTGAAAAAGCAGATACTCGCTGCGAGCAAGAAGAATTTTGATTGAATGAACCACGAAGACGCGATAGACAAGGGTAGCGTCTTGTCGAAGAGTAGGACAAGAAGGAAGAAATACAGGACTTACGCCAGGGCGTTGCCAGAAACCCGGTTTCGACCTTGATCTCTCGTTTCCTTTCCCAAGGATTTTTCGTAGAAACCGGGAATATGAGCGTAAGTCCTGAAATAGATAGTCTTCTAGCGGGAAAGGAGTAGCAAGCAAAAAGCGAGTGATATCGATTCCGGCGACGCCGAAGTGACGATTTGATCCCAAATCCTTCTTCTTCTTTGTGTCCTACCCTGCGGGAAGCCGCTGCGCGTCTATCGTGTCTAATTCGCTATCGCGAATCGCTGAGCGCTGACGCGCACGCACTCGCGTTCGCTAACGCGGTTAAAAAAGGGGGGTAATGGAAGCGGATTTGGTATGATTTGATATTTCAAGCCATCTGAAGTCCGATGTTGAATCTACCCACATAGCCTTTTGCTTCTTTAGCTATTCGGCGGGAAGCCCCGCGCTCTACCTGTACTCAGGTGAGCGTCGCGTGGGAGAGCCTTCTTCAGTGATGAATTGTGCCCTTGAACGATGTGAAGCGTAGCTGAACAAGAGATTGGGCACTTCGGAAGAACTGCCAATCTCCTATAAACGAAGCGAACACAAGTACCTATACTGTGT
>NZ_BLAY01000321.1 GCF_020521235.1 Microseira wollei NIES-4236 | reverse complement strand
ATGCCCACCCCACAAAACTTTCAACTCTCTTGTGGGGCAGGCAAGATGCCCACCCCACAAAACTTTCAACTCTCTTGTGGGGCAGGCAAGATGCCCACCCCACAAAACTTTCAACTCTCTTGTGGGGTGGGCAAGATGCCCACCCCACAAAACTTTCAACTCTCTTGTGGGGTGGGCATCCTGCCCGCCCTGGGTCAGAAACCCGGTTTTTTGAAAAAACCGGGTTTCTTGGCGTTAAAATGCTTCTGCCTCCTCTTCTTCGTTCTTCCATTGGTCTAAAACTTCAAACGGATTAAACCCTCGATACTGAAGGTAATTCAATAATTTGACTTTAGTTTTCGGGTCAATATATTGAAAGCTGCTCAGTTTGTATTTCCGCATGACTTTAGCTTTTAACTCACTCAGAGATTCCGTTGAATCAGATTCTTCTTGTTCCATCCAGACTTGCTCGAAGACATCGGCAGGAATTCCTTTTTCCAGGCACTTGCGTTTCAAGGCTGCTTTTCCATATTGGCCTTTCGAGGAGTTGATTATACTATTTACAACGCGGATATCCGATTGATACCCTTTTTGTTGCACCGCATCGAGCGCTTCAGCAATCTCGCTTTGCTCAAATCCCTTTTCTCGGCCTTTTTTCAGCAGTTCGTTTACACTGTAATCACGGCGAGCTAAAAGTCTCAGGAAATAATCACCACAAGTCATAATTCGACTGGCAATAGCCACAATTTCAATCTATTACTATTTTATAGGTAGAATATGTAACCTGCGTTCGCCATCCCACCTTACCCATTGTTTCTATAAATCTTCTTCTCTTCTTTCTTGGCGTCCTTGGCGTCTTGGCGGTTCAATAAATAGATATCCTTCAGACGGTAAAAGAGTTGTGGCGATCGCTTAAAATATATAAACTGATAATCCAAGCCAAATTAAAATTATGTTCTACAGCGAAACTGCAAGAATGCAGGCGGTGCAGTTACCTATTATCCCAGTCGTTGCCGAATTAATCCGCAGTTGTCCGGGAACAATTCCTTTGGGACAAGGGGTTGTTTCCTATGCGCCGCCAAAACAAGCTATAGAGCAAATTTCGCAATTTTTAGCTATTCCAGACAATCACAAATATCAACCCGTAGACGGTATTGTACCCTTGCTGGATGCGATCGCCACCAAACTCAAATCCGATAACGGTATTGACATAAACGACAATCGATGCATAGTCGTCACCGCTGGTGGGAACATGGCGTTTATGAACGCCGTTTTGGCGATTACTTCCCCCGGCGACGAAATTATTTTACTGACGCCCTATTATTTTAACCACGAGATGGCGATTGCAATGGCGGGATGCACTCCCGTCCTCGTCCCGACGGATGAAAATTATCAGATTTGTCTCGATAAGATAGAACAAGCAATTACCGACAAGACTCGCGCCGTTGTCACAATTTCACCGAATAATCCCACGGGGGTAGTATATCCGAAAGCAACATTGGAAGCGGTGAATAGACTGTGTTACGATCGCCACCTCTACCACATTAGCGACGAAGCTTACGAATACTTTACCTACAACGGCGTCCAGCACTTTTCTCCCGGCGCAATTCCCAACAGCAGCGACCATACAATTTTACTTTATTCGCTTTCCAAAGCCTATGGTTTCGCCTCCTGGCGCATCGGGTATATGGTCATCCCGCAACATTTATTCCTTTCAGTTAACAAAATCCAAGATACAATTCTAATTTGTCCCCCAGTCATCTCTCAATACGCCGCTTTAGGTGCATTACAAGCGGGAATTAGTTATTGTCGGGAACACTTGCAAACTATTGCCAAAGTGCGCGAAAAATGCTTAGAGCAACTTTATTCCATCCCAGATTTATGCACCGTACCGCCAGCGGATGGGGCGTTTTATTTTCTGCTCAAAGTTCATACAAAAATAGGGGCAATCGAATTAGTAGAACGCCTGATAAAGGAACATCGCGTCGCCTTAATTCCCGGCACAACTTTCGGTATCGATGATGGCTGTTACCTGCGCCTCGCCTACGGTGCTTTACAAGAAGATACAGCAATAGAAGGGATTGGTAGGTTAGTACAAGGCTTGAAAACAATTTTGCTAATGGCTAATGGCTAATGGCTAATGGCTAATGGTTAATGGCTAATCGGTAATAGGTAATGGTTAATGGCTAATCGGTAATAGGTAATGGTAAAACAATTAGCAATTAGCCATTAGCAATGAGCAATTAGCCATTAGCCATTACTTATTCTTCCTCAAACAAAGCGACTGTAACCGCATCAAAAGCAAATGCTATAAGCAGCGGCATGGGAGATTTTAAGAAAAAGCCTAAAAGTGCAGCGACGACTGTTACTAATACAGCTGCGATCGTCCAGCGTCGTTCTTCCTGGCTAAATCCCTTGCGCGCCTTAATCACTCTGAGTACCTGTGCTGGAATTGGTTCGGGCATGACAGCAAAGGGAGGAAACGCCCAGTAAAAGTTAGGACGCTCTACAAATAAATCTGTCCACCCGTTTTGTTGGCACCATTCCTCAATCCATTCATCACAGTAGTGTTTCATATAGCGGTTGCTGAAAAAGTTACGAAAGTTATTTAAAATTGACATAATGGCAGTACTAAAATTGAGGGCAGTCGAGAGCGTTGTTCAAATCTGTATCAAAAAAAATAGCATAATGACATATATAAGTCATGCTTAAGCGATATTTTTTTATAATTGAGATATGTTTCTTAATAATCTCTCTATGGATCGTGCAAGAGGGACAGAAGTTGCGGTTACTTCATAGGTAAAATTACTTATCAACCTCAGAACTAAATCCACTCGTACTGGTGAATGACTTGGAGTGTAATTTTTTCTAATATTACCTATCAGGGTAGTTAATGAGTCATCTGTCGGTGGAGTGAAATAGGGTGGGTTTGGCGTTATGGTAATAGCAAAAAGGATTGGTTGCAAGTATGTCGTTAGCGCCAGAGTCTACCAAAGCTGTTCTATCCCCAGGTTGTCTGCGGCGGGTGCATCACATCGCCTTCAACGTGCGGGATATGCAAGGGTCGCGTCATTTTTACGGGACGATCCTGGGTTTGCACGAATTGACTGGGGATGAAGTTCCGACAACGTTGGTTAAGTTGGTTGCAGAGGGAAAAGTTGCCAACTTTGTGACGCCGGATGGTACGGTAATAGATTTATTCTGGGAACCGGATCTGGCGCCGCCAGATCCAGATCCGGAAAAAGCTTTTACTCGCGCCAATCATTTAGCTTTTGATATAGACCCGAAATTATTTGACCAAGCGGTGGAAGTGTTGCGTCAGCACCACATCCCCATCGCACAGGATATCGTTACCCGACCCACCGGACGCGGCATTTACTGCTACGACCCGGATGGGTTTATCATCGAGATTCGCTGCGATCCAGATAATGCATGAGGCAAGTATCGCTCAAAAGATAGATGGCGATAAAGGCAAATTAATCTAAACTCCAAAAAGGCCGGAGGTGTATAGCGATGATCGAGCAAATGAAAGCCGTTGTTATCAACCAATACGGCGCTGCTGAAGTCTTGCAATTGCAAGATATCCCCAAACCTCAAATAAAAAGCGACCAGATGTTGGTCAAAGTATACGCCACCAGCATCAATCCCATCGATTGGAAAACCCGCAATGGAATGCTGAAAATCATATTCGGCAACAAATTCCCGATGGTTTTGGGTTACGACGTTTCGGGAGAAGTGGTAGAAGTTGGATCTGGGGTTACCCAATTTCGCCAAGGTGACCAAATTTATGCCTGTCTCGATACGGCGACTAGCGGATCCTATGCAGAATATGCCGCCGTTTCCGAAAAAGTCGCATATTTTAAACCCCAAAATATCAGCCACGAAGAAGCAGCTGCCATACCTCTAGCGGCAGAAACTGCTTTACAAGCTTTGCGCGATTTGGGTGAAATTAAGGCAGGCGATCGCATATTAATCAACGGCGCTTCGGGTGGGGTGGGCACCTTTGCAGTACAAATTGCCAAAGCTTTAGGCGCAGAAGTCACAGCAGTTTGTAGCCAAAAGAATGCCGAATTAGTAAAAAGTTTGGGCGCTGACCGCACAATCGATTATACAAATCAAGACTTTACTAAAGAGTCGGTCAAGTACGATATTATTTTGGATGCGGTGGCGAATCGCTCGTTTTGGGAATGCCAAAATATATTGTCATCGAATGGAGTTTACGTCACCACCCTCCCCGATTTCGTTAACAGCGCGGCGATTTTCATCACCCAATTGATACCCGGTAAAAAAGCCAAACTGATTCTGCTCAAATCGAATGGCAAGGATTTGGCTTACTTGAAAGAATTGAGCGAAGCGAATAAGTTGCGTCCTATAATTGCACGCACTTATCCTTTATCGGAGATAGACCAGGCTCATGCAGAAAGCGAAAAAGGTCGCGTGGTTGGTAAGCTAGTAATTACCGTTTCAACTTAAAAAATTAATCGTGAGAATTGGATTTTTGGGAACTGGCTTAATGGGAAAACCGCTGGCGCAAAGATTGTTATCCGCGCCACTGCCGGTGGTAGTCTACAACCGTACTCAGTCTAAACTAGAAGCGCTGCGCGACGCGGGGGCGATGGTGGCTGATTCGCCGGAGAATGCGATTGCATCCTCTGATTGCATCATTTTAATGCTTTCCGACGCCGCTGCCATTGAGCAAGTTCTCTTATCAGAAAATGCCAAACAACAACTGAAAAACCGCACCGTAATTCAAATGGGAACGATTTCTCCTTCCCAAAGTCAAGAGTTGCAAAAACAAGTCGTAGCCGCAGGCGGTGACTATCTAGAAGCACCCGTTTTGGGCAGTATCCCAGAAGCCGAAGCTGGGAAATTAATCGTCATGGTAGGCGCGACAGAGGAACAATTTCAAAAATGGTCTAATTTGCTGCAAAACTTTGGCTCATATCCGCGTTTAATTGGCCCCGTTGGCACGGCTGCTGCTGTTAAACTAGCCCTAAATCAACTCATTAGTTCCCTCACAACTGCCTTCGCACTGAGTCTAGGTTTTGTGCAAAATCAAGGCGTCGAAGTCGAATCTTTCATGGAAATTTTGCGCCAAAGTGCGCTTTATGCGCCTACTTTTGATAAAAAATTGCAGCGAATGCTCGATAGGAATTACGCCAATCCTAATTTTCCTACCAAACATCTGCTCAAAGATACTAACTTGTTTCTAGATGCAGCTATTTCGGTTAACTTGAATGCTAGCAGTTTGTCAGGGGTGCGGGAGATTTTAGAAATAGCTCAGCAGATGGGTTTATCCAATGAAGATTACTCATCGCTGTTTGAAGCAATTATATCAAATCCGGTTGCATCGGAATGATCGGCCTTTCTGGGTAATTGCTAATTGCTAATTGCTAATTGTTCCTACAGGGATTAATTCCGATGCAACGGTCAAGGATATTAGTCCTCAAATATAAGAGAAACCCGGTTTCTTGAAGAAACCGGGTTTCTGTCTTTAATTCTGATGATTATCATCAGCAACTGCTGAGACAACTGTCGAGACTGTTGCAAAAAAGGCGGCTACCACAACGAGCAACATTAAACTAGCCAGTGCGGCTAAGGGTGAAGTTATCAACAAAACTAACTCCACAAACAAGAGAATAGATATCAGTGCTTTGTTCATAAATTTTGCGATCAAAATTTGCTACTATAAGCCTAGGGAAATAGAGCATAATATTACCCCACCCGTAAGACTGAAAAAATAGGTTTGTATGGCGTAGGGACTAAGGCTAAAGTAAATTTTGTCGAACCATTGCAAAGTTGGTGGAATGCCGTGTCCCGACAATGTTGTGTGGCACCCAGTTTGTATGGCGTAGGGACACGGCATCAATAAATTTTGTCCCTCAGGGCAAAGTTGGTGGAATGCCGTGTCCCGACAATGTTGTGTTGCACCCAGTTGGTATGGCGTAGGGACACGGCATCAATAAATTTTGTCCCTCAGGGCAAAGTTGGTGGAATGCCGTGTCCCGACAATGTTGTGTTGCACCCAGTTGGTATGGCGTAGGGACACG
>NZ_BLAY01000320.1 GCF_020521235.1 Microseira wollei NIES-4236 | reverse complement strand
AAAGGCGCCTTTTGTGTAGCGGCAGCATTAATGCTGCCCGCACACTGCTGCCAAGGTGTACCTCATGCGGCTGCAATCCGCTATAGTTCATCCGGCTGCAAACCGCTGTATACGCAAATGCTTCGTGCTTTGGATCTAGTCGAGATCGTCAGAAAGGGTACTGTCAATTCTGCAACCAATTCGTTTGGGCATTTGCTGCTATAGGCGGAACCACCGGGCGCGAGCGCTTCTGTTTTAGGTAGCAAAGTATACACATCTGCATTCCTCAGCCAAGCCGCATTCAGCTATTGAGCGCTTAAAGACTTGAGATGACGCTTCATCTCAACTAATTGCCGTTTTAAGACCGGATACTTGCTGGCGGGAATGAGTGAATCTTTTTGGCGATTCACGACAGCTTCTATTGGCAAAACGCGAAAACTAAGCCGATTATTCAGTCGATAATTCTGAGTCCAAGTCGGAATTGCTTCCACTTGGGTAATTTCTACAGTTTTTTCAGGAAACCGCTTGCGAATATTGACGGAAAAAATTACGCCAATGTCTTTGTAATTTCCCAATTGATAAGCGATAAAATTCCCCAGTGAATAAATGGCAACTCTGGTTCTCAGTTTTCCATCTTTTCCCCTTACTTTGAAGATTTGGTAAGGTTGAACTACATGGGGATGATTGCCGAGAATAATATCAGCCCCAGCTGCAATCAACCGCTGAACCAGTTGTTTTTGTCTGGCGTTTGGTTGACGCTGATATTCGTCGCCAAAATGGAGACAAATCGTGACAATATCGGCTCCTTGCTTTCTGGCTTTAGCAATATCTTTGATTATTTTCTTTTCATCAATTAGGGAGACGAGGTAGTTTTTTCCTTGGGGAATAGGGATGCCATTCGTGCCATAGGTATAAGCCAGAATTGCCATCGAAATGTTGTTTTTATTGACGATTAAAATCTTTTCCGCTTCCTTGGCAGAGGTGGCTGTGCCGACTAAAGCGACTCCGCGCGATCGGACATTTTTAATCGTGTTAATAACTCCCCTTTCTCCTTTATCTAATGCATGATTATTCGCATTTGTCAAGATGTTGAAGCCAGTTTTTTTGGCAGCATCGACGATTTGGGCTGGGGCATTGAATATAGGATATTCTGAATAGCCGAACTCAGAACCAGCTACGGGGGTTTCTAGATTGGCGATCGCCCAATCTCCCTGGGTAATAATCGGCTTAACTTCTGGGAAAAAATGGTCGAAATTATAGGTTTTCTTTTGGGGATTGTAACCGGAGCGCGTCAAAGCCAGATGCATCAAAATGTCGCCGACGGCAATTAGTTTTGCTTCTTTTGTATAAGATTTGGGCTGGGGGGGTACTCCAGGCTGAGCCGATTTTACAGCGTTCGAGATCGCCGTTGGCTGCGGATGCTTGAGAAAATTGCAGCCAGATATGAACAAGATGAAAATGATTAGGAAGGAGGCAGGAATTTTCATACAATCATATTAACGCAAGTTACTATTTATAACCATCATGGGTTGCTCAATTGCTAATCGCTAATTGCTAATTGCTCGTGAGAATATTTTTCGCTTCTACCATTAGCTATTAGCCATTAGCCATTAGCAGTCAGAACGAGGTAACTAGCAACTTGCGTTAGATGGTCAAATTCCCAGGGTGACTAGCAGGGGGAGGTGATCCGATCCGATGTGGGAACCGATACTCCGTTTGACGGTAACTATAGAGCGACTGTGCAAGCAATGGTCGATGGGGATTCTCAGGATTGGTAGTAAACTACCGTGCCAGGTTGGTTGCAGTCCAAATCCGTTTTGGGAGTTGACCAATCCGCTTTGGTGCAGCATTTGCCGGAACGAACCGTACCAGGGGGTACTGTTGAAATCGCCAATAACGATCGCTTGCCTTTGGCGACTCCATTGAGCAAGCGCTTCAAATTCCACCCGCTGGAAGTCCACGGTACTGGCACTGCGGGGACGAATGGCATGAAAGCAGAGTAGGTCAATCGGTTTACCGGCGTAGGTAATGGTTATCTGGAGGATGGGGCGATCGCTTGTAGGCGGTAGGTGGATCAATTCAGCTGCTTTCACTTCAATTGGATAAGAAGGTTGCCGCGACACAAACCAGGCACTACCATGACTGGTGGTGCGGGGTTCTGCAATAACCAATTGATAGTTTGTTAAACCTGCCTGAAGCTGGGGTAAAGATTGAGGCGTGACTTCGAGCAATGAGACAATATCTGGAGCTTGCTTATTGACATAATCGATGGCTTTACTGACATCCGGATTATCGTTATCTAGGGTGGCATGGAGGACTCGCAGCTCGATCGAATTTGTTGCATGTCCAAAGGATGGGAGAAATAATGGCAAGAGCAAGCTGAGATTGATTGCCAAAGGAATCCCCCACAGCAGATAAAAGTGTTGACTTAAGCCAGGTTGTCGATCGATTAGATCCAGGAAGAAAGCGATCGCTAACAGCAAGCAATATTGCGGTCGAAAGTGTTCCAGCATGGCAAATATCCACCACCAGGAACCGGCAAAGCTAAACGCTGTCGCCAACGCTGCGCCTCCTGCTAGGATATTTACCCAAAATTGAATTGAACCCAATTGCTTGCCGATCTGCTTTAATTGCATGTTGTTTGATACCAGCTATGATTTTGGATTGGGCGATCGCTGTTTTTTTGCATTAGCATTGATTCAGTTTTCCCTGTTAGGTAATTGCTTCTGCGTCGCTTCAACTAGCTCATCAAGGGAACATCCCAGAATTTCGGTTAACAACTTTGTCTGAGCAAAGGTCAATCTCGGTTCGTGTCGTTGGTTTTCCCAAGCGCTTACGGTGGTAATAGTAACATCCAGCGCGGCAGCTAGCTCGCGCTGCGTCAAACCCGCTCGTTCGCGCAGTTTTACCAGTGTTAGTTGTTCTTTCATTATTCTGGATTGGGCGATCGCTCCTCCAATGGCCCAAAGTCGTCCGGTAATTCTTCGATGGAAATCCCCAATTCGCGACACAAAGCCTTTATCTGAGGAATGTTTGGTCTACTGACCCCATCTCCCGCAACCCACCTCGCGTAAGTCCGCAACGGAATACCGCAACGCCGACACAATTCTTCTTGCGTCAAGCCGATGCGTTCTCTTAGACGCTCTAATGGTGAACTGCTTCCTTTTTGCTGAGGGTGCTTTTTCATGAGAATTATGTAATTTTGACATGAAGACTTGACTTTGACTAAATCTCATGTCACGATGACAGGTAAACGAACATTACAAAAACACAGCCCTAATGCCTAGTTAGGGCTGACAAAGGATTGTAATTATGTCTACTACCAACAATAACGCCATTCGGGCGTCACTTTTTCCTTGGACGATTGTGCGCTTGCTACCGAATTTGCAGAGAATAACCGTAGGGCGGTTTCGCAGGCGTAGCGATGCGGAAGGACATCTGCAAGTTTTGCAGCGGTTAATACCTAATGCTCGGTTTGCTATCGTGTTTGAGGTAGAGAGTGAGAGGCTGAAAACCGTGATACCACAACTTCAAACTCAACTGCCTCAACAGCAAATTGCCGCATTTTGTCAGCGATGGAAAATTCAGGAGTTTTACCTTTTTGGTTCGGTCTTGCGGCAAGATTTTCGCCCTGACAGCGATATTGATGTCATGGTTAGCTTCCAGGCGAATGCACCTTGGGGACTATTAGAATTAGTCCGGATGAAGCGAGAACTCGAAACTATCGTGGGGCGGGAGGTAGATCTAGTGACGAAAAAGTCGATTGAACAGAGTGAAAACTGGATTCGTCGGCAAGAAATTTTAGGTACCGCACAACTTTTTTATGCCGCGCGATAATGCCTCGCTACTGGATATCGTCCAAGCTGCACAACGGGTATTGCAGTTTGCCTCTGGACTGAATCGAGAGGAACTAGGGGCAGATGTGATGCGGCAATCGGCGATTCTCTATCAGATTGCAATTATGGGAGAGGCGACAAAACGGCTATCTCGCGAGTTTCGCGCCGCACACCCAGAAATTCCTTGGGATGATGTTGCCGGAATGCGAGATATTATCGCCCACCAATACGATCGCATCGATCTCGATATCGTTTGGCAAGTTATTGAGCATAATATCCCTGAGCTGTTGAGTTTGATCGCTCCTTTATTACCCAGAGAGAAGCAATAAGGTCTACTAGACTTCTCCAATAACTACCCTCAAAGGCGGGCAAGATGCTCACCCCACAAGAATTATTTGGAGAGGTCTACCGGATATCGTTCAAATCTAATAGCTGGTATTGCAAAAGAAATTCAATTTCTACGAACAATCTTTGGTTTAATCGCTAAAAATATATAAAGAAACCTGGTTTCTGACCCCGCCTGTGGTTCGCGATCGCATTCCCAGTTTGCATATAACGCGGGCGATCGCTCATACCATTGGTTATGATAGTCATCTGTTATTTTGGCGACAAATTACCCATTACCCATTACCAAAAATGATATCCACATTCCCAAATGCTGCTGCTGTTGACTTATCGCGCATCCGTTTAGAAATTAGGTCATTGCAACCTCGCCTGGTGGAATGGCGCAGAAAGTTGCACCAACGCCCGGAACTCGGTTTCAAAGAGAACCTGACGGCGGAGTTTATTTCCCAAAAGTTATCGGAATGGGGCATCACCCATCAAACCGGAATTGCTAAAACGGGGATTGTCGCCACCATTGAAGGCAAGCAACAAGATTCGATCCCCCCCTGCCCCCCCTTAACAAGGGGGGAATCGCAACAGATCCCCCCCTGCCCCCCCTTAACAAGGGGGGAATCCCACATCCAAAAACCCAAGGTGCTGGCAATTCGGGCGGATATGGATGCCTTGCCGATTCAAGAAGAAAACGATGTACCCTATCGATCGCAACAAGATGGGATGATGCACGCTTGCGGTCACGATGGACATATTGCGATCGCACTCGGCACCGCTTACTTCCTCTCCCAACACCGCGAAGCTTTCTCCGGTACTGTCAAGATTATCTTCCAACCTGCCGAAGAAGGGCCGGGAGGCGCAAAGCCGATGATTGAAGCCGGTGTCTTGACAAATCCCGATGTTGATGCTATAATCGGCCTCCACTTGTGGAATAACCTGCCCTTGGGTACGTTGGGTATCCGAACGGGGGCGTTAATGGCGGCGACGGAAAGTTTTATTTGCAAAATTCACGGCAAGGGGGGACATGGTGCAATTCCCCATCAAACGGTAGATTCTATTGTGGTTGGGGCGCAGATTGTCAACGCATTGCAAACGATTGTATCGCGCAACGTCAATCCCATCGATTCAGCAGTAGTGACAGTGGGAAGATTTCACGCCGGAAAGGCGGTGAATGTGATAGCCGATACAGCAGAAATTGCTGGCACGGTGCGATATTTTAACCCGGAATTGGGGAAATTGATTCCGCAACGAATCGAGCAAATAATTGCCGGGATTTGTGCCAGTCACGGAGCGAAATACGAATTAGATTACAACGGACTTTACCCGCCGGTGATTAACAATGCAGATATCGCAGAAATGGTGCGTTCTGTAGGGTTAGATATTGTAGAAACTCCCTTGGGAATTGTGCCAGAATGCCAAACAATGGGAGGCGAGGATATGTCTTTCTTCTTGCAAGCAGTACCGGGATGTTATTTCTTTTTGGGTTCTGCTAATCCGGAATTGGGATTAGCTTATCCCCACCATCACCCCCGGTTTGATTTTGATGAAACCGCGTTGGGAATGGGGGTAGAAATGTTTGTCCGCTGCGTGGAAAAATTCTATGCATGACTGACAGAGGGAGGCAGAGCCTCCCCTCACTCGTTCCCAGGCTCTTGCCTGGGAACGAGATCGCAAGGCTCTGCCTCGCTTCAGCCGGTTTTCTATAAAAAATCCTTGGGAATGTTGTAGGGACACGGCAATCATAAAATGTTCATTTGTACAGAAGATTTCGGCTGCCGTGTCCCTAGGCAGCCAACCCGTTTGAGGCAATGTCCCAGGGACACGGCAATCATAAAATGTTCATTTGTACAGAAGATTTCGGCTGCCGTGTCCCTAGGCAGCCAACCCGTTTGAGGCAATGTCCCAGGGACACGGCAATCATAAAATGTTCATTTGTACAGAA
>NZ_BLAY01000319.1 GCF_020521235.1 Microseira wollei NIES-4236 | reverse complement strand
TATAGACGAAACAAGAGAATTAGTGGCTCTGGCGATCGCACCACCCGCTGCTAAAATCCGATCGCATTCCTAAGATTAGAGATAATCATCCAGATCCACCTCAAGCGTGCAGTCAGAAGTCGGTTTTGCAACGCAAGTCAGCACGTACCCTTGGGCAACTTGTTTTTCGCTTAAAAACATCTGTTCAGACTGATCCACCGTCCCAGAAATGATTTTTCCTTGACAGGTAGCGCAAGCACCCACAACGCACTCGAAAGGAATTTTTATCCCATGTTCAGCCGCTTCTCCCAGAATCGACTCACTATCTGGAACGTCAATCGTTTGTTGGAAACCTCTGCCAGCGTTGATTAAAGTAACCTTGTATGTTGCCATAAACAGCTTTCCTTCTCTTCAATTATGATTTCCCATGAAAAAGAATGCTGTTGTAGCAATCAATACGTTCCGGAAAAAACTTACAGCGTATTGCCAGCGAAGTGTTGGAAAGCCTTAAGGCTGAGTTTGTCAAGCGCGCAGCAAAAATGGCAGCGCGCTTGACAAACAAAGGTGTACCTGATGCGCCTGCTTTCCTGCTATAAATCTGAGGGCAATAGATTCTCACCTCCCCTCCTCTGCGTCCAGTGCGTCTACCCTACGGGAAGCCGCTGGCGCGTCTATGGCGGTTCAATTTAACAACGTCTCAAACGAGTCAACAAAACCACCATCTCATCCACCCCTTGACGTAGCGGTGCAACCGACTGCTCCGATTGATTCACAATAATACTGAAAACGACTGTCTGATAATTTGGCACATCCACATATCCAGATAAAGCCGTATTACCGCTTAACGTGCCTGTTTTCGCTTGTACAATCCCTTGGGCATGTGTATTTTTAAACCGATTTCTCAGGGTGCCGCTAACGCCTGCAACGGGTAAAGATGCGCGAAAAATATTGAATTCTGGTAATCGTGACATGGCTTTTAAAGTCTGCACCAATGCTTCTGGAGAAACTAAATTGTGACGCGAAAGACCAGAGCCATCTGCCAGCACGTAACCCGATGCATCTACCCCCAATTGGGTTAAAGTATCTTTAACTACACTTAAACCCTGTTCCGCAGAATTGGGGGAATTACTATTACGAGAAACCCCTAGCGATCGCAACAACACCTCTGCATACAAATTATTACTCGGCTGATTCGTATCCGCAATTAATTTAGATAAGTTTGGCGACTCTACAAAAGCTAATTCTGCTTCATTTCCATTCCCAGCTTTAGACGTAACTGAAGCTTGTGCAACCGTAATCCCTTCTGCTGCTAAAGCAATCCGTAAATGCTGCAAAAAATACTTCCCCGGATCTCGAATTGCCAAAAATTGCGTCACGGGTTTAGAATCAACCGCTAATTGCCCTCGAATTTGCAAAACTGGCTGACCCAAAATGCCGTTAACTTCAGCCGAACTTTGCATCCCACTGGCGACGGTAACCGATTGGTTTTCCAACACCCACTGCAGCGCGGCTAAAGGTTCACCCCAAACCGCTTTTAAAGGTTGTCCTACTTCTTGCGGCGAAAGCGTTAGCGCGATCGCATTTTGATTTAAAATTAAACTATTGACAGAAACTCCATAATATGCATACAAATCTCCCCATTCCCATTCCGGGTTAAGCAGTTGTCCTTGAAAGTAACCGTCTTCCACAATTAACTGCTTGACCTGGCGAATTCCGCGACGCTTGAGGTGTTGTGCTAAATCTCTTAACTGTGCATCCGTCAAGCTGGGATCTCCCCGCCCGACGACGCGCAAGACTTCTTCGCTGCCATAAATAGAAGTGCGAATGCGATAGTTCGCACCCAATTGGCGTAAAGCAACGGCAGTTGTCAATAGTTTGACGTTAGACGCGGGGATAAAATAACGGTTGGCTTCGCGGGTGTATAAAGTTTGACCATTAGATAAAGTTTGGATGGACATGCCCCAGCGGGCGCGGGAGAATTGGGGACGAGAGGCGATCGCATCTATCGCCCCTGGCAATTCCCCAGGACATATCGACTTCGGCAATAACTCTTGTGGGGTAGGCGTCTCGCCTGCCTTAGTCTCTATTTTCTGGAGAGGTGTAATAGACTTAGACTGACGCGGCGACGCGGCGACGCGGTGACGCGGGGAAAGTATTTGAGAATTTGCACTCGCCACCTGTCCGCTGATCCACTGCGTTGCGATTAAAAGGATGAGAAAGTTCAAAGATTTCCCAGTTTTACTCAAGCGTTTAAACGTCATCAAAAGCAAGATTCAGGCCATTTTTAAGCATAAACTAATATTTTCAGGACTTACGCCAATCACCTTTGTTTCTACGAAAAATAGTTGGTTTGGCAACCAGAGATTGACTCAGAAACTTTGGCGATCAGCTCTTTGTGCGTAAGTCCTGATTTTGACACAGGGGTTGCTTCTCAACTTCCAGGATTACAATACTTGGGAATCCCTTGCTTTCAGTATTCTCTCAGGCTGCATCATGTCTAAGTTTACACCTGCAAACCGCGAGTTTGAGTCAAGGGCGGAATTTGAGCTAATTCTGCTTAAAGAAGAATACTTTTTCATCCAAAACACTATTGAAGATTACAATCGACAAATCTGGGTGATTAAAGCCAAAGGCATTACCGGGACGGGTGCTGCTATTGCCCTGACGCTGCAAGAAAAGCAAGGTCTGATTGCTTTACTCGGTTGTGCTATCCCCGCCTTCTTCTGGGTGCTAGAAGGTCAGTGGAAGCACTTCCAGCGCGGTTTTTACCCCCGCGCCGCCGAACTTGAACGAATTTTGGTCACTGAGTATAATCTACGCGGCCCTGCTATCTTTGGCGACTGGAGTCGCGTGTTTAACTTTTTGTGGGGATTTGGGGGAGCTATAAGTCCCACGCTCTAGCAGTTAGGGTGAGCGTTGGGATACATGGACTCCCCCTTTGCAAATTTTATCAAGGTCTTTCCCAGTAAAATTTGCAACCTATCCGGAACGCTCTTATCAAAAAGTGTATATAATAATAAGAGGAGGTGAAAACAATGCAGCATCAAGCCGTCAAAGTCAGACTGTATCCGACAACTGAACAACAACAGATACTAGCTCAGCACTTTGGCTGTTCTCGCTGGTGGTGGAATTACGCACTCAATCTGTGTATTGAAACCTACAAAGCAACGGGCAAAGGCTTGACTCAAGTTGCATTGAATAAGTTTTTACCAAAGCTCAAAAAAGAGAAGGAAACCGAATGGCTTGGTTCATGCTACTCTCAGGTTTTGCAAGCTACTACGCTCAATCTGGTGACTGCGTATAAAAACTTTTTTGAAGGTAGGGCTAAATACCCTAGATTCAAAGCTAAGAGAAATAGGCAGTCAATTCAATACCCTCAGTCAGTCAAAATAGTTGATAGTTGCCTTAAGTTCCCAGGTCGTGTAGGTATTGTTAAAGCTAAGCTGCATCGACCGATTGAGGGAACCATCAAAACTGTAACTATTAGCATGACTCCATCAGGCAAGTATTATGCCTCCGTGCTGACAGAGCAAGAGGGGGAAAATCCAAATAAGAGTACTGATGGAAAAGTAGCAGGAATTGACTTAGGAATTAAGGATTTTGCTATTGTTAATGATGGCATCAAAACCTCTAAATACGCTAATCATAAGCATTTAGCGAAGCATGAGCGCAACCTCAAACGGAAACAACAAAAATTAGCGAGAAAGGAGTTGGGAAGCAAGTCAAGAGATAAAGCTAGAAAATTAGTAGCTAGGGTTCACGAACGAGTATCAAATGTCCGTCAAGACTACTTGCATAAGCTATCCTTGAAGCTTGTTGACGATAACCAAGTCATCGTAGTCGAAAGTCTAAATACTTTGGGCATGGTTCGCAACCACAAATTAGCCAAAGCAATATCTGATGTGGGCTGGGGAATGTTTGTCAATTTCCTCTCATACAAGCTAGACCGTGAAGGTAAGGTATTAGTAGAGATTGACCGATGGTTCCCTAGCTCGAAACTCTGCTCAAACTGTCATTATCAGGTGAGTGAAATGCCACTAGATGTTAGGTCTTGGACTTGTCCGAGTTGTGGCACTCACCATGATAGGGATGGCAACGCCGCAATCAATATCAGAGCAGAGGGAATCAGAATGCTATCGGTCTTAGGAACTAGGACTGCTGCTGATGGAGGGGATGTGAGACCGAGGCTGGGACGCAAGTCTAAGTTGACGCAATCCCCCACGAAGTCAGAAGCCTACGCTGTATCTCGTTGCAGTCAGCGTAGGTAGTTCACTCCTGTCTATTGTCAAGCTTCGCTGACATTTTCTGCCACGGATCGAACTTGGGGGTGGCAAGTCGGACTCGTTATGAGTATGATTTATATAGACGAATGACACCTAGGAATTGCCAGCTTCTCGATCCAAGCGGACTGAGGGTTACAATTCTAAAGTCACGAGGAAATATAGCCAGCAGCGAAGAAAAGTTTCACCTGAAATATCAACGAGGAAACTATGACCGCTACACTTGAAACGCAACAAACTGGATTAGTTACAGCACTTAATCGCCAACAAGCGAATGCATTAATCGCCTATCTCAATTACAAAAAATACCACTGGCTGACCTTTGGGCCATTATTCCGCGACATTCATTTGTTGTTTGAGGAACAAGGCGGCGAAGTGTTTGCGATGATAGACGAGTTAGCAGAACGCAGCTTAATGATTGATGGTAGCCCAGTTGCCGACCCGGCAGAATATATTCCCACAGCAACGGTGACGCCATCGGCGGGTAAACTATCGGTGCGGGAGATGATTGCAGAAGCGATCGCCACCCACGAGTTAATTATCGCCGAAATGCACAAAGATGCAGATGCAGCAGCTACCGCTGGTGACATCGGTACGGCAGATCTTTATACTCGACTCGTGCAAGTTCACCAAAAACACCGCTGGTTCTTGAAAGAAATCCTCAAGAAAGGCGACGGTTTAACCTCGTAGAATTGACATCTTGCAGGGGAGGCAAGAGCCTCCCCCACTCGTTCCCAGGCTGATCCTGGGAACGAGAATCAAAGGCTGATCCTGGGAACGAGAAATCCTACATTAGCAATGAGCACTCGCACTCGTTCCCAGGCTGAGCCTGGGAACGAGAATCAAAGGCTGATCCTGGGAACGAGAAATCCTACATTAGCAATGAGCAATTAGCAATTAGCATGATTATTGCGCTCGCACATCCAAACAATCGCGCAAACCATCACCCAACAAATTAAACGCGAGGACAATCAGGGTAATAAACAAACCGGGGAAAATAGTAGTCCAAGGGGAAGTGAGAGAATAACCGCCCTTAAAAGCATCTGCGAGCATTGTGCCTAATTCTGGAGTTGGGGGTTGTGCGCCTAAACCCAAAAAGCCCAAACCAGCTGCTTCCAGAGTAGCAGTGCCGATGGAGAGAGTTGCTTGTACCACTAAAGGTGCAAGACTTCCAGGCAAGATGTGGTAAAAAATAATGCGAGTCGAAGACGCACCCAAAGCTTGAACCGCAAGGACAAATTCTTGCTCGCGCAAGGATAGTACCATACTGCGGGTTAAGCGGATATAAATCGGGATTTGGACGACAGCAACAGCAAGCATCGCACTTTGCAGACTGGGGCCGGATACAGTTACGATAGCAATCGCCAGCAATATCGATGGAAAAGCCAATAAAATATCCGTCACCCAGCCGATCGCAATATCAATTTTCCCCCGGAAATACCCCGCCACCAGTCCCAACAACAACCCAACTATCAAACCCAAACCTACAGATACCACGCCGACGGTGAGGGAAGTGCGTAACCCGTACCACACCAAAACTAAAATATCCCGCCCCAAACCATCAGTACCAAACCAATGTTCCCCACTCGGAGGTTGCAACCTGACTTGAAAGTTCCTGTCTGTAGCCGGGTCGTAGGGATATAAAATAGGCGCAAAGAGCGCTAATAATGCGATGATCAGCGTCAAGATAAAGCCTATCTTGCCCGACGTAGATTGCCAAAACCGTTGCAGTGCATTCACCTGTTCGTAAAATAGTAGGGTGCGTTAACGCAGTGTAACGCACCAAGTAGAAAGCAGAATAGTAGGGTGCCTTAACCCAGTCAGGACTTACGCAAGTGAGAAAATAAAAAGAGCAATAAATATTTGTTTGTAGTAGGCACTTCAGTGCCAATCTGGAAGCCCCCAAACAAGTGAGAAAATAAAAAGAGCAATAAATATTTGTTTGTAGTAGGCACTTCA
>NZ_BLAY01000318.1 GCF_020521235.1 Microseira wollei NIES-4236 | reverse complement strand
AGCCATTAGCCATTAGCCATTAGCCATTAGCCATTAGCCATTAGCCATTAGCCATTAGCCATTAGCCATTAGCCATTAGCCATTAGCCATTAGCCATTAGCCATTAGCCATTAGCCATTAGCTATTAGCCATTAGCCATTAGCCATTAGCCATTAGCCATTAGCCATTAGCTATTAGCGTTTATGCTCCATCATTATTACCTTCATAAATCTGAATCCGCCCAAATCCTAAAAACTGACCGTGGGGTTTTTCCCCCGTCGGAAATGCGGTAACACCGTATAAATAAACACCTCCGACATGGGGATTGCGAGTCGCATAAAGTCTGATGGTGACTGTTTTACCAGGCGGAACGGGTGGGTCAAAAATCACTTTTATCCCTAGGGTTTGGGGGTCTATTGTGACTTCTTTTAAGGATAATCTGGCGGCGGGACGGTTGGGGGTGCCTTCAAATGCTTCGGTTCTATTGAGATCGAAACGCGGACGCGCCGTGCCTTGTTGTTGTGCGATCGCCACTTTCTGCAAAGACTCCCCCGCATTTTCCGGCATCGCGAGGGTAAAATCATACCTTGCACCCCAGGAATTAGCATCCTTTTGCGTCGTTACCGCACCCATCAAACGCGGCGGGTTAGCAAAATAAGTGGTTCCATCTGCAAGTCGGATAGCTTGTGCAGACCAAGCAGCAAAGCTGAAAATACCTGCCGACAAAGCTAGTGCGATTGGCATCTGCAAGCGATGAACCTTCATATGCAGTTAAAAAAATCCGTAGCATTACGTACAATTTTCACATCTGTTGATAAGTTTTCTGTGCAACTTCTATAAGAAAAGTTTAACAGAAGAGCCAGTCGCATCGTACCTCCCCACAGACGTTTCCCAGTCTCAGTAGTTCCACGGCGAGAATGAGAAGTTTCTCATCACAACTTCATAGAATTTTTATAAAGCTTTAATAATATACAGATAGAGCAATCCTCTGACTATCAGCCTCAAGGTTGAAAGTCAGCTGCTCGTTCTGTAGCAGAGGAAAACCGCTGCAAAGAACGCTAAAAATTAGCCGGAAACTTTTTGATTGATGCACAGTCAAGCTAGGACAAGATTATTTTAATTATTTGATTAAATAATCTTGCAATCAGCTATTTTAACAGTCCGAAACTTCAGCAACAGTTTTGGCTATTCCCTCATGACTATTCGCTCCAAACACCCATTCAAAACATTGGGAGGCATTTGAAAATGAGACTTATGGTTTATTCTCATGACACATTCGGTCTCGGCAATATTAGCCGAATGCTTGCCATCTGTAACTATTTGTTGAAAACCATTCCAAAACTTTCAATTTTAGTGGTCTCTGGTTCGCCGATGCTGCATAGTTTTCGGCTACCTCAAGGGCTTGATTACGTCAAACTTCCTTGTCTCAATCGGGGGGAATCCGGTCAATTATCAGCTAAATATCTCAACACTGAAACTGATGAAACGGTAAAGCTTCGATCCGAAATAATTCTGGCGACAGCGATTAATTTCAAACCAGATATGCTCTTGGTTGATAAAAAGCCCAATGGCATAGAAGGCGAGCTAACAGCCACGCTAAAATATTTGAAATGCGTGCTGCCAGAAACCAAGCTATTGCTGTTGCTGAGAGATATCCTCGACAGCCCAGAAACAACGATTCCAGAATGGAAAAACAACGGTTATCACGAAGCGATTTACTTTTTTTACAACCAGATTTTGGTTGTGGGAATGCCAGAAGTTTTTAACCTGACAAAGGAATATCAATTTCCGGCTTATACTGCTAAAAAAGTGCGGTTCTGTGGCTACATTCGTAAAGAACCCGGTTTGAAGCCTCGTAGCATCCTCCGCCAAGAATTGCAAATCAATGCAGACGAACAATTCGTATTAGTTACGCCGGGTGGCGGTCAAGATGGCGATTACTTGATTGAAAACTATTTTGCCAGTCTAGAACATCTTCCTGAGTCACACAAATTAAAAAGCGTCATCCTGTGTGGCCCCGAAATGAAGGCATCCCAGAAACAAGCCTTTTATCAGACAGCGCAAAAATATCCCCACGTTCAAATTAGCGAATTTACCGATGATTTGATGAGCTACATGGAAGCATCTGACCTGATTGTTTCTATGGGTGGCTATAACACGGTAACGGAAATTCTTTCTTTAGGAAAGAAATCAATTATCGTTCCCCGCGTCAAACCAGCTAAAGAGCAATTAATTCGCGCTGAACGGTTATCTAGATTGGGTTTAGTGAAAATGATTCATCCGGATTGTTTGACACCCCAAGGTTTGATGGAAACAATTTTAGAACAACTCAGCAATTCCACCAGTCATCTGCCTGCGGTTTCCCGCCTTGATTTGGATGGACTTCCTCAGACTACTCGCTACATTTATAACCTGTTGCATGGCATTGAGTCTGACGAATTTGCCTACAGGTATTCCAAGTCTTTATACGCCGATTTACTGACAGCGGTTTAAAGACAATTGAATCACGGAAAATCAGGGAAGAGGTGTATGAAAAATATCTTGTTTTACTGCCAAAATCTTCTAGGTCTAGGTCACTTAGTCCGAACAACAGAAATCATTCGCCACCTGAGTAAGGACTTTAAAGTTTGTTTGGTTCAAGGTGGAACACCTGTGCAGGGATTTGAACTGCCATCGGGTGTTGAAACAATCCACCTACCAGCAATTCAGGTAGACCCGACAACGCTCTGGTCAGAAAATAGAATCATGGTTGCAGATAGTTCCCTCAGCCTTGATGAAGTTAAAGAAATCCGCAAAAATATGCTTCTCAAAGTGTTTGACATATTGCAGCCTGATTGTTTAATTACAGAAGGTTTTCCGTTCAGCAAGAAACAGAGCTTGTCCTTTGAGTTAGTACCACTTCTAGAGCGAGTAAAAACGACAAAACCTTCAACCAAAGTTGTTGGCAGTCTCCGAGACATTTTTATGGTCAAGAATACTGAAGAACGCGCTAAAAAAGAAGAATAAAGATGTCAGTTTGTGAATCATTACTACGACCTGTTACTGTATCATTCCGATCCAAAAGTGCATCGATTAGAGGAAAGTTTTGCTTTAGCAAAAGACCTGAAATGTCAAGTATGTTACACAGGATACGTCGTCCAATCTCCAATAGAAAATACTGTAGTTACTGACGAAGACATCGCCAGCTTGAGCAGTCAAGAACCCACAATTTTAGTCAGTGTTGGCGGGGGTAAACTGGGTCACGATCTACTGGAAGCTGTTATAGAAGCTGCTGCAATTCTGGAAAAACAATTGCGTCATAAAATTAACATATTTACGGGGCCATTGATGCCAGATGAAAAGTTATTACAACTGCAAAAGTTAGCCGCAGATAGAACTAACATCAACATTCGGCGTTTTACTACCCAGTTAATTGAGCATATGGAAAAAGCCAGTCTTTCGATTAGTTTGGGTGGCTATAACACGACAATGAATGTTCTCAAAACTGGCGTTCGCTCGATGATTTACCCTTCTAATAAAGACCGAGAGCAGG
The DNA here is from genome assembly GCF_020521235.1 of Microseira wollei NIES-4236. Taxonomy (GTDB): domain Bacteria; phylum Cyanobacteriota; class Cyanobacteriia; order Cyanobacteriales; family Aerosakkonemataceae; genus Microseira; species Microseira wollei. The sequence continues at coordinate 2,804 of NZ_BLAY01000318.1, read as the reverse complement.
CAATTAGAGCCGAAAAGCTAGAAAAAATGGGAATTCTTGAGGTGATTCGTCCTGAGGATTTGTCACCCGCTCATCTGGCTGAAAAAATTATTGCCTGTCTCAACAAAGAACCTGTTAAAAACCTATGCCAAAATTTGGAATTACAGGGAGCGCAAAAAACGGCACAATTGCTGCAAAATTTACTTGAATTACAAATGATTGAGGCTGCTTAAGTGGAGGGGAAAATGAAAAAGGTTTTGTTTTACTGTCAGTATCACTTAGGAATGGGTCATCTCGTGAGGAGTACGGAAATTATTCGCAGCCTCGCTAAAGAGTTTAAAGTCTGTTTTGTCAAAGCGGGAACGGAAGTGGAGGGGTTTGATTTTCCAGCCAATGTTGAATTGGTGACTCTACCTTTACTGTTGTCGGAAAACAAGCAAGTTAAAGTTGCAGACAGTGAGCAAAATATTGAGGAAGTTAAGGAAAATCGAAAAAATTTACTGCTCAAAGTGTTCGATGAATTCCAGCCTGATTGTTTAACGATCGAAGGGTATCCGTTCAAGAAATATCAGTTTGAGTTTGAATCTATTCCACTGTTAGAGCGAGTGCGAGCAACAGGACGTAAAACTAAAGTTGTTTGCAGTCTGCGGGATGTGGTGATGGCTCAAGCATATGAAAATCGGGATGCGATTATCGAGAAGACTTGCGATCGCTTGAATAAATACTTCGACTTACTCCTGGTGCATTCCGACCCCTCTTTTCATCGCTTAGAAGAAAGTTTCCCTCAAATCCAAGACATCAAATGCGATATCCGTTACACGGGATATGTCGTTCAATCTTCTCCGGAAAATCCTGCCGTAAACCCGGAAGATTTGATTGATTTTAATCGGAAAAATCCGATGATTTTAGTGAGTGTAGGGGGTGGACAATTAGGCCACGAACTGTTAGAATCAATTCTAGAAGCAAGCTCAGTAATAAAACAGCTTTTACCCGACTATCACCTGCAAGTATTTACTGGGCCTTTTATCCCGAATGAAAAGTTTTTACAACTGCAAAAAGCAGCAGAAAACAAATCCAATCTGACCTTGAGGAAATACACATCGCAGTTATTGGCTTATATGGAAAAAGCAGAACTTTCCATTAGCTTGTGTGGCTACAATACTGCCATGAACATTCTCAACACAGGCGTGAAGTCGATGATGCTTCCTTCTAATAAAGATTGGGAGCAGAAAGTCAGATCCGAAAAGATGGAACGACTGGGAATCGTCAAGGTGATTCAGCCAGATGATTTAAAACCAGAAAAATTGGCTAAGAAAATTGTCGAATATCTTTACAAACCTGTTGTCAAACAGTTTAAGACTTTTGAACTCCAAGGCGCACAAAAAACTGCCCAATTGCTGAAAGAATTACTGGCAAGCAAGGTGGCAGCCTAATCCTTCAGGACTGACGCCAAGAAACCCGGTTTCTCTGAAAAAAGAAACCCGGTTTCTCTGAAAAAAGAAACCCGGTTTCTAAGTTCGTAGTCAAAACTTTAATACTCGCTCGTTGCCGGAGTAATTATGACCCTCAATATCAACTTACCCCAAGAACAATCAACAATGGAGACATCAACCATGCAAACACCACTTGTGACAATTGTCGTCGTACCACGGGAGCGTTTTAGCTATAGTCGCGAGTCTTTAGAAAGCATCTACAGCGAAACTGATGATTATCCCTTTGAATTAGTTTATGTCGATGGAGGTTCTTCTCCCTCGCTCAAGCGCTATTTGGAAGAGCAATCCAAGCAGAAGAATTTTAAATTGATTCGCACCGAGCATTTTATTTCTCCTAACAAAGCCAGAAACTTGGGACTTAAAGAAGTTAAAACCAAGTACCTTGTTTTCATTGATAACGACGTACTGGTTAAACGGGGTTGGTTGCAAAGCTTAGTAGAAACTGCGGAAGAAACTGATGCAACTGTGGTTGGGACTTTAACTTGCATTGACGAACCCGTGCATGAAGTCGTTCACAATGGCGGTGGAGAAACTTACTTTGAAACTCGCGTAGAAAATGGCAAAAGTGGACGATTTGCGGTGCAGAATAGCTATTTAGAAGGACGGCGGGTTTCCAAGATTGCTGACGAATTGGAGCGGGTTAAGTGCGATTTTGTTGAGTTGCACTGTGCGTTGGTGCGTACTGAATTCTTGGAAAAACATGGCGGGATGGATGAAGGGTTGCTCAGCACGAGAGAACACATCGATTTGTGTTTGATGGCGACTCATAATGGCGGTACGGTTTATTGCGATCGCCAGAGCATCGTCACCTACATGACTGGGGCAAAATTAGATTGGTGGGATGTCACTTATTTTATGCTGCGCTGGAGCGATGCTTGGGATCTTGCCAGCTTTAATCACTTCCGCCAAAAGTGGGGACTTCAGGAAGATTGGTATTTTGAAAAGCGGTATAATCGTCTCGGACGCCGCCGCTATCGCGCTTTACTCCGCCCTGTAATTAGCCGTTTTCCTTTAAAAGATCAAAGGAATTGGTTTGCGGATTTTATCAAAGATGTGGAAAGACCGCTGAATAATTTTATCAGCGACATGTATGCTCAAAAGCACGAATATGCTCGTCACAGTTTGGGTTTGAGAAAGCCGAACAAGGTATTTGAAAAACCTGAAAAATCTAAACCTCTGGTTGCTTCATCTGTGAATGGGTAATTGCTAATGGCTAATGGCTAATGGCTAATGGCTAATGGCTAATGGCTAATGGCTAATGGCTAATGGCTAATGGCTAATGGCTAATGGCTAATGGCTAATGGCTAATGGCTAATGGCTAATGGCTAATGG
>NZ_BLAY01000317.1 GCF_020521235.1 Microseira wollei NIES-4236 | reverse complement strand
CAAAAGGCTTTTGATGCCGTGCCCCTACTAGGGGTTTGTATTTCACCAACCACGGCATAAATCAGATTTATTGCTCACCAAAAGGCTTTTGATGCCGTGCCCCTACTAGGGGTTTGTATTTCACCAAGTTGCAAACTGCTATATAGCGTCTTGCAGCCGTATGACCTACACCTTCGTTTGTGTAGCGGCACCCTTAAGGGTGCCCGCACACAGAGCATCACTGACTTGCAATCTGCTGTACCCAGTCACAAGTTGAGGTTCAGCAAGATTTTGATAACTCCGCGCAAGAATTCAATATCTCTGCCAATGGCTCATTCCGTACATTAAGAGCATGAAAGTTGATTCAGGAGTCTCGATCGTGAAATTACGTTCTCGCTTGTGGGCCATCTCTCTTATCGTTTTAGGTAGCGCTACTGCCGTCACCGCCGCCTCCGTTCATTCTCAAGCGTCTTCACTGCTGAGCCAACGTTCCGCCCTACAACCGGGTATCAATCGCGTCACGTTTCAAAGCGAAGGCGAAACCCTGGTGGGGAATCTTTACCTGCCTGCTAATTACAAACCAGGCGACAAACTGCCGACGGTAATTGTGACGGGTGCTTGGATGACCATCAAAGAGCAAATGCCTGCATTGTACGCACAGAAATTAGCCGAGCGCGGATTTGCTGCCTTTGCTTTCGACTTCCGTTCTTGGGGTGAAAGTGGCGGTAAGCTGCGGAGTTTCGAGTCTCCTACCGCTAAAATTGCTGATATTAAAAACGCCGTGTCTTTTCTGCAAACGGTGGATGTTGTAGACGCCAATCGCATTGCCGGATTGGGCATCTGTGCGAGTGCAGGTTACATGGCAGTTGCCACAGCAGAAGACTCTCGAATTAAGTCTTTGATTACCGTTGCCCCGTGGATTCACGAGCCTCAAATTGTTGACACCGTGTATGGCGGCAGAGCAGCAGTAGAAAGCCTGATTGCAAAGGGTCGAGCAGCAGAAACGAAATTTAAGCAAACCGGACAAGCGGATTATGTTTTGGCAACGAGTAAGACGGACAAAACAGCCGTGATGTATGGCGACATTGACTACTATCAAAATCCCCAAAGAGGTGCGATTACCCAGTGGGAAAATCGATTTGCTGTCGCATCTTGGGCGCAATGGCTGACGTTTAATCCCATGCCCGTTGCCCAGCAAATCAAAGTTACGACGCTGTTTATCCATAGCGAGAAAGCGGCAATTCCCGACGGTGCGCGGCAGTTTTTTGCGGCGATTCCCGGTCAGAATAAACAGTTTAAATGGTTGAGCGATCGCACCCAATTCGACTTCTACGACCAGCCAGCTACAGTTGACCAATCGATTTCAGCGATCGCCAAGCACTTACAGTCCTCATTCTAAATTCGCCTGCTCATTTCTCGTCCTTTTTTGTCGCTTTATCGGAGGTTATGATGTCATGCTCGCGTCGCAATATTCTAGCTACAGCAGCCGCTGGAATTGCCGCTGCCATATCGACAAAAAGCTTCGCTAATGCCGCTACTCCAGAATCTAACCCCAATCCTCAGAATGCTACTCAATTGGCTAGCACAATTAACCCCCAAGGCGAATTTGCTGGAAAAGTGGTTTTAATTACTGGGGCAACTTCTGGGATTGGCAAAACCACCGCCGAAGCTTTTGCTCAACAGGGTGCAAAAGTCTTTTTCTGCGGTCGTCGCGAGAATTTGGGAGCGCAGGTAGAACGAGATATTCGGGCGCGGGGTGGAGAAGCTACCTATATGCGGGCAGATGTTCGCAAAGCTGAAGATGTGAAAGCATTTGTTGATGCTTGCGTCGCCAAATACGGTCGGCTGGATATTGCTTTTAACAACGCCGGAATTGATTATCCACCCGCACCGATTGCCGACACTGCGATCGCTGAATTCGATGATTTAATGAATACCAATGTTCGCGGCGTTTTTCTCGGCATGAAATCCGAAATTCCCCATATCCTCAAGACGGGAGGCGGAGCCATTATCAACATAGCAAGTATTGGCGGACATCGAGCTTTTCCTAATATTATTGGCTACGGAGCTAGCAAAGCTGCCGTGATTCACATGACCAAAATGGCAGCGCAAGAATACGGCAAAACAATTCGGATTAACGCTGTTTCACCAGGAGCAATTGATACACCCATGCTCGATCGCGTCAAACGCGACTGGAAAGTCACCGAAGAACAACTGGTTGCGCCCTATCCCAGCAAACGAGCCGGACAACCCAGTGAGGTTGCCAGCATGGTTCTGTGGCTGGCTTCTGGTGCAGCTTCCTATGTTTCAGGTGCCAATTTGAGCGTTGATGGGGGCGGATTGGGCTAGCATAACATTCACTTAATTCCACGAACCATTGATCGTGAATAATTTAAGAGCGATCGAGGAATGGAGCGACGACTTCTTGAGTTTCTTTACTACTCACTACCGGAACAATTTCAAAAGTTACTCCAGAACCACGCCACTTCAAAATCCATTCCTGAAGTAAGCGCAAATCATCGCACTCCATGAGCTGGAAACATCTACTGAAATTTGGCTCTACCCAACTATCAATGTATTTGAGTCCTTCAGGCAACATTCTGCCTTCATTACGAACACGTTGATAAATTGGTAGCATGTCATTGTCTTTGAAGCGCTCAATAATCATAAATAGCATTTGGTAGTTCTTCAATCCTGGCTATGAACAACATGAACGACGTTGTATAAATGGAACTCATTGCGAGCTAAACCTTCCCAATAAGGCTTGTCCGGATTAAATCCTGGCTGCCTAAGAATTGCTTCAAATGCTTCCTTATTTTCCCACTGACCGTAATTAAACATCCGCGTTCCATCTAAACTACGGTGAAATGTTGCAGAAATTAGCCCTGGTGTATCATTCATTGCTCTATCTAGTTCAGCAGTTGTTCGTTTCACCATTTCTGGTTGGTTCGATGGCATCATGCGAAATTCTGCCAGATGTGTAATACGATTGCCTGCTACAATTTCAACTTTTGCCGATACCGATCGACTAGCAGAAACTTCTAGTTGCAGAGAATCAGGGGGAAAAAATTCGCCGAAAATAGTAGGACGTGGCAAGCTACGATGGTCGAATTTAGGTTGCCATTGGCTGTAGGTGAAGACACGAACTCCGTCCAAACTTTGATGGACGCTGGCTGACAAAAAATAAGGATTAGACTTCCAAGATGGGATTTGTTGTGCAACAATTGCCTCAACCAAACCCGACTGATGACGTTCGGCAACGGTGTATAAATCTAAACCAACGATCGCGTTGTTAGTTCGGTCAATTTGCACCATATCCGCTCCTCAATTCCTGTTAGACTGTATCCTGGCTTTAATGCTAAATGCCAAACAATAACCTGACAACTACCGTCTCCACCCAGAAACGAAGCCAACTAACGCTCAATTATATGGACAGTTTATCATGAAATCAATTGATGATTATCTAGCTGCATGGAATGCAGACACTTCAGAGGCAAGGCATAACTTGCTAATCAACTGCATGACAGCTGATGTAATTTATCTCGATCCGCACGTCCCAGAGACAATTGAAGGGATTGCAGGAGTACTAGCATTAATCGAACGATTTCGAGAGCGTTTCGATCATCGGCTGAAACCGGAAGGAAATATTGACACTCATCACCATGTTTTTCGGCTGCGCTGGTGTTTGCAGCGCGATACTGGAGAGATATTGTCAAAGGGATTGATGGTTGGCGATCTGACCTCTTCTCAAATGATTCAGCGTGTAATTCATTTCGTTGATTAAAGGAGTCATTTTATGTCTGTCAATCAGTACTATACCCTCGGTCGATCGGGCTTGCGCGTCAGCCGTTTAGCACTAGGCACTTCGGACTTTCGGTACGGAATGGGGTTGGGGTGCGGATGAAGACACTGCCCGCCAACTGTTTAACACCTATGTGGATGCGGGAGGAAATTTCATCGATACCGCCGATCTTTACACAGGTGGAACGAGCGAAACTTGGTTGGGGAAATTTATTGCCGAAAGGAATCGGCGCGATATGCCTCCGGCACGCTTCGCGAACGCACAGTTATCGCCACGAAATTCAGCTACAATGCCGAACCAGGAAACCCCAACGCAGGCGGAAATGGGCGTAAAAACATTATGCGGGCAGTAGAAGGCTCGCTCAAGCGCTTAGGAACAGATTACATCGATCTCTATATTCTCCACACTTGGGATACCATCACCCCTGCCGAAGAAGTGATGCGAACGATGGACGATTTGGTGCGTTCTGGTAAAGTCCGTCACATCGGATTGAGCGATACGCCTGCTTGGTATGCCGCACGCGCGCAAACTTTGGCAGAATGGCGCGGTTATGAGCCTTTATCTACCCTGCAATTAGAATACTCTTTGGTGGAACGCAACATTGAGCGAGAGTTTGTGCCATTGGGAGTTGAACTCGGTATGGGAATTATGGTTTGGAGTCCTTTAGCAAGCGGTTTACTAAGTGGTAAGTATAAGCCTAGCGAAGGTGGATATACCGGGGAAGGACGACTAGAAACGGTGAAAGGAATCTCGAATCCGGCGTTTCAGAAAATTAGCGATATGCCTCCCTTCGCTTGCGCGAACGCAACTGGAAAATCGTATCAGAATTAGAACAAGTCGCGAAAGAATTAGGTTGCAGTATGGCCCAGGTGGCAGTAAATTGGACAGTTAATCGCCCTGGCATTGCCTCGGTTATCATAGGTGCGACAAAATTATCCCAACTAGAAGACAATCTCAAAGCACTGGAATTTGAGATTCCCACCGAACTTGCCAACCGTTTAGAACTCGTCAGCCGTCCTGAACCTCAATTTCCTTATAGCTTCTTTGGCAACGAAATTCAGGGTATGATTCATGGCGGAGTTGCTGTTGGGAATAAACCTGTTGGATATGCTCCCAATCTATTAATTCAATCCGCTGGTGCTGGAGTTTCCTAGCTGAATATCGCTCGGGAATGCGAAATAACTAACTCTGACTTTAACAGATCTCTCCAATAATCCTTGTGGGGTGGGCATTCTGCCCGCCTTTGAGCCGATCTTTTGGAGAAGTCTAAGTAAGAAAGGTGCAAATAAACAGAAGTATGTAAGTGAACTACCAGACACCAACCGCTGAGGCGGTATGGTACTGGCTTCCCAATTCAACGGCAACCGCCTCTACAGTCGTAGACTTACGCCCAAACCGCTTTGGTCTTACATTGCCTCCAAGGGCAGTAGCGTTAGTTCCTAGCGCCAATATCCGCAAGCCTTCATTTTTGATGTTGATTGCTGCATTCACGTCTCTGTCATGATGCGCGTGGCAATGGGGACAAAGGAAAGAACGCACGGAGAGATCCATCTTTGGAATCGGTAGCAGCGTCGCATTGCACAGATGTGATGAGGGAAAGAATCGCCCGATTTCGAGGTAGATTTTCCCATCTTGCTCTGCTTTGTATTTGAGCATGGTTTGAAACATTCCCCATCCAGCATCAGATACTGACTTGGCTAGAGTGTGGTTTTTGACCATGTTCTTGACTGCCAGATCTTCTACAACAATCACTTGGTTCTCGTTGACTATCTTGCGGGATAGCTTGTGTAGAAAATCTTCTCTCACTCTGGAAATTAAGACATGCACTTTAGCGAGTGCAACTTTAGCCTTACGACGTTTGTTGGTAGTTTTATCCTTCTTGCGCGATAATATGCGCTGTTTGCGTTTCAGTTTGCGTTCATGCTTTTTGAGATGCTTCGGATTGTTGAATTTAGAGCCGTCAGACGTGACCGCAAAATCAATCAATCCCAAGTCAACTCCAATTGCTTTACCTTCACTACTGGATTGAGGCTTTTCAATTCCGTCATCCATCAGCACAGATGCATAGTATCGACCGTCAGGCATTCTCGATACGGTGACGGTTTTGAGCTTGCCAACACAGTCCCGATGGATCTTTGCCTTGACCGTTCCCAGGTTGCCAGGGAACTTAATCGCAGAATCGCTTAAAATCTTGACGTTCTGAGGATATTGAATCGACTGCCGACCGTGCCGAGATTTGAAGGTTGGGTACAGTGTTCGCCCATCAAAGCCATTGATAAACGCCTGAGACAGGTTCAAAACGGATTGCTGCAAACATTGGGAATAGCATTTTTTTAGCCATTCATGCTCTTGCTTCCAGATGGGGATCTGTTTTTTCATGTCGTAGGCAGACAAGCCTTTACCCGTCTCTTTGTAGGTCAACGACATGACCGAGAGAGACTGATTGTTGAACTAAGTCAGAGAGTCACCCCTCTGACTCGTCTTCAGAACCGGACGTGAGACTTTCACCTCATCCGGCTCCTCAGTTACAAGGTGCTTGTCACGCATACCAGCCATATCCTGAGCGGTT
>NZ_BLAY01000316.1 GCF_020521235.1 Microseira wollei NIES-4236 | reverse complement strand
GCCCAGGGGGCACGGCGTAGAATAAATTTTGGTTTATACCAAAGGTTGGAAAATGCCGTGTCAATACAACTTGTATAAATGCCCAGGGGGCACGGCGTAGAATAAATTTTGGTTTATACCAAAGGTTTTAAAATGCCGTGTCAATACAACTTGCATAAATGCCCAGGGGGCACGGCGTAGAATAAATTTTGGTTTATACCAAAGGTTGGAAAATGCCGTGTCAATACTTGACAATTACCGATTACCCTGATATTTAATTACCTAAATTGACGTTCCCGAATTCGCTCTAAAGTTCCGGTAGGAATCGAAGCTATTAACTGGCGCGTATAGTCTTTGCTTGGTTCGCGGTAAATCATTTCGGCGGGGCCAATTTCTTCGATTTGACCCCGGTTCATTACCATGATGCGATCGCTCATAAATTTCACCACGTTTAAGTCGTGGGAAATAAAGATATAAGTCAGTCCAAATTCTGCTTGCAATTCTTTTAACAAATTCAAGACTTGCGCCTGCACCGAAACATCCAGCGCCGAAACCGACTCATCGCAAATAATAAACTTAGGATTGAGCGCCAAAGCACGCGCGATGCAGGCACGCTGGCGCTGTCCGCCAGAAAATTCGTGGGGATAGCGGTGCATCCAGTTAGGATTTAAACCTACCCGTTCTAACAAATATGCGACGCGCTCGCGATGTTGGCGGCGGCTTTTATTAGCAGCGTGAATTAACAAAGGTTCCATCACCGCTTCCCCAATTTTCATCCGCGGATCGAGGGAACTAAACGGATTTTGAAACACAATTTGCACATCCCGCCGCAATTGCTGGAGTCTTCTTCCCGTTAAATTAGTAATATCTTGCCCTTCAAAGACAATCTGACCGCTCATCGGTTCGATTAATCGAATTAAAGTGCGAGCGAGGGTACTTTTTCCGCAACCCGATTCTCCCACCAACCCCAATGTTTCTCCCGGAAAAACATCAAACGAAACCTTATTTACTGCCATAAAATAACGTTTCGTTTCGCCAAACATGCCTTGTTCTGGAAAACCTACCTTTAACTCGCGCACCGATAAAAGTGCCTCTTCCCCTGGGAACATATTCCCCGACGCAGAGATATCTCCCCTGCTCCTCTGCTCCTCTGCTCCTCTGTTCCTAGAGTCCCCCGCCGTCGCGCTTTTTTCCCGGATTTCTATTTCGCCGTTTTCACTTGTCACGACTTCCATAAAATCAGCCACCGTGGGTAAATATTTCAACTGCTGATTGAGTCGGGGACGACAAGCTAACAATCCCTTGGTATAGGGATGGCGAGGGTTAGAAAAAATCTGCCAAACTAAACCAGACTCGACGATTTTTCCTTGATACATTACCGCCACCGAGTCGGCTATTTCCGCAATTACACCTAGATCGTGGGTAATAAATATCATCGACATCCCCCGTTTACTGCACAACTCCCGCAACAGTTCGAGGATTGTCGCTTGCACGGTTACGTCTAAAGCGGTGGTAGGTTCGTCGGCAATTAACAGCGTCGGGTTGCAGGAAATTGCCATGGCAATCATGACGCGCTGAATTTGACCGCCGGAAAGTTGGTGGGGATAGCGGTCGAGGATTGCCAGTTTTTTCTGGATGATGTGCTGGGATATTTCCCCTTCTGTGGGTTCTGATTGGCTTTTAGGTAATTGTTGTCTAAATTCCAGATAATTTTGGCGTAATGCCTCGTCAGAAGGAAGCAGTTTGACTTCTTGGAGCAGAGCGATCGCAATTCGCCGCGCCTCTGTTTGCGAAACGTTCTGATGCTGGCGAATTGCTTCCACCAACTGAAACCCAATTGTATAAACCGGGTTGAGGGAACTCATCGGTTCCTGGAAGATCATCGCAATCTTACCGCCCCGATATTGTTGCATGTTAGACCTTGGCAACCGCAGCAAATTGATCGGAGGTGCTGTGGGGCGAACTTCTTCTCCTTGATCCACAAATGCCTGAAACCAAATTTCGCCGCTAACTTGGCTGGGTGGGGGGATTAAACCCATCACCGCGAGACTGGTGACGGATTTCCCAGACCCCGACTCGCCGACAATTCCCAGAGTTTGCCCCCGCTTGACTTCAAACGAGATACCGTCAACGGCTTTAATCGGTTTTTCAGCGGTAGGAAATTGGACTCGCAGGTTTTGGACGGCAAGGACGGTGTCGGTCATGGAAGTTGTTGACTCAGGTAACTGGATTTTAACCAATCAATCCGAGATTCAGCGTGTAGATCGGGAATTTTTTGATCTGATTCCTGATGAAGGCTCCCTTGTTTTTGACAAGAATGCCCGTACCTTTACTTTAGGTCGGGGAGTATCAAATCTGAGCAGGTTGCAGAATCTGGTCAATCGGTTTCCCACGATGGAGTTCGACCCAGTTAGCCTCAACGGGTTGATAGGAGCAGTAACATACCACGATCCGCTGGTTGGTATCGAAGGATGAGAACTGGTCAATCTGATTGACTACCCAATCTCCATCTCGTCCGTGGGTGACCCCGTTACCAGGGTCTTGTAGGTTGGCATATTCCCGCAGGCGATCGCCCACTTGGGGCAATTTTCCCGAAAAATCCCACTCTGTTGCCAGAATGTCAGTTAGACCACCAGATGGTAGCAACTTTCGTTCCTCCCAACCATGTGCTGAAAGCGATTCAGCTTTAAAAACTATCCACGTTTCGTTCATCATTAGCGTCCTCAAAACGTTTATCTTCAAAAGAAGTTTGTTTCCCATAGAACACGCAATCGACTTTGAGGATGGGATCGCGTGTTAGCTCAATCCGCTTGACTCTCCAGTTCTACTTACGCCCCATCTCCCAGCACTTATCCGGGTCAGTGGCGCTGTGTATGTTTTCCTCTTGGTTGTCTTGATTAGTCATTGATTAGAAGCTAGTTTATACACTTGCTAGCTTTCTCCACTGTTCTAGTAACCCAAAGAGTTTACAGCCAGTTGCACTCGGATGAGGTAAACAAGGGAAATGATGGAGACAAGAGGTAATTCTTCCCCATCTTCCCCATCTTCCTCATCCCCTTAACTACCGCCCACCGGGAAGCGGGGTATTGCTTCCAGGTTGGACGACGCGAGTATTTGCAGGCAAGTTGGCGGCATCGGAAACTTTCTCTAATACGGTCGCGTTGGCACCAAAAGCGATAGGTCTCGGGCGTCCGGCGTTGATTCCTTGCAGTTGCAAGCGCAGCTTCCGATCGGGGGTTAATTCAAAAATTGTTGGAGCGGAGCGGTTACCTTCGGCTATGATATCCAACTGCATCGGTCGAGATGCCGCATTAATTCGGTATCTCAGATCTAACGCCTGAGCCTGTCCAGAGGAGGCTGGGAGGATGATGAACATTTTGCCATCTCCGCCAAAAACCAACCTCAGCGGCGGCGCACCAGGTCTTGTAGGTGCTTGCCACAGTCCTACCAATTGCTTAGCAACGTCCGCTTGTGCCACTCGTTGCGCTTGTGCAACAGAGGGTGGATTGGCTGGCTTTTGTGCAGCGCCTGCCATTTGGATGCCGATTAGGGCTAACAGCAAGGCAGATGCAGTTAACTTGAGCGGGACTGGTATTGCCCCTGAAAGGTGACGAAAATTAAAAGCAGGGTTTTGCATAGGTCAAGCCTGAAAATCTATCCGATCTCCCAGTGTCTTTTTTGTTGAGTTTATCGATGAAAGCGACTGTTTCCAACATAGACAAAGCGATCGCATTCCTAGTTCCCGTGCTAGATTTTGGCACGGCTTGTGCAACCATTGAAGTTGCGGCACAATCTCGAAGATATCATTTTGTTAACGATCCTGCTGGAAGTGAGGAGTTAAATGGACGGTGAAGCCCAAAAGCTAAATATGCCAGAGTTGCAACAACAAGTTGGCGATTTGCTAAGGCAAGCCAGCAGTTTGATGGATCGCGCTAATACCGCGCTGAGTTTTGATGAAACTGGCAGCAAATACGCGGAATTTCACCAGGAAGTCACCCAAGCAGCCATTAATGTCGAAGATTTAGAACTGCGGATGGCAATTGTCGCGCCAATGAAGGCGGGGAAATCGACAATTATCAACGGCATCATCGGTCAAGATATCCTACCTTCGCGCAATGCTGCTATGACCACAATTCCCACGGAAATTATTTTCGAGGCGCAGCGGACTGAGCCGCTATTAATATTGAGCGATCAAATTCGGGAATTGTTTCGCCAGACGTTGCTGTCGTTGCAGGAAAAAATGCGCGATTTTGGGCTGGAGTCCGTGGAAGAAAAAATTGCCGCCCAATATCCCCATTTAGCGAAATTACCCGCGAAAATTCAAGCCCTGGCGAAAGTGTCTATTTCTGAAGAGGTGGCGGGGTGCAAGCGCATCAACAATACTTTGACTGCTTTAAACGATATTATTCGCCTGTGTAGCGTTCTCGAACCGATGGCAGATCCGTTGCGATCGCTTACCGATGTTCCTCGCATCTACACTCCCTTTTGGAAAGCACAAACCTCGGCGTCAACCAATTTATTGGGAAAGTTGGTAATAGTCGATACACCGGGGCCAAACGAAGCCGGGGAAAATCTCGCCTTGGGTAACGTCGTTGCCGAACAATTGCGGGCGGCTTCAGCAGTATTAATTGTCCTGAATTTTACCAGTTTAAATACCAAAGCCGAAGCCGAAGTTAAAGAAGATGTCAAAAGGGTAATCGAGTTACGGGGACAAGAAAATTTATACGTGCTGGTGAATAAAGTTGACCAGCGCAAACATGGGGACATGACGCCGGAACAAGTGCGGCAATTTGTGGCGGCGGAATTTGGCATTGGGGATGCGGGAACAAGCGATCGCGTGTTTGAAATATCCGCCAGGTGGGCATTTTCAGCAACGAGCTTTTTAGTCGAATCGCAGCAGCAAAAGGATGTAAAATTACAGCAAATGCAAAGTGCGCGCTCGCTGGCTCAAGATTTATTCCCCCTCGATTGGGAAGAAGAACTTGAGGAAATGACAGAAGAAGAATTAAAGCGCAAAGCCGAAAAGCTGTGGAAGAAATCGGGTTTTGCACCCTTTTTGTCGAAAGCGATCGCATCTTTAATGGCAGAAGCTGCACCCAGATCTTTGCTATCTTCCCTCAGACTTTCCCGCAGTCGTTTGGTAGAACTTCGGGAAGACGTTCAACTCCGCAGTCGCGCGATTAATCAAGATGGGGAAAAACTCCTGCTAGAAGTTGAAGCATTGGAAGGAGATTTGCATAGTATCGAAGAATGTCGCGATCGCTTGCAGGAAATCGAGCAAATCAAAACCAATCTTTATCACGAACTCAACAAGATTCTGGAAGAAGTGAAAAAAGAAGCCAAAGTCAGCGTTGAAACTTATTTCACCGATTCAGAAGATCAGCGCGCGGATTTGCTCAAAAAAGGCAGCATCAAAGCCAACCAATTTTTAAATTGGGTTTCTAATAAATTCAAATCGCCCTTAGATTTGAAACGCCAAGCTACCCTCGAATTCGATACCCTGAGTGAAGCCGAAGAATTCGCCGATTTAGCCGTCGCTTACGCCAAAAAAAGAGCCGATGTTTTACTAGAAGGAATCCGAGAAAATACCCGCCAAAAAATCGATACAGCCCGTCAAGGCATGATAGAATTCTTGGATGAGCAAACCAAGCCCATTGTAGAACGAGCGCGGGAAAGATTGAACGAAAATTTCAACCTGACGTTATCTTTACCCACACCCCGATTAGAATTTGAAGAAATAGACTTTACCAAACCCCGCGTTTTAAGGCATACCAGAGCGGTAGACCAAGGATACGACGAAGTAGTCAGAACAAAAAGATCGTTTTCCCATTTTTTATGGCTAGTGCCGTTTGAAGTCAAAGAACAAATCAGACGCCCGAATCGCCGGGAGAATTTCTACACCGTATCCTTGCACGGAATTGTGTATGAGGTGAACAAGTCAATCGAACAAAACATCAATAATCTCAAACAAGATATTAACCAATATTTGGATGAAGACTTCCAGCAGCGAATCGATGTTTTCTTTAACGATCTCGATCGGTATCTTACCAACTATCGCAATAGTTTGAGACAAGCACAAGCCGACCAAAAATTATCAATAGAAGCGAAAGAGAAGTTGAAACAAGCTCTCAATTCCCTGATTCCACAAGTCAACGAACAAATTGCTCAAGCCAATTCTTATCTGGAACATACAGAAGAATTGATGGCTAAGTTGAGCGGTTAGAGAAACCGGGTTTTTTAGCCCACACCCTTAAGGGTGTGGCTACACAAACGAAGCCCTAGCAGAGAGGGGCTAAAATTATTAAAGGCTGCGTAGGCAGCCTTTGAATGCAATAGCGACACCCTTAAGTTTTTTAGCCCACATGCTAAAGCATGGGGCTACACAAACAGAGCCCTAGCAG
>NZ_BLAY01000315.1 GCF_020521235.1 Microseira wollei NIES-4236 | reverse complement strand
ACACGGCATTTGACAATTTTGGGACGCCGTGTCCCCAGCAACACGTTAATCTGTTTGATCGTCTGTAGGGACACGGCATTTGACAATTTTGGGTATAAACCAAAAATTTGGGGACGCCGTGTCCCTACCAACCCGTTAATCTATTTGATCGTCTGTAGGGACACGGCATTTGACAATTTTGGGACGCCGTGTCCCCAGCAACACGTTAATCTGTTTGATCGTCTGTAGGGACACGGCATTTGACAATTTTTGGTTTATACCAAAAATTTTGGGACGCCGTGTCCCTACCAACACGTTAAAATTAAACATCAGCTAACAACCTAGCTTGGCGGAGAATAAAGGTTAAAACGGTTTCTTCTCTGGAAATAATATCGGCGGTGACAGCCATTCCTGGTTGAATGGGATACTGGATATTGCTCCGAGTCAAATAATTTTTTTCTGGTTGGAGGGTAACTTCGTAGTAGGGCGAGTTATTGTGGGGATTTGCGATGGCATCGGGAGCGATCGCGCTCACCTTTGCAGGTAAAGTGCCATAATCCGGATAGGGATAAGCGGATATTTGCAATTGGGCTGTTTGCCCTAATTTAATTTTACCAATATCTTGAGCTTTTATGCGAGCTTTGACAACAATTGCGGCATTATTAGGAGCAATTTGGGCAATTGAATCTCCCAGTCGCACGGTTTGACCTGAATTTCGCAAGTTTAATTGTAAAATAGTACCATCGACGGGAGAACGCAGGGTAGTTTTTTGCAAGTCTTTTTCAATTTGTTCGATCTCGCGGGTATCGGTTAAAATTTGATTTTGCAGTTGTAAGCGACGCTGAATTAAAGCTTGTTGTTCTTTAGTTAAAGTGGCTAATGTAGCGTCGCCTTTGGCTTTTTCTTGTGCGATGCGATCGCGGGCGATCGCAATTGGTGCAGCACTAGGATTTAATGCGGCTAACTCCCCTTGTAATTTAGCTAAAGCAGCTGCAACTGTTTGTTTTTGTCGTTCAATGGTTTGCGATTGTGCGAGGACGGCTTTTTTTTGCGCTTCTACGGCGGCTTTTTGTCCCAAAACTGCTTGTTCTTGTTGCTGGACGGCTAATTCTGCTGACTGCAATTGTTGTACGGAAATTGCCCCGGATGCGGCTAAAGGTTTATAGCGATCGCGTTTAGTTTGAGCGGCTTTTAAGTTGGCTTCTGCTGCTTTTAAATTTGCTATAATTGTTTCTAAATTAGCGGTGGCTTGCCAATATTCTTGTTCGGCTTTTTGTACTTCAGCTTCGGCTATTTTTATATTAGCTTCTGCTTGTTGAACAGAAGTTTGGGTGGTAATTTGTCGCTGTTGAAAATCCCGTTGGTTTCGGCTTAATTCTGCCGTAGCGGCAGCAATAGCGCGTTCAGTGGCGCGGGTTTCGGCAGCGATTTGAGTGGCGATAGAATTGATTTGAGCGGCTATTTGATTGATTTGCAGTTGATTTTGCTGAATATTGCCTTGAAGTTGGCTTTTTTTGGTTTGGAGGGAAGAGTCATCTATGAAAGCGATCGCATCCCCTTGTTTAACTGCGGTATTCTCTTTTACGGGGATGCTTTTGACCATACCTTCGGTGATTGCTTGGACAAGGCGAACCTCGCCAGAAGGACGGACGGTGGCATCGGCTCTCACAGTAACATTGTACCGGGTATGGTTTGCGATCGCCAAAGCGGCTCCACAAGTTCCGATTAAAAATAATCCTCCCAAACTCGTCCATCGACTCACAGATGGCAGAAATTCATCGCTGCTAACTAAAGGTAGATATTCTGCATTCGACTTGCCTAGCATAAGCGGATATCAAAAAACAACTTTTATCCCCACCGAAGGACCATAATAAAAACTACTTCCATCGAAATCGATGCTACCAAATTTACCCGTTGAGGCAAAATCATCGAGTTGTCTGGGTGCCAAAGCGACGCCGCTGACATACATCACATTAAACCCAGCGGTTAAGCTAACATTTCGACTGACGCGCCAGTCAGCAGATATAGTTCCTTCTAAGATTGGCGCAACAGTCCATCGGGTTTCCCCATCCTCAATTCTATCTACTAGATTTCCCGTATCAAAATCAAAGGCGCTGATCGTACTGTTTTGTTCTCCATGATTGCCAAATACCCCCGCTTTGCCGCGCAACCCGATAGTAAAATTGCGACTGAGGTCAACATCGACATTGGCGCCTATTTGAATGCCAAATAAGTTATTTTTCGTCTCAACTTTGTATTCTCCTCTAGGAACAGGAAGCAATCCCTGTGGAGGAAATGCCGCCGCACCTCCCGTATTTAAGCTAAACTCTTCTGGCGCACCCATGTAGCGCAATCCTACTATTAACGAAGGTCTAAAGGTTCTAGTCGAACCGAGATCGCGCTGATAGTTTAACTCAAAGTTGTACAATTTTGATTCGTAGCTGATTCTGTGTTCGTAGCCGGAAATAAACGACCTGGTAATGTCAAAATTACCATTTCCTTGTCCTGCAGGTGGCGGCTGATCTAGAACGTTTATGCGGTCTCCAAACGAATCAAACGGTGCAAAAATTGGGGTATCGTCTAAATCGGCTTGAACGATAATCGGATTGGGAAATCCCGGTGCAGGTGCGGTGATTCTGGCGGAAGTTTCAAACTGTTGCAAGCCAAAAAATGAAAAGTTTAAACTATTCTTGGAATTGAAACTGTAGCCAAGGGTTACCCTCGTTCCTAGTTCGTAGTTAAAGTCTAAATTGTCCGTCCCTAAAGTTTCCCCAGTTTCAGCTGTATTGACATCATAAAATTCCGAAGTCGTAATTCCACCGGGAATATTGCGAGTCAGAAATAAAGCTTCTGCTGAGATTGACCAAGGGTTAAACTTGGCTGGATTTGATCCGGATTGAGTTTGGGCTATTTCTTCAACTTCGATAATATAATTTCGCTTAATTGCTCGATCGATAATACCTCCGGACAACAAATCATTCGCATTATGGGAATTTTGAGATTCCAGAAACTCTACTTTACTTTGCGGTTGATTTGAATTGGCTAAAACTGGGTTGGTGTTGAGTAATGCTACCCCAGCAATAACTGTCTGAAGTCCCAGAAGACTTAGTTTCACGGTAAACGCACTCATTCGTTCGCTCTTCACACACGAGGTCTTATTTTAAACGATCTGACTCGATTTTGTCTTTGACAGCTTGTCAAAGACAAAAAGATTTTTTTGTTGTATATTAGCTAAGTTTCCAGCCAAGCGACGATCGATTGTTTTAGCTGCATTCTGCTAGATTTTTGCCGAGTGCGGGATCGAATATTGCAATTTTATTTATTAATAAAATGATCGTAAAGATACTTGACTCGCTGAGTCAGAAGAACTAAATTTAAATGTTGTACAAGCGGAGAGCAAAGACAATGAAGAAACAAGAAAACAAAGCGCCTCTGTTCGCGGAAATGACAGCTAAAGAAGCTGCCTCGCTAAACGGTGGATGTAAACCAGGCGGGAAGTCTATGTGCCTCAATTCTCGCCAAAAATTAAGTTGGTTGGGACTCGCATCCAAATAGTTCAGGACTTACGCAAAGAAACCGGGTTTATATGAACGCAGAAACCCGGTTTCTCAGAGCGTCATCTGTCAAACAACAGATGCCTTGTTTGGTATAGAAAAAAGCGATGAGTTATCCATGCGTGCTTCAGCAAAATGAAGAAGATTGCGGTGCAGCTTGCCTCGCTTCTATTGCTAAAAAATATCGACGTAATTTGGGGATAAATCGGATTCGGGAAGCGGTAGGTACGGGACAATTAGGAACAACTTTACTGGGGTTACAACAAGGTGCAGAATCCCTCGGTTTTAATGCCCGTGCGGTGCGAGCATCGCCGGAAATTTTAGATAGAATAAATGAGGCACCAATGCCAGCAATTATCCATTGGAAAGGCAATCATTGGGTAGTTTTGTATGGCAAGCGGGGGTGGAAGTATGCAGTTGCAGATCCAGCGGTAGGTATTCGCTATCTTTCCAAAAAAGAATTAGCGCAAGCTTGGACAGATTGGGCGATGCTTTTATTAGAGCCAGATCCGGTAAAATTCGCATCACAAAATGACGAGCAAGTCAAGGGTTTTGGGCGATTTTTGCGGCGAGTTTTGCCCTATGGGGGGATTTTAGGGGAAGCGGTATTAATTAATCTATTTGTCGGGTTACTTTCTTTAACTACACCGTTTCTGATTCAAATTCTCACCGACGAAGTGCTGGTGCGGGGGGATACAAAACTGCTGACAGGAGTAGCAGTAGCGATCGCATTCGCCAATGTCATCAGCAGTAGTTTAGGATTAATACAATCGAACCTAGTGGCGCATTTTGCCCAGCGGTTAGAATTAAGTTTAGTTTTAGAATTTGGTAGGGCAATTCTGAGCTTACCCCTGACTTATTACGAGTCTCGTCGCAGCGGCGAAGTGCTTAGCCGCTTGCGCGATATCCAAGAAGTTAATCAACTAACTGCTCAAGTTGTTATTAGTTTACCTAGCCAGTTTTTTGTGGCGCTTGTGTCTTTCGGATTAATGGTATTTTATAGCAGGAAGCTGGCTATATTTTCCGGGTGCTTAGCTTGTTTGATGGTTGTGATTACTTTACTATTTTACCCCACATTACAGCAGAGAATTAGGAAAGTATTGGTTTTAGAAGCAGAGAATCAAGGAGTTTTAGTCGAAACGTTCAAAGGCGCGCTCGCTCTCAAAACCATTGGTGCAGAAAGGCAATTTTGGTCAGAATTTCAGAGCCGATTTGGGCAACTGGCAAATCAGACTTTCCGAACGATTCAAATTGCGATTGTGAATAAAACAGCATCAGAAATGATATCGGGAGTGGGAGCGATCGCGCTATTATGGATTGGCAGTTACTTGACGATAAATAAAGAAATCACCATCGGACAATTGCTGGCATTTAACACAATGAACGGCAACTTTATTGCCTTCATTAATACCGCGATTGGATTCATGGATGAATTCAGCCGCGTCAGTACAGCAACCGAAAGATTAACCGAAGTTATTGAAGCAACGCCAGAGAATTTAGGCGAGGCGAAAAGAAGCTTTGTCAAGCTTCCCGATGACGCGGATATTGTATGCGATCGCATCAACTTTCACTATCCAGGAAGAACCGATCTTATAGAAGACTTTTCCGTCAAAATACCCGGCGGAACAGTTATCGCCGTCATCGGTAAATCTGGCTGCGGTAAAAGTACATTGGCGAAACTTTTAACAGGTTTATATCTACCCCAATCTGGTAATATTCGCATCGGTTCCTACAACCTGCAAGACCTTTCCTTAGAATGCTTGCGCCAACAAGTCGTCTTAGTTCCTCAAGACGCACACTTCTGGAGTCGCACCATTATTGAAAACTTCCGTTTAGCATCTCCTCAAATAGGATTAGAATCAATAGTCCAAGCTTGCCAAATAGTTGGTGCCGATGAATTTATCAGTCAACTACCCGACAAATACCACACAGTTTTAGGAGAATTTGGTGCCAATCTTTCCGGCGGACAAAGACAAAGATTAGCCATTGCTAGAGCAATTGTTAACAACCCACCCATACTAATATTAGATGAATCCACCGCCGGACTTGACCCAGTAAGCGAAGCGCACATCTTAACCCAATTGCTAACTTATCGCAGGGGTAAAACAACCATTTTAATTAGCCATCGTCCCAGCGCCATTCATCGAGCCGATTGGATGATATTTTTAGAACAAGGTCAACTGCAATTGCAAGGTTATTTAGAAGAAATGCGAAGACTCCCCGGCGAACATCTAAACTTTATTAGCAATTAAAAATTAAATTACTGTAGGGTGCGTTAGGCGCGGGATTTATAGCGGTTTGCAACTTGGTCAAATACAGCCATTGTGGCTTGGTTGTGTAGCGGCAGCATTAATGCTGCCGCTACACAAACGAAGCGATTTCGCTGTACCTCACTCACTTGCAATCCGCTGTAATTTGGCAATTTTGGCAAAAAATGGGAAGCCGCGCCGTAACGCACCAGCAAAAATGGTGCGTTACACTGCGTTAACGCACCCTACACAATTAAACTACTGACAAAATCACCCATGAAAAGGCACAGCAAAAATGGTGCGGACGCGGGATTTAATATCATGTCCGCGAGAGATCGGTAGTGTATGGATGGCTAATTGCTCGCTTGCTAATTGCTCGCTTTTCAATTGCCTCCAGAGCAGCCATTAGCGATTAGCTATTAGCAGTTACACAACCGTTGCCTAAGGACATCATATTCTGGGGCAATTTTGGCAAAAAATGGCAATCCGCGCCGTAACGCACCCGCAAAAATGGTGCGGACGCGGGATTTAATATCATGTCCGCGAGAGATCGGTAGTGTATGGATGGCTAATTGCTCGCTTGCTAATTGCTCGCTTTTCAATTGCCTCCAGAGCAGCCATTAGCGATTAG
>NZ_BLAY01000314.1 GCF_020521235.1 Microseira wollei NIES-4236 | reverse complement strand
CTTGACGCAAATTGCCCAAACTGAACCAAATCTTGACAGAATCCGGCTGCACTTGGGAAGCTGCAACAAGCAACTGCTGGGCAGTTTCGGGTTGCCCCATCTGTTGCATCAACATGCCGAGTCCGTATAAAGCTTCTGGGTGGTCAGGTTGTTTTTCCAGCACTTGACGATAGAGTTGTTCAGCATCCTCTAAGCGATTTTCTCGTTGATGTTGAACTGCCAGTTGCAGAGTTTCGGCTACTTCTCTTGCGTCAAATCTCCTGGGTTTGTTGACGAGCTTTAAGAGAAAATCCTCCAAAGCTCTGACAGGTTTTAAGTCGCCATATAATTGGTGCTTTTTCTGGGCAATTTGCTGGGAGATGTGTTGACGATATTGAGCATCTTGTCCCAGACGCACCGCAATTTTCACATATTCTTCTTTCGTTGCAGCGATTGTCTCTGAGATGCCCATCATTTTGAGGAATGCCATTGTCACCCGCCCTCGCATCAATTCTCCTGGCAAGGTGACCACTGGAATGTTGCACCCTATTGCTTCGATGCTCGTGTTACCTCCAGAGCAACCGATGCTATCTAGGAAGATATCTGCAATGGCTGTAGTACCAGCAAAACTCTGGGAATCCCAACTATGAGGTAAAAATATACAGTGGTTTTGATAATTAAGTCCGAATTCCTCAAAAGCACGGTTTAACCGCTGACGGAAGACTTCAGTCACAGGTTCACTGACATTGCCAAGAAATACAAATTTCGCAGCAGCTAACTCCTGAGCAATCCGGGGGAAGACATCATCATGTTGCGGTAAATACTTAAACAAGGATTGGCAACACCAGAACATGATTTCATCATCTTGGATGCCTATATCCTTTTTGGTTATGGCTTTAGGTTGAATTTCAACAGGTGTGTAATGGAACGCAAGATTTGGTAACCTAACTAACTTCTCTGTGTAGTGGTCTTGTCCATTTTCTGGCTCCATTAAGTCACTGCTCAAGAAGTAGTCAATCGTCGGTAAACCACTGGTCACATAATGTCCCAAAGACGACCCAATTTGAATCGGGGCAAGTCTTAAGCAACCCAACTTAACAGTCATCGGGTCCATCATTAATTCTGCAAAAATCAGGATGTGTAACTTGTCTTGCCTAATCACCTCACACCATTGTTCAAGCAGCAGCGGACCTTGAGTAAATTTATCAAACGCTTTCGCCGCTCTTAGGGTCTCCGGATCTGGTTGGCTGAGAGTGTGGTAACCAAATAGCTCAAACTCGCTTCTATCCAAGTTTTCTACCCAGCCTCTATAC
Source organism: Microseira wollei NIES-4236 (assembly GCF_020521235.1). Classification (GTDB taxonomy): domain Bacteria; phylum Cyanobacteriota; class Cyanobacteriia; order Cyanobacteriales; family Aerosakkonemataceae; genus Microseira; species Microseira wollei. The sequence goes on along the minus strand of NZ_BLAY01000314.1, from coordinate 5,126 downwards.
GGAATTTTCCAGATGGAATGTTTGCTAAAAAATCCGGAAACAAAACCAACCCGAATTTTTTCGTTTGCTGCTAATTTGGGAAGTTCAATAGTTTGGCTACCTTGGGGATAACGACTCAACATTAACTGACAAATCATTGACCCATAAATTTGCTGCAACGGTCGGTCATCCAAGGCTTGATAGCCCAGATAAAAAGGCTTTAACTTACCTACTGCCTGAGCTGCCTTTGCTCGCTCTTGGGGATTAGCAGCATAGTAATTAGCTAATTTGTGTAAATGTTGCTGATAATGATTTCGCCTGCGTTGGATTTCGTCAACACTGGAATAGATAGGCGGCAGCTGACCGATCAATATCCCAAATCTAGCGTCAGCACAGTCGGGTTGGATTGTTAAGGCTTGCTCGTATGCCTGTACGGCTTCCTCTAACTTACCCTGCTGCTTGAGGGCATTTCCCAAGTTGTTATAAACCTCAGCACCAGGTTGGATTGTTAAGGCTTGCTGGTATGCTTGTACGGCTTCCTCTAACTTACCCTGCTGCTTGAGGGCATTTCCCACGTTGTTGTATGCTACAACAGCTATCAGGGGATTTGGATGAAGGTTTAAAACTTTTTGGTAAGCTTCAATAGCCTCGTCTAATCTATTTTGCGCTTGCAATAAGTCTGCTAATGAGACTTGAGCGAGCAGATGATTGGGCTGAATTTCTAATACCTGTTTGTAGAGAGATTCAGCTTCATACAATTTACCTAACTCATCTTTCTCAACAGCTTTGTTAATCAGAGATTGCACCGATGATTCCAAAACATTGTCCGGCTGCGATTGATTGACTATGGATTTTTTCCCAACTGTATCCAAAATAAAATCCTCCAGGGATCTGATTGGTTTTAAGTCGTAATATAACTTATATTTATTCTCAGCGACTTGCCGGGAAATTTGTTGACGATATTCAGCATCTTGCCCCAGACGAACTGCCATCTGCACATACTCATCTTTCGTCGTAGCAATCGTCTCTTCTATGCCCATCATTTTGAGTATAGCCATAGTATGCCGTCCTCGCATCAAGTCTCCCGGCAAGGTGACGACAGGTATGTTGTGAGCGATCGCTTCCAATGTAGAATTGCATCCAGACCAACCAATGCTATCCAGGAACACATCTGCGATCGCTGTAGCCGCTGCGAACATATTAGAATCTAACCGAGGCAAAAAGATGCAGTGGTCTTGATAATTGAGTCCGAATGCCTCAAAAGCACGGCTTAAGCGTTGGCGAAAGAGAGCCGTCACAGATTCGCTTTTGTCATATTGAATAAATACAAACTTGCAACTACCTAAATCTTTGGCAATTCGCGGAAAGACATCATCATGTTCAGGTAAATACTTGAATAAGGATTGACAGCACCAGAACATTACTTCGTCATTTTTGATGCCTATTTCTTCCTTGTTTATGACTTGAGGTTGAATTGCTAAAGGCGTGTAATAAATCGACAAATTGGGCAATTTTACTAACTTTTCTGTATATTGTTCTTGAGCATTTTCTGGTTCCATTAATTCACTGCTCAAGTAATAGTCAATCGTTGGTAGCCCACTGGTGTTAGGTTGTCCCCAAGAGGTAATTTGAATCGGAGCCAGTCTTAAGCAACCCAACTTAACTGTCATCGGGTCCATTCCGAATTCGGGAAAAATCAGAATGTGTAACTTGTCTTTTTGAATTAATTCACACCATTGTTCAAGCAGCAGTGAACCTTGGGTAAATTTGTCAAATACTTTCGTTGCTCTGACAGTTTCTTGATCTTGTTTTGTGTCAGTGTAATACCCAAATAATTCAAACTCACTCCTAGGGAAATTTTCAACCCAACCCTTAATAGGAATTTTCCAATTAGAATGATTGTAAAAAAAACTAGAAACAAAACCGATGCGAATTTTTTCGTTTTCTTTTAAATCTGGCAGAGCAATAGGCTGGGTCCATTGGGGATAGCGACTCGCCATTAACTGACAAATCATTTCCCCATAAATATTCTGCAATTCTCGGTCATTTAAGCACTGATATGCCAGATAAAAAGGCTGTAATGAACCTACAGCATCCGCTGCCTTCTCTAGCTCTTTGGGATTAGCTAGTTTATAGTGTTCAGCTAATTGTTGTAAGTGGTGTTGATAATTATTTCGCTTGAGGTTTATTTCTGTCAAATTTGAATAGATAATTGGCAGCTGAGCGATGACAATTCCAAATTTGGCTGGAGCAAATTCAGGATTAAGCCTTAAAGCATGATGATATGACTCTACAGCTGCCTCTAGGTTGCCCTGTTCATAGAGTGTATTGCCCAAGTTTTTATGAACTTGAATCCAATCTGGTTTGATTCTCAAAGTTTGCCGGAACGACTCTATAGCTGCATCTAATTTGCCCTGTAGTTTGAGTGCATTTCCCAGATTGTTATGAGCCTCAGCATAATCAGGTTTTAGCTTTAAGGCTTGTTCGTAGTAATCTACGGCTGCGTCTAACTTCCCTTGTTGCAAGAATATATTTCCCAAATTGTAATGAGATGGAGCATAATTAGGTTGAATTTTTAAGGCTGAATGGTATGATTTTAAAGCTGCTTCTAACTTACCCTGTTGCCACAAGATATTTCCCAGGTTGTTATGAGCCTGAACATAATATAACTTTCCTGGCTCCCCTACACATTCGGGTTGAATTTGTAATACCTGTTTGTATAATGATTCAGCTTCATCCCATTCACCTGACTGATGCTTCTGCAACGCTATTTGGATGATATATTTAACGTTATATTCTGAAATGTTTTCCATATTCATGGCTCTATGAAAATTTATTTTCGGGGGGTTATGTCAAGGCAGTTACCATTAGCAATGCCAGCCCTCTGAAGGCGCAAAATCATTTTTATTTACAGAGTTCTGTGCAGATGACCTTAATATTAACCCCCGCCAGGGAGGCAGAATGTCAAGTATTGAAAATTCCTTAGGCAATCTTAAACGAGGGCGAAGCCAAAATCGAATTAATATTAACACCTGAGAAAACCGCAATTAGATCGTTCTTAAAGAAAATCAAACCATTGCCGCTGCTATTGCCAAAACTATAGCCATCCAGATTGATACCATTAATCTGAATCAGGTCTTGGTTAAGTTGAAAATCTTTAATCACAGCGAAATCATTATCACTAAAGCCCTGATAAAAGACGTTATTAGTATTTCCCAGAACGAAGGTATCTACACCACCGCCACCCGTTAAGATATCAAGTTCGCCTGTTCCCGTACTCGCAACGCCGATGATTTCGTCATCACCTTCGCCACCATAGATTGTGTCATTGCCAGAATTACCTATGAGTTTATCATTGCCATCTTCGCCGAAGATTAAGTCGTTGTTTTGACCGGCATCAATTTCGTCATTGCCGCTGGGGGAACCATCGTTGCTGCCCCCGAAAAGGACATCATTGCCAGTTCCGCCCGACAGTTTATCGTTACCTGCTTGTCCAAAAAGCAAATCATTATCACTACTCCCATCCATTTCATCCGCACCGCTACCGCCAAACAGCAAGTCATTCCCAGCGCCGCCACCGAGAAAGTCATCGCCGCTGCCGCCCTCTAGGCGCTGATTCCCACGGTTGCCAATCACCTGGTCATTCCCATTGCCACCATATAGCTGATCGTTGCCAAAGCCAGACGCGAGAAAGTCGTCGCCATCTCCCCCATAGAGGATATCGTCGCCATCACCCCCAATCAGCTGATCGTTCCCGGCCTCACCATAGAGGATATCGTTGTCGTTACCTCCGTTGAGAATGTCATCGCCGCCGCCGCCATAGAGGGTATCATTGCCATCTTCCCCAAACAGCAGGTCATTGCCAATGGCATCGGGCGCACCATCACCATACAGGATATCGTTGCCGATGCCACCCTTAATCACATCTTGCCCACCGAGGCCCACTAAGGTATCGTCGCCTTCCTCGCCAAAGATAAAGTCATCTTCTGGTAAGCCTACAATCCTATTCGCTGTAGCGTCTCCTCGTAGGAAAGCCATATATTTTATCTCCTAAATTATAAAATTTGCTCAAGATGTTTTTAATCTAGCTGGTACAATCAGAGCTTTGTTGCCAGTTTGGCAGATTTAAATTGATGAATTTGCCAGTGATAATGAGATGATTTTCCCTGGGTTTTTTCATGAAAAAACCCTTGATTCATTAGACCTAATGAATCAAGTTCACTCTAGGCATTTGCCTTAGACATTTGATAGTTTGGTTTTCTGAAGACAAAGAATTGCATTTTTTTCGCTGAAAGCTGAAAAAGCTTTCAGCGAAATTTATAAAATTTGGAGGTTGTTCTCAAGTTTTAAACTCGTCATTGAAAAAGTTAATTCCCTGTACAAACAACCTATTGACAAAATGTTGGATAAATCAAATTAGCCGACCGCAGCAATTGATTTGCTGAAGGACTCAGAGCTGTAATTTGTGGCTTGAGCCGCGGTGTCGGTGATCGTCTTGGTGTCGTTTCCATAAGCATCAGCGGTAGCTTGAGCTTCAGCCGCGTTGCCTGTTAGGCAAACGATAGATTTGATTTTTTCGTCTACATTGAGCTTGTATGCTTCTGTGACATCAACAGTCTTTGTGACGGTGCTTGCGAAGTGAACGCCACCAGCACCGCAGATTTCTTCCTGGGCAACTTCTAAGTAGTTCAGGTCAGAGATAATCATTGTCTTTCTCCTGGTTTAAAGTTAGTTGGTTGCTCAAGCAACCTGTTGTTTGATGTTGTTAATTTAGCTTGGATAATCAGAGCTTTGTTGCCAGTTTGGCAGATTTAAATTGATTGATGAATCGGGCTTTTTCTAACCGAAAAAAACCGAGATTCATTAGAGATAATGAATCTAGTTCACTGGGGGTTTTCTCAAGACAAAGAATGAGGCTGAAAGCATTTCGCTGACAGCTGAAAAAGCTGTCAGCGAAATTTATAAAAGCAGGTTGTTCTCAAGTTTTAAACTCGTCATTGAAAAAGTTAATTCACTAGATTTGTGGTAAAAATCCGGCCCCGGCTCAGCAGCGGATGAAAACCTTGATTTTACCGATAGTAAGCCCGCGCGCGCCAGCCCCTACATCCGAAAAATCGACTTTCGCAAGAGGTCTACTGTACAAACAA
>NZ_BLAY01000313.1 GCF_020521235.1 Microseira wollei NIES-4236 | reverse complement strand
TTGGGTTCAGGAAACATTTTCAACTGATGGGGCTTGTTGACAAGAATGACCCCATCTTTTTTTACCGCGAGTTGCCTCAAGAAAGCGATCGCTCTTGGCTTTTGACGGGGTTGTCACCCCGTCAGGTGATAGAGTCAACAGGAGTAGGGGAGCAATTATCCATATTAATGTCGAGGGAAAAGGAGGAGTTCTAAAACTCCCCTTTTTCCTCACTCATTGTCTTCCATTTGCCACGGCAAAATAGACTGTTGAAAATCGAACAGCGATTCAATAGTAACTGCTCGCCTATGTAATGTTTTAAGTAAGTCAGCATCCTCAACTTGATTAATCGCATCCACCAACTCATTCGGAACTTCTCTGAACCTAGTTTCTAGAATATCAATAATATCTTCTTGACGATTTAAACGCTCAAAAATGGTAGCATAAGGCATTTTGTTCTCCTCCTCGTAACGTTTAATTTCTTGACGAAACCTGCTCTCCAAACCTTGTGGTAGCGTCATCGTCCAATCGATTAATCTGAATAATTCTCGAATCTCGGCTCTATTATACCCCCGTTGATATGGATACTCCCCGCTCTAAAAATATAGGGGTTTCGCGAACTATCCTATAAAGGGGAGAAGGATTTTTATCTTTGGCGATCGCCGATTCTTGAGTTACTCTACCTCTGTTAAGCTGATGTGCGTTTAAATTGCATAATTTGCTTCCCCAGCTTCTCATCATGCAACTTGAATGCCGATTAGCTGATAAGCAACTGCTAGCGATCGCTAAATCAGTTGCAGGTGGTAGTTTGGATAAGATAAAGCATTCTCGGAAGCTAGCGTCATGACATCCTCAACAGACGCAATTGACGAATTTGAATTTACCAGCCCAGAAATCCGGTTGGAGTTGGTAGACGGGCAGTTTTGCGTGGGCGGTACTTTAACTGGGAGCCAGTGGTTATTGCGCGAAATCTTGCAAGGTTGGGGACTCGAAAGCGCGATTGCATTTGCTCCCCTGCCTCTATGGTACGAAGCCCTGCGAGTGGCCTTTGACGCACCGACGCCAACTGCTGATTTGGGCCAATGGGCTGCCCAGTACCCCTATCAAACCCCAGAAATACCGCCCTTGGGGTCGCGCCATCTGGGCGAACACTGGCACATCCGGCAACTGCTAGGAGAGGAGCTACGTACTGCGGTTGGGCGTGCGAGTCTAGGTATGTGTATGGGTCGGGATTTCCTGATGCGTCTGGGCGAAGATGCATTTACACCCGATGTTAAATTCGTGAGAGCCAATCGACTGACGCACTATCACGAGTGGTTTTTCGATGGCTCTGCTGATTTGGTCATCGAGGTGCTGTTACCCGAACAATCCGATATAGATAAAGTTGAACGATTTCGTCGTTACGCAGCGGCTGGGGTCGAGCATTATTGGCCCGTAGACCCAGTGCAGCAGCAAGTCACATTGTACCGACTGGGAGCATCGGGTTATGAGGTACAGCCGCTCGACTCGGACGGTTGCTATCGCGGCTTTGAGGGATTGACCTTTGCTCCATCGCATCTTTGGTTACCCTATAACCAAAAGCTACCCGTATTTACAGCGCCTTATCAGAAGGGCGATTGGGTTATCAAGGAAGTGGAAGGCGAGGACTTGGGTTGGGGTAGCGTGCCATTTGTACCCCAAGTCGCCCTCGAACCCGTGTCTATCCGGTTTGAGCAATTTGTCTCCTGGTGCCCGGAAGCCAAGCTAGAAGGCTACGGCGACAAATACCCGATTATCGGCGGCACATGGGGTACGCGCAATGCTTTGGGGATGTTGCTGATGAGTTTGGGTTTGGTGGAAACGGTGCGGTTGGTGCATCCCTTGGATTGGGTTGCTGCTTTAGACAGGGTAAAGCAACAGGAAGCCAACGATACAGCACGCCGTCAGCAATGGTGGGAGGTGGCTCGACGTGCGGCTGTTGCATTGCACAATACATTTAGTGTCGGTGGCGTGGGTACAATTGGGGATTTGGTCAGCAGCGCACCCCTAAACTATTGGAGCGAGCTGACTTTGGTTATCTGGGATGCACCGCCATCAACGAAACTGTGGGGCGCGTTGGATGCACTCAAAACTGAAGACATTGAGTTCGATTTGGTAGAAGCCAAGTTTGCTACTCCTGCCCAATGGCAACAGATTGCTAATGAGATGGTGGTGTTGGCTGGCAGTTGGTCAAACTCGGTTACGCCTATACGAAAGCGGCTACAACTGTTTTGGGAGGAGATTTGACTTGCTAGCTACTAACAGCGATTTGATTGGCCTGGTGGCTTCCTATGCCTACGCCACCGTTCTGCTTATCCTGGCTGAAGCGTTACGCCGGTGGTTTAAGATACCTTCAGAGCTGACCCGCAAGCTGATCCACATCGGTGCTGGGATGTGGGTTTTCGGCGTGCTGGCGTTGTTTCAACGCTGGGAAAGCGGCATTATACCGTTTGCCACTTTTATCCCCATCAACTACCTGCTCTATCGTTACCGCATTTTAGGTGCGATGGACACTGCTGATAGTTCGCCTGGTACGGTCTATTTTGCTCTCTCGGTGACGCTGCTGTTTGGGCTGTTGTGGCGACCAGATGGCCCGGTAGACTACGTACCGATGGCGGTGGCTGGGGTGATGGCGATGACCTGGGGCGATGCGTTGGCAGCACTGGTTGGCAGGCGTATCGGGAAGCATCAATATCGAATTGGAGGCAGTCAACGGTCTTGGGAAGGGTCAGTGGCGATGTTTGTGGCAAGCGTTGTGGTGATGTTTGGCACACTGTGGTTGCTACCCGGTTCATCTTTCAGCCCTTTGGCAACACCTTCTGGGGTTGGGCAAGCGCTTTTGACGGCTTTGGTTGGTGCTTTGTTTGTTACCTTGGCGGAGGCAGTGTCGCCCCACGGGACAGATAATCTTAGCGTGCCGTTGGTGGGGGCGGGTGTATTGTTGGCGATCGCGCAAGGTTTCTCTTAGCATCTAAAAGTTGTGCGCTTGCAGACTTTGACTAAGTTTGCAACACCAGCCTAGAAAACTAACAAAGTAGTTCTGGGTAGCCAGTAGCAGACTGGGTGGTGGAAAAGTTGAGAGTTTTTCTCCTGCAAGAGCAACTTGGTCATTGACCTATTCATAATAAATACCGAAAAATTCACATTGAGCCATTGACAATTTCACTAAGCAGATTTAAGTTATTTAGAGTAAGTAGGCTGGGTTGAAGTAACAAACCTCAAGAAGCCTTAAGTGCGTTAGGTTTCACTATCGTTCAACAAGATATTACTACTTAAATAAAGGAAGCTTGTCAATTTTTTTTGTCAAAATTATCAACTCCTGCCTAAAAATCTGAGCTTAAACCCGATAGAGAGATAAACCTCGAATTGAGGCTGGGCGCTAAGCCGTAAGAGGTCAAGCTGTCAGTAAATTTTACAGCAAAAACCTGCAAGTTTAGTGTGTTTTTTTCAAAAAATTTGATTACTTATTGGTGAGGAGATTATGCAAGAATTATTCAACATTGATGGTTTTTCATTTGAAGCTCAAAACCCGATCGATCTCAGACAAAATTTTGGAACTGTAGTGCCTTATTGGAATGAAAAAAAATATTTCAAATCTAGCAGTGATAGCGGAGCTATTCTGAGAAAAAAGGGAGCTAGTTTAAGTAATATTGAAGGTAATATAGATTTAGGCCAAGGTTGTGATAGGGATGCGATCGCATCTGCAAGTTTTGCTAACGCTTCCCCTGAAAATTGGTTGCTACAGGGGAATCAACAAGCTAGTTGGTCGAGGGAGAGTAATAATATTGAGGATATTCAAATAGGCGATACGCCTAACGGCACGCTGCGCGATCGCGACTCCCTCACCGGAATGGTAGCAAGCGATATCCTGACTGCACAAGCGGCTGTGCAAACGGCTCAAGATATGCTGAAAAACTTTGCAACCTCTCCAGAATTTAGTACGAAGATGGGGGTGGCATTTGGTAATAGCTTCGACGCTTATATTGCTAATACCTTAGCTCAAGCTTGGTTGGCTGGAGATTTTAGCAGCTTTCCTGCGATCGCGATTCGTTCTTCTAGTGAGATTAATGGCGCTAATGGTGCGTTTGCGGCTGCGACAGACACTATTTATCTGTCGCGGGAGTTGGTGAGTCAGGGGGATGTGGGTGCAGTTGCATCTGTTTTTCTGGAAGAATATGGGCATCATATAGATACGCAGATTAATACTTCAGATGTGCCTGGGGATGAGGGAGAAATTTTTTCCGATCTGATTCAAGGGCAGCAATTGACTCTGCCTGAACTCTCGAAATTACAGACAGAGGATGATTCAGTTGTCCTCGTTTTGGATGGGAGAGTGGTGGCGATCGAGCAAGCAAACGATAGGATTCAACAAGACAATCTCAACTTTTTTGCTGGGGATATTAAGAATTTTGGAGGTCTTGGAAATGAGCTTAAAGCCGACTTGTTCAAGCCGATAGAAATTAACTCTAAAGGCGAAGTAATTGATACTCCTGCATTTAGATTTTTTAAGGAATTAAAGTCAACCTTTAAAGGTTCAGCCTTTATTTCTCCAGGAAGTCTCGGAGAAGTCAAATTTGTGTACCCGCTTGACGTTGGCGTAAAATTACCGGACGCTCTTAGTTCCGATGAATTATTTCCCATTCAACCAGGTATTAATTCCAATGTTAATACAGCAAATTCATTTAATGGTTCTAAAGGATTTGAATCTCCAAATGCCGGAGTCAAATTTGAGTTTCAGCCAACAACTGTCAAACTAACTGATATTGAACTTAAAAATCCCTTTGGAGAGCCTTTTAAACTAGATGGCGTAAATATAAGTGACCCGATTAAATTAGAAATAGGTTACGACGTTGCTCAATTCGTTAAAGATATAGGTAAAGTTAGCCTCCCTGGTGGTGTAGGCGAAATTAGTGTTTCTCTTCCCAAAATTGAGGAAATAAAATCAGCAACCCCATCTGAATCAGGTGACAGACTTCCTAGCATAGCCGGTTCTGGCAGAACTAAAGCAGGTGAAGGCATTTTGAATTTGCAAGTGGACGTAGACAAAGCTCTCTCTTTCGCCTTTCCTGCTTTAAAAGTACTTGGTAATGAAATAGAGTTCCCTAATGCACAAAAAGAAGAAGCGGCGGCGCAAAAAGCGAAAGAAGACTTGCAAATACAACTAGATGTCTTGAAAACTATACCCCCTGAAGGTCAACAACTAGCGCTTCAAGAGGCAGAAAGACTGCGACAAGAATCAGAACAAGCCGGAGAAGCAGCAAAAACGGCCAAAGATAATGCCGGAAAGACAAGATTTAAAGCAAAATTGAGTTACGATCTTTTGGATCTAAAAGCCAATATAGGAGTTGGTCTTCAGCAAGACTTGACATTTAAACCAGACGATGTAAAAGTCACAATCTCAGTGGATAAAGGGTCAGTAGAAGGAGGAAAAGAGATAACCAAATCTTTTGGAGAACCATTTGAGATTAAAGCTCCTTCTGAAGGTGCTGGAATCATGACAGTGAAAGCAAAGTATGAACTTTCAGGTCAACTAGAAAATAATCTTGGTTTCATACTTCAGGGATCTGCCGACATTAAAGCTCTTCAGTTTCAAGCTAATGCTAGTGCGTATGTTGAGCAATTGAACAAAAACCTCGAATTTGCTAATTTCCAAGTCGGGCCATTGCTATCACTACAAGCTCCTCCAGGCGGCTTTGCAAGTAAGCCATTACCTTTTATTGGCACAGATCCAAACGGTAAATCTGCCAATGCTTTTTACGTACAAATCGCTCCGAAAAGACTCGGTGAAGTTGATGGCGTAGAGCAAGATGAAAAAAATCCTCAGCCAGAAGCTACAAAGAATTTAATAATTGAAAAGGAATACAAAATTCCATACAATTTACCGATTTCTGTATCAGATGTAACAGTAAATGAAAAAGACGGCTTTGCAGAGTTTACCGTGACACGGCGTCAGGCATCGAACGAGCAATTAACGATTTCATACAACACTATCGGTGGTACTGCTACTGCTTCTGAAGACTATCAAATTACTGGTAGCACAGTAACCATTGAAGCCGGACAAAACAGTGCTACTATTCGCGTGCCAATTATTAACGATACCAAGCAAGAATCGACTGAACAATTCAGGCTGATTCTGAAAAATTCCGACGGTAAAGAATTTGCCGAAGGTGTGCCAGAAATAGACGCTATAGGCACAATTATCGATGACGACGGAAAACCCGATCCCCCCGATGACGGCGGTTCTACCTACAACGACCCTCGCATAGTAACTATTGACAAACAATATCACGACTTCCAAGCGGTGGGTGAATTTACTTTAGTTGAATCAACCAGCGGCGATCTCAAAATTCAGGTGCGACAAGAACCATTAGGTAGCGATCGCTTAGGTAGTGTAGCTGAAAACACAGCGGTAGCAACCGTTTTGGGTGGAAAACGCATTGGTATTTACAGAGATCGAGGACTTTTAATTGATGGCATTCCCACTAATATTGCTAATAATGATTCTCTGATTA